>NZ_AP025489.1 GCF_024347475.1 Vibrio fortis
ACATAAAGCGTGATCAATTCAAGGTATCTGAAGTAAATCAAGAGCTTGGTATGAAGGTGACCGTTACGTATTTTGGTTTACCTAACGATAACCTCGCTGCAATGATGAGAAAAGTCGAGATTAAAGATCTGACTGATACAGCGCGCAATATTGAACTGATTGATGGGCTTTCTCAAATCCTTCCTTTTGGTACGCCAAACACCCTGTTTAAAGAGATGTCGAATCTATTAAGAAGTTGGATGGACGTTTACAACTTAGAAAATGATGTCCCATTTTTTAAGATGCGTTCGACAACATCTGACAGTGCGGAAGTCGGGACTCTGGATAAAGGGAACTTCTACTTATCTTTTGCTAATGACCAAATTATTCGCCCAATCGTTGATGGTGCACTTATCTTTGGTCACGATACTTCAATGTCTACGCCTGTTTCGTTCCAAGAGCACAGTATTGAAGACCTGCAACGAAAGCCACAAATAACGGCCAATAAGATCCCGGTAGGATTCACACCTGTCTCACTAGAATTGAAAGCGAATGATACTTTTGTCTTGAGAACAATCATTGGCCACGTTAACGACGTAGAACAGCTCAACCACAAAGTGAGTGAAATGGTATCTAGCCAATACTTTGATGCCAAAGAGCAAGAGTCTGCATCTGTAATTAATGAGTTGGTTCAAGAAGTAGATTGTAAGACTGCAAACCCTGTTTTCGATCAGTACATCAAGCAAAATTACTTAGATAACATTTTACGAGGTGGCTACCCGCTAACCTTTGAAGGCAATAAAACTAATCATGTTTATCATGTCTTCTCCCGCAAACATGGCGATCTTGAGCGCGACTACAACTTTTTCAACGTTGCTCCTGAGTTCTTCTCTCAGGGAAACGGAAATTTCCGAGATGTTTGTCAAAATCGTCGTGTGGACTCGCTATTTAACCCTCAAATCGGTGATTACAACGTAAAACTATTTGCTTCTCTGATTCAGCTTGATGGTTACAACCCGTTGGAAGTTAATGGCTCCACATTTCAGCTTAACAGCCATGTAGATATTAAATCTTTGGTTAAAGAGAACTTCGATAACAAGCACGACGTAATGGAATCTGTTCTTCGTAACAAATTCACACCGGGGACTATTATTAACCTGATGTCGAACGAAGAGATCACCTCTTCAAAAGATGATATGGAGTTGCTATCGGCTATTTTGAAGCATTCAGAGCAAAACATTGAAGCAAGCTTTGGCGAAGGTTTTTGGGTCGACCACTGGACTTACATTCTCGACCTCGTTGAGTCTTACCTTGCCGTTTATCCGGAAACTAAGAAAGCATTTCTGTTTGATAGCTATGATTATAAGTACTACTCGTCACCTGTGACGGTGTTACCAAGAGATGAAAAAACAGTACTTACCTCGGAAGGAAAGGTAAGGCGTTATGGCTCTTTGCTGCATAACGATGAGGAGAAAGTTGAACAGCTAGCCATGGATGTTAAAGGCTCGAATTGGGCTGTTGACTTAAATGGGGATGTCATCAAAACCAATCTCTTTACTAAGCTGTTTACTTTGGCCTTCAACAAGTTTTGTACATTGGACCCCGAAGGTATCGGTATCGAAATGGAGTCTGACAAACCTGGTTGGAACGACGCCATGAATGGTTTACCTGGTTTGTTTGGATCTGGTGTTTCGGAGACCGTAGAACTTTTACGTTTGCTGAAATTCCTAAATGGAGCACGTGAGTTTTCTGGCTCAATGCGATTGCCGCCAGAGTTTACCGACTATGTATTTGGAGTTCATTCAGTTCTTAACTCCGGCGTTAGCGGTTTCCAATATTGGGATCAGGTCTCATCTCTTCGTGAAGATTATCGTAACGCAGTAAGGTTCAATGTGGCATCAAACTCTGAACAATTGAATGTTTCCGATGTTATGGCATTGATTGGTCAAATGATCACGAAAGTAGAATTAGGCTTAGATAAGGCGAAGTCGTTAGGTGATGGCGTACTACCTACTTTCTTACATTATGAAGTAACCGACTACGAAGATATTTTAGAGGAAGGGAAACCAAAAATTGGTCACTACAAACTTCCTCTTGTTAAAGTAAAAGCGTTTAAGTTGCATGTATTGCCTGCGTTTTTAGAGGCGCCTGCGCGCTTTATGAAAGTAAGTGACGACCCACAGAGCAACTTGCTCGATTACAACAGCATTAAATCAACAGAGATCTACGATGCGGATCTGGGTCAGTTTAAAACGAGTGAATGCTTAGATGATATGAGCTTGGAAATTGGTCGAGCACGAGCCTTCACTAAAGGGTGGCTTGAACGTGAATCGAATTTCTTACATATGAACTATAAGTACTTGCTCGGCTTATTGAAGGCCGGCATGTACGACCAGTATTTCAGTGAAATACGCACTAATTTGGTCTGTTTTATGGATCCTGAAGTGTACGGAAGAAGCATTCTAGAGAACTCGTCATTTATTGCTCCAACATGCAATCCTGATCCGAACACACATGGGCAAGGTTTTGTAGCGAGGTTATCAGGCTCTACGGTAGAGATGCTTCATATGTGGACCATGATGATGTTTGGTGACAAACCGTTTGTCGTCGAGGATGACATGCTGGCGCTCAATTTGAAACCAGCGCTGTCAGCAGACTTTTTCGATGAACATAACCAGGTGTCTTTTACTTTCATGGGTAACACTAAAGTGACGTATGTGAATCATTCACGTCTCAATACATACGATGACTTCTTGGTATCCGAATACGAAATCACTTATTTGAATGGCAGCTCCGCCAAGTTAACAGAGGTCAAGGGCGAACATGCTGAAGCTATTCGAGAGGGGCGAGTAGCACAACTTATTGTGACAATGAAATAACGAGCCAATAACGAGAAGACACTCTTGGTGTTTAGCGTATTGGCTGAGATTGACGAGGCCAGTACGCAATCAATAAACATTAAATTGTGTTATGAATTTTAATAATAAGTTTTGTCTGTAGCTTGGGCTAAAACCTATTGATGGATTAAAGGTATTACTATGAGTGAAGCGAATCAGCCAGCAAGCCAAGTGAGTTTAAACCAGGGCTCTGAACCGAAGGTTGAAGGCACTGTACCCTTGTACCAAAAGGTTGCGTTTGGTGTCGGGTCTCTTGCGAATCAGCTTTTTGCTGCAGCATTAGGCGTGTTTATGATCGTATTGGTGATGGGGCTAGGCATGGACCCGCTACTTGTGGGGATCTTAGGAGCGGTTCCTCGGCTTTTTGATGCGATTACTGACCCACTGATGGGGTACATTTCCGACAACTCTAGGACACGTTGGGGACGCCGACGTCCATATATCTTTGTGGGTGCAATCATTACAGGTGTCGCATTTATGACGATGTGGCAAATCTACCCTGAAAATGGTGAGACATACAATTTCGTTTACTTCCTCGTGCTGTCTTTGCTGTTTTATCTTGGTTATACGATTTTCGCGACCCCACTTGTCGCCCTTGGTTATGAGATGAGTCCGGATTTCCATGAGAGAACTCGCATTATGGCTGTCTCACAATGGATCGGACAGTTGGCGTGGGTCATCGCACCGTGGTTCTGGGTGATGATCTACAACCCAAATCTGTATGAATCCGCCGCGGTTGGTAGTCGTGATCTTGCCATTTGGGTTGGTCTATTATGTTTGGTATTTGGTGTTATTCCCGCAGTTTTTTGTAAAGAACGTGTGTTGGTTGACCAAGCGACTGAGCAGCTGTCTCTGTCATCATTTAAGGCTACTTTTGGTAATTTTTTCAAAGGGATTTGGCAAACTTTTAAATGTCTACCATTTGTCAAATTATGCGCAGCGACATTCTTGGTTTTTAACGGTTTCCAAACTGTGGCTCAGTTCTCTTTCTTCATTATCGTTTTTTACGTATTCAACGGCGACCAAGGTGAAGCAGGAACGTGGCCGGCTTGGTTTGGTACCATCAGCTCTTTATGTACTTGTTTGTTGGTTATCCCTGCAATTACAAAGCTATCGCAAAAGTTTGGGAAGAAAAATGCCTTTATTATCGCGACACTGATTTCGATCGTCGGTTATGCGCTACGCTGGTGGGCATTTGAACAAGCGCTAAACCCAAGTACTCATTGGATGATGTTTGTTTCATTACCGCTGATGGCGTTTGGTATTGGCGGCCTATTTACGCTAATGATGTCTATGACGGCTGATGTCTGTGATTTAGATGAGTTGAATACGGGCGAACGTCGTGAAGGTGTCTTCGGTGCCGTTTATTGGTGGTTTGTAAAACTGGGTACAGCGATAGCAACGTTGATGTCTGGTTGGGTGTTGAGTTCAATCGGTTATAGCCGACTAGAGGAAATCAGAAACTCACTTTCTGGTGGAGAGGCTCTGTTAGATATGCCTGAAGCTGTCGAGATTATTAATTTAATGAGACTGTCAGACATTTTCATTCCAGTGTGCACGGCATTGCTAGCGATCATCGTGATGTATCGCTACGACTTCACTGAACAAAAAGCCAACGAGGTGCGAGAGGAATTGGAGCGCCGCCGCGGCAAATTGAATTAAAACGCTTTTTAAATTTAAACCCTGCCTTTTAGCCAGTAGTTATCGCTACTGGCTTTTTTGTTGTTTTCGAGAACAGTATTTTTAAAGTATGAACCAGTGTCTCGGTTATTCTGATTTAAGTTGTTATTTGCCCTTATATACATAGGCATGTATGGCACAATACCGTCGTTTATAGGTGCCTGTTAGTCTATTAATATGGCGCTAAATGATTGAATTAGAGACCATTGATGAAGAAAATAACGCTAGCTGCACTTCTTTGTTTTGCTGCAAGTACTCACGCTGAATGGGTCAAACCCAGCGAGAGATATATGAATGAATATAAGAAGCATGAAAGTGCGGTTTGTCCTATTAAAAAGAACAATATTCGCCACTTTGTTTACTTTGCGAGAGACAGAGCCGGCATTAAAAATCATCCATTGTTAAAGTCCGATAACTTTGCTGGCGCTCAGATCATGTATCCATGGGCCGAGTTGGAGCCTGTAGAAGGAGAGTATGATTTTTCTTTAATCGAGGCGGATCTAAAATATCTTGAGGCACATAATAAGAAGCTATTTATTCAACTTCAGGACGCAACGTTCACAACAACCTTCAAAGGCGTTCCAGACTACCTACTCACTGAAAAGTATGACGGTGGTGTTGTTAAGCAGATTACCGACGACGGTGTACATGAAGGTTGGGTAGCAAAAAGATGGAACAAAGACGTCAATGAGCGCTTCGCGAAACTGATTATTGCCTTGGGTAAGGCATTTGATGGTCGTATTGAGGGTATTAACCTTCAAGAATCCGCGATCGGTGTGACAAGTGACCTATATCCAGACTTCAGTAATGAAGCTTATGTATCAGCATTGAAGTCGAATATGGATGCACTGAGTGTCGGCTTTGAACATTCTGCTACCATCCAGTACGCGAATTTTATGCCTGGTGAGTGGTTGCCTTGGGAAGATGAAGGTTATCTCAAGTCTATTTACGAATATGGTGAGGCAATTGGTGTTGGTCTTGGCGCCCCTGACCTTATGCCGAAGCGTAAGGGACAACTAAACCACGCACTTGCGATGATGCACGAGGGCAGTTACACGGTGCCGTTAAGCATCGCTATTCAAGACGGTAATTACATCGGCAAAACAAACAACACGGATCTGGAAAATAAACGTGAAAACTTGGTGCCAAGTTTGGTCTCGTTTGCCGAAAAGTTTTTGAAGGTCGACTACATGTTCTGGGTTAATCAAGAGCCGTACTTTGAGCAAGATGTTCTTTCTTGTTTTGATAATGTAAAGAGTTAATTAGCTCTGTTGTACTAATAGCAAAACATAGATATGAGAATGCCCCTGACTCTATGTTGGGTTAGGGGATAGGATAACTTTATTGTTTGGGGTCGGAAGCTAGCGTCAGCTTGTTAGTAGTGAAGTGATGCTTTTAGGTATGTTATTTGCCTGAGCAAGCATGCTAGTTGTTGACGTTGTGCGTATTTTCTCTTTGAGCATGTTTGTTGTTTCTTTAGCAAAATCAGTGTCTTTTATGCGACTATTGCTTTCATTAATGTTGATCTCTTGGTTGGACAAGTTATTGATTGCTTTATCTAACCGATTTTTGTACTCCCGATATTTCCTTGAAGCTTATTAACTTGATGAAGGATTAGGTCACACGTGTAAATCAAAGCATTGCGATCATTAATATAGTCTGTCTCATTAGGTTCATAATCTTCTATGTGTTCAAAGTCATGTTGAATCAACTCAGTCAGGCTACGGTCTAAGCCAAAAGCGACAAATGGGTTTCCTCCCTTAAGTAAATAACTTCTAGAGCCATCTGGCTTGGTTAAATTTGCAAAGTGTTCACCTGATATTCCAAATATTTCTCCATTTGAATACTCAGAGCCTTTTTCATAGGCATAACCTAATATGCTTTGTTCTACACCATCTTCATCTTCAAGATCTGTGATGAAAAATCTCACTTTTTCGTCAAACTGATTGTTGAGGTAGTTGACTACACCTTCAATATTTTGTCCTTCAGGGATTTCTACCCGTGTTTTTTTCTCCCCACTATTTTTAACAAAAAGAAAGTCAATGTAGTCTCCTTTTTCGGTACGCCAACCTAAAGGGATAGGATCTCCAGTGTAAGACGAAGGGGTGGTTCGAATAATTCGCTCTTCGTTTAATGCTTCTAAGTTTGGTAACCCGAAAAGTATCGTTTCACCTGTTTTGGAGCCTATTTGAAAACGTAAGCTTGCTTTCGAACCATTGAGCAGGTTCAAACCTCCGTAATGGCCGGTTTGAGTGATTCGGTGTAGCTCGTCACTCAGTGAACGAATTTCTTTCTCAATTGCTTCAATGTCTTCTGGGGTATTTGTGCCATTTACTGATTGAAGAGCGAGGTCTCTTATTTGCTGAATACTCGATGTGTATTCTGATATCGCGCCTTCGGTAACCTGCAATATTGATACTGCATCATTTGTATTCCGCATTGAGACATCGAGCCCACGACTTTGTGTACTAAGGCGATTGGATATTTGCAACCCAGCGGAATCATCTTTGGCTTGATTGATCTTTTGCCCAGAGCTCAACTTTTGAATGGAGGACGCTAATCCTTGTTCAGAACTTCTGAGTCTGTTTCGTGCTTCTGCTGCTACATAATTACTTTGAACGGTTAAAGCCATGGCATTTATAGATTATTGGTTATTTTATTTCTCAATATGCAACATGAGTGCTATGCTTTCAGTTGCTTATTTGGGTGAGTTTAAGTGTTTAAATTCAATTCATTTGTATTATTTTGTTGATTTTCGGCAAAGTTTTGCCGGCAATATGAAAAGAGCTTTACAGCGCTAAGGTTAGGTTAGTTACTTAAGGTAGGCGTTAAGCATCCACATGAGCTTACTGTGTGGTGGATATAGCTGCCTTTTAAAGCTTTTATACTTCCTTACAAGCTGCAAGCATGCATGTCGTTTTATTTTATTGATAACTCAATAACTTATCGTAGGTTAAGTTATTTGCGAAATGTCAATTTATTGATCGTCATTATATTAAATTTGAATTATATTGTGTAGTTTCATATACCATTGTTGCTTATTAAGTTTGGGTATAACAAACAATCGTATTGAATAACTCTTTTAATGTAATCATGGACAAGATCAAATGAAAAAACGTTGGTTGAACAATAAGAAAGCGGTGGCTGCAGCAGTCACCGCTGCGCTAGTTACAGGTTGTGGTGGTGGTTCAGATTCATCTAGCCCTACACCAGTAACAGAGTTTACAGTAACAGCTTTAGATGGCTATTTGCATAAGGCAAGCGTTAGAGTAGATAACAATAACAATGGCGTTTGTGAAACCGATCTTGGTGTGACAGATGAAAAAGGCCAATTGAAAGTCGATGGTCAATATAAAGATAAACCATTGTGTGTGACCGCAACGCCTGGTACGACGGTGGATATGACCCGTGGTATTGTTGAAAGTGCCTTCACATTGAAGGCGCCAGCGGGTGCAGTTGTTGTTAACCCGTTGACAAACTTAGTGGTAGAAAAGTTAGAAAACGACTCGACGTTAGACTTAGCTGCGGCGCAAAAAAGCGTTGTTGATGCGTTAGTTGAAAGTGGAATTCATGTCGATCATAATGATGCGTTTGGTGATTATCTTTCTGCCACTAACTCACCACAAGATGCATTGAAGAGTAAGCAGCTTGAAGTGATTGGTGAAGTACTGGTCGATAACCACGACAAGCCTAACATCAACCCTGACTCTAAACTGACAATTGTTAAGCAAGTGGCAACGGAAGTTAAGGACAAAACCAGCGCTGACGATCTTGAAGGTTTTAACCCAGTTGTCGGTGACATCAAGGAAGACGGTAGTGTTGACCCAATCACAGTTAACCACCGACCGAAGAGTGTTGGTGCTAAAGACCTTACCTTCAAAACTGAAATCTCTGTCGGCGGCACTACCAGTATTGATCTCGCTTCACAATATGGTTTAGCGTTTGAGGACGTCGATAGCGGTGACTCATTCACCCTTAAGGTATCCACCGACTCTGAACATCAAAATGGCGTGAGTCTAAGTAATGAAGGTGTGCTCTCCAATATCAAACATGATAAAGCAGGGGTTTATACTTTTTATATCTTTGCCATCGATTCTCATGGTGCACGATCCAACCCGGTGGAGCTGAAAGTTACCTTTACCTCACAAGACCTAGCACCAAGTATCGACGAAGAGACTAAAGCGACATTTGTGGAAACCATTAAAGCGATCGAGTTTACCAAAGGGATTGAATTCCCAGAGCAGGCCTTCAGTTTAGATGGCTTATTCATTGACGAAGATGTTGCAGCCTTAACCATAAATGCTGATACCGATGCCCGAGGAATGAGTGCGACAATTAATAATGGTCAGCTGGTCATTAAAGGAACGCCAACGGTTGATGGTGAATTTAATTTGGTGGTGTGGGCACAGGATGCAGTTAACCAAGACCAAGCCAGTGTTAATATCTTTTATACTATCAAGCCATCAGATGTTGCGGTGACTCACCCACTTGAAAACAAAGTACTTTACTCCATTGATAACTCGGGTCCGACTGAACATCCGCAGCTAGGCTGTCACTCGATCAAGTTTGAAAATAACGCTCTTTACTTCTCTGATATTAGTACCGACTATATTTGTTCTGAGCCTAGCCTCGAAGGAGGAACATACAGTGTTGAAGGAGATATCATCAAAGTTGTGGTCAATGAGGGCGTTTCAGATGAAGTTCAGCATATTTCCATTGTTAAAGCGTATGACTTCAGTCAAGGTTACCTGATCAAAGGTACTTCACAAACTAGTCAAACCAACGGCGCAGCTACTGTTTGGCTTCGCGACTTTTTTGTTACCAATAAACATGTGGAAAGTACGCTAAATATGCGCTCATCTGGTACCATTTACCGCTCCTTCTTGTGGCATAATAATGGTTATATAGACCCAGCAACAAGCGTGATGCTAAATGGGCTGAATGCGCTGAATAACCAGCCATTTGCCAGCGTATCCTTTGTATCGGCATTAACCTGTGATGATGTTATGAGCATCTACCCGACCTTCTATCTGTCAAATGAAAACCGTGCAACGGCGCTATCTACAAGATGTGAGGTTAATAGTGAGACCAATCAACCTACAATTCAATTCAACAGCCTTTCTGGTACAGGCGAAGATAACTTAGTTAATGGTAAGTTTTACACCATTAGCGCAGACCTCGCTCCGGCGTTTTCGGATAAGATGGCGCCTCTTGCGATGCGTATCGAGCATCAAGGTGTTCAATCTTGTACCATAGACGACGACTCATGGGGGGCAAATGACACACCCACGTCTCTATCTAGCATTGAACAGTATCAATCGGCGATTACTGACTGTAAAGCGGCGAGTAACACAGTTACGAACATCGAATCGGTAATTACTAATCTGCTATTAAACAAGCCTGTGAAACATTTCACATTGAAAAATCTAAGCCAAAGCTACGTCTTCTACGAGCAGCCAAATGGCGAGCGTAGCGTTAATGTGAAAGAGGGCTCACAAAGTGTTGGCATTGGCACTTGGGATTATGTGGATGGTAATATTGTCATTTCCAATGCTAAAGATGCTAATAACACGCCTATTAACCTTAAAGAGACGATTGCAATGACGTCTTGGAGGTATGACAATCTAGGTGTTGCAGTTAAAAGTTTGCTGCAAGAGCAAAGCTACGACTCGCTTGGCCTAGGTGAGTGGACAACACATGGCAGTGTTTCATCTGATGTTTATGTGATTGTTTTAGGTGCAGAGCATTAAATTCCCTTACAATTTCGATAAATCTGTCTATTGAAATATAAATCCGAGTGTTGGTTATACACTCGGATTTTTTAGCGAATCATTCTAATCAATTCAATCAAAGTCACCTAAGCTTTAGGTATGGTGACGGAGCCATATTAAACAAAACTAACCGGTTGATTCCATTCCTTCAGACTGAGCTGATTTGGTTACGTGGTTAACCCATCACCTTCAGGTTCAGGCAAATTTTCTATTGTTATGTAGGACTTCACGGAATCACTGAAGGTAAGCGTTAAGCATCCACATTAGCTTTTCTTGCTCACGGATGTAGTCACCCATAAGAGCTGCTGTACCTTCATCAGATGCGTCACCTGCTTGTTCAAGAATATCGCGCTGTTTGACCAATAACTCGCTGAAGCCACTTACAAGTCCAGTTACGCAGTCTTTACCTTGAGTGGCATTTTGATGTTCATTGATTGAACTTACTTCAAGGTAGCGGCTAAACGCGTGATCGGGTGTGTGACCTAGCGTAAGGATACGTTCTGCGATCTCATCAATTTTGGTTTGAAGGTCAGTGTAGATCTCTTCAAATTTCACGTGTAGTTCAAAGAAAGATTCGCCTTTAATATTCCAATGGTACCCACGCGCATTCATGTACAACACTTGGTAGTGGGCAAGTAGTGAATTGAGTTCATGTGCAAGTTGTTGTGATTGTTCGTTATCTAGTCCAATAAAATTCTTAGTCATTTTGTATACCTTGTTCTTGTTAGGTTATTTTGTTTTGTTGGATACAGTTTATGTCGTACCGATAACTAAGAAAAATGGACGTTTTCTATGTTTTTGATAGGTAAAAGCTATCGAAATTTTGGGTGTTGAAATAGCATGGCTTGCCGTGGCTTTCAGTAGACCGAGCTCAATCTGTTCTCTACAAAGTCGAGAAAAACTCTGACTTTTTCTGGGACATGTCGACGTTCAGGGTAGACAGCATAGATGTTGTGTTGAGGTAGGTTGTATTCATCGAGCACTTCAATTAATTGCCCTGAATCGAGGTATTTTCGGACTATGAACGTTGGCATCTGGCAAATGCCAAGCCCTTGTAACAACATCTCGCCAATTGCATCACTGTTGTTCACCACGAAGTTACCTTTCGGCTCTACTTTTGACTTCTCGTTGTCACGAAAGAAGGTCCACTCAACACCCGCTTGGAATAGGCTGTAATAGATACAATTGTGATCTCTTAAATCAGAGGGTGTTTTCGGAATCCCATATTCGGTCAGATATTCTGGCGAGGCACACACGACGCTATCACATTTAGCCAGCTTTTTGGCAATCAGAGATGAGTCTTTGAGCTCACCAATGCGAATACCGACATCGTAACCGCCTTCAATCATATCCACGATTTTGTCATCCATATTCAATATGACTTTGATGTCCGGATAGAGATCGAGAAACTCTTTTAACAATGGCACTAGGTGTAATCTGGAAAACGTCATTGGGGCATTGATTTTCAGTGTGCCTTTGGGTTTTCCCTGATGGAGTGTGGTTGCATTAATCCCTTGTTGAGCGATGAACAATGAGTTGCGCGCATAGTCAGAGAATTGCTCTCCGGCTTCCGTCAGCGTGAGTTTGCGCGTACTCCGGTGAAATAAACGTGTACCGAGATTATCTTCCAAACTTGAAATACGTTTGCTGACTGCGGATTTGGTCATACTCAAGCGCTCAGCTGCTGCAGAAAAAGAGCCGGATTCAACGACGGCGACAAAAATAGGTATGGCTGAAAACACATCTCTCATTGTTGAATTTAACTCAACTTAGTTGTTATTAACTGACTATTATACTCATTTGGTTACCTAATTATAATCATGCCAACTTTGAGAGGGTAGATTATGTTAGAGAAATTGAGTTTGAGCTTTTTGGCCGTGTTCAGCGGTGTGTTATTGGCTTTGATGATTAATGTGAATAGTGAGTTGGCCGTTACAACTTCTGCTTTTCAAGCGTCCTGGATTGCTCATGGTGTCGGCGGCGTTGTTGCGAGTGTTCTGTATTTGATATTTAGGAGCCGTGGTAAGTCCTCCGAAAAGGTCGCGTTAAAGAGCCGATATTGGTTTGGCGGAATACCAGGTGCTTTTACCGTGGTTTTAGCTTCAATAACGGTGCAGAGTGAGATTGGCCTCACTGGAACTTTAGCTCTGGCGTTAATCGGACAATTCGCATTGTCACTTATCATCGAGCACTTTGGTCTGTTCAATCAACCGACGGTAAGGCTGTCGGTTGCCAATCTAGTTCCTATCTTTCTGGTAACAGCAGGGGCGCTGTTGATCATTTACGGTAAGGTGGGCGGCCAATGATTTTTGTATTAATTGGAATATTAAATGGCTTCTGTATCACTTTGAGCCGGGTTTTTAATGGGCAGCTTTCCACTAGATACGGCGCGTTTCATGCATCCCTAGTTAACCATGTTGTGGGCTTCCTGTTTTTGTCGCTACTGCTGTTCACGGTGTCGGTTTCATTATTAGACCCTTTGCACACTATGCCAAACGAACCAGAATTATATCTTGGTGGCGCAATAGGAGCTTTGTATGTCGCAGTTAACAGCTTCGTAATGGCGAAATTGGGTTCGACAAATTCGATCGTATTGGTGGTATGTGGGCAGATGTTGTTTGGCCTTTTGATGGAGGTGTACACCAAAGATCTCGCGTTTTTAGAAATGCAAATTATTGGGGCAGGGCTGGTGGTATTTGGCGTGATTTGGAAAGGCCGCACTTTGTGCTGGTGTACTTAACCTGCTGTTCTACACCTCGATTAAGTGCCTGAACTGTGATTGATAACGGGCAGCATGAAACTGCCCGATTAGCCTACTGACCCGTTAAGGTATAGCCAGAGTATTTGATACCTGAGAGGTGAGCCATTTCGCGATTCCAAGTCGCGAGGTCGTTGGGGTTAAATTGGTTGAGATGATTGTGACCACAGGCTCTCGCCATCACCGTCATTAGCGCAACCGATGCTTCGAAGAAGTTTTTTAATTGGTTAGAAGCCTTTTCTATATTCAGACGCTGCCTTAAATCGGCTTTTTGGGTTGCAATACCTGCAGGGCAGTTATTGGTATTACACATTCTTGCCGCGACACAGCCGATGGACTGCATTGCACTGTTGGATATCGCGACGCCATCGGCTCCCAATGCCATAGCTTTAACAAAGTCCATAGGTACGCGAAGGCCACCAGTGATGATGAGTGTTACGCGATCTGATGCCCCCGCTTTATCCAAGTACGCTCGAGCTCTCGCCAAGGCTGGTATTGTGGGCACACTAATGTGATCTCTAAACATCTCTGGGGCCGCCCCTGTACCGCCGCCACGACCATCAAGAATGATATAGTCTGCCGTTGCATCAAGTGCGAACTGGATGTCTTCTTCAATATGATTGGCGCTTAACTTAAAACCAATCGGTATTCCACCAGTCACTTCTCGTACGCGGTTGGCAAACTTTTTAAAGTCGTCAACGGTATTCAGGTCTTTGAATGTTGGGGGAGAAATCGCCGAAGTACCAGCTTCAATGCCTCGCACCTCCGCTATTTTTCCGATGTTTTTGGCTCCGGGTAAGTGCCCTCCAGTCCCTGTTTTCGCACCTTGTCCTCCTTTGAAGTGAAAGGCTTGGACGTTTTTCAACTTAGACTCTTCAAATCCAAACCCAGCACTGGCTAGTTCGTAAAAGTATCGGCTATTGGCAGCCTGCTCTTCTGGAAGCATGCCTCCTTCGCCAGAGCAAATCCCTGTTCCTGCAAGCTCAGCACCAGTGGCCAGTGATACTTTGGCTTCTTCTGAGAGTGAGCCAAAACTCATGTCGGATACGAACAAGGGTATGTTGAGTCTAAGCGGCTTTTTCGCCTTAGGGCCGATGACTAACTCTGTGGAAACAGGAACGTCCTCCATTAGTGGTTTAGTGGCCATTTGAGCGACCATGACCTGAATATCGTCCCAATGGGGAAGTAAGTGCCTCGGTACGCCCATGGAAGTCATAGGGCCATGATGTCCCATCTTAGATAACCCTTCCCGTGCCAACTGATGAATAAATTCCACCGTAGGTTCAACCTTGGTAGCCGTCGCTACTGGCATAGCATCGACAGCTTGGATTTGTACGCCCGGGCCTTCAGTTCCTATATTTGAGTCAGAAAATTGCTTATGGGAGCCATCACAGAAGGGAAGGTTTTGGGAGTGTTTGCATTGGCAGAGATAACTGTCACCGTTCTCTTCGGCTGTAAAAGCTTTGGGTTTAAAATCAGTTCCCGCATGAGAACCGTCACAGAAAGGTTGGCTTTTTGACCGTCCACAAGTACAAAAGTAGTACTCTTGATTAGCCTTCAGTTCAACCTTAATAGGTTTGTTATTTGCGACTATTGGTTTGCTCATCATCACATCCATATATTATTCATTTTTTATGGTTTGCTATCAGGCTAAAGTAAAGATGGACATCGCGAATATTGCAATTATGCTCGGCGGTAGGGCTTTCCATAGAATGGATAAAAGAATAGGGATATAGAGTGGAACAAAAACGTATAAATATAAGACCTGCTAGATCCAGTGAATTGCTTGAGGTACATACTTTGGTTACCTCTAACAATGAATGGACTAAGTACAATGGGCCTTATTTTTCATATTCACACCCAACGTTAGAGCAGTTTGAAGCATCGTTTTTCAAGCGGCTTCTTGAGGGGACTGACTTGCAACTTATTACTGCAGACGATATCCCAATTGGAACCGTTAACTGTTATTGGGAGTGTGAAGAAACACGTTGGCTCGAGGCTGGCGTGGTTATTTATGATGCCGATTATTGGGGACAGGGCATTGCTGCACTCGCTGTCTCACTCTGGGTTTCTTATCTATTTGCGACCAAAGAGATTGAGAGAGTGGGTCTAACTACATGGTCGGGTAACCCACGAATGATGTCGCTTGCGTCAAAGCTTGGCTTCCAACAAGAAGCGAGGTTGCGCAAAGTGCGCTACTTTGAGGGCGAATACTATGACTCAGTGAAATATGGTGTGCTTCGATCTGAGTGGGAAGGGTGATGCTGTCACTTTTCTAGTAACAGCCAGTGGTGAAAACCTTTAGTTCAAACCACTGGCAGTCAATTATTGCTGCGGGTTGTAGCTCATTTCCATGGTCTTTAAATTAGCATCAATGCTCTGATCGCCTTTTAATCGCTGCCAAAGGGGAGCAAGTAAATCCAAGCTTCGTTCACTTGGGTAACGTTGAGTGGCTTCAAGCAATCTCCACTCACCATTGCCGTCTTTCTCCGCAAAGACGAACTCAAATGATAGGCTATCCGCCATCCCTAAACGTAAGTCAGATACAATTAAGGCGTCTTCTTCCACTCTATAGTTTAAGTAACCATGAGAAAATGCGTTGAGTCCCTTTAATGTGTTGGGTGTCTCTTCCAGAGGCCAATGCCCGAGTGGACGAGCGATAAAATCAATGTGTTTGTCTTTATCTAAAACTGAAGCCAGCCCCTCCCAATACTGCCCATCGTCCATAACAACTACGCGCCATAACAAGGTGTTAAACGCCGTCGGAGTAATCAGCACCTGTTGGTTAGGGAGTTTTTGAGCGAGTAAGTTTTGTTCAACACGTTTAGAGATGACTTGCTGTGACACATAGCCCCATCCTAAATAGAGAGTGGATAGCAATACAACACTTTGGCACCATCATCCTCCTTTGTGCTTAGACATCAATGCAAAGCCAATCCCCAGTAGCAAGGGTAGGGTGTATAAAGGGTCGATAATGAATACGTTGCGAAGCTCGAAATACCCTTGAAATGGCCAGATTAGCTGAGTGCCATAGGTAGTCATCGCATCCAATAAAGTATGCGTCACTAATACGCTGACAGTTAGAAAGAATACTCTCCGTAGTGTCCAGAAAGAGTCAGAGTATCGAAGGCAATACAACCATGAAATCAGTAAAGCTAAAGGTGGAAGAGTCAGTAAAGAGTGGCTAAAGCCTCTGTGCTTGATGGTGTTTTGAACTGCGTCACCGTAATCCAGAATGACATCTAAATCAGGTAGTGTGCCCAAGGCAGCTCCCGCTAGTAGAACTTTCGCGTTACAGTGCTTTCCAGCAATCGCACCAGCGACCGTTGCGCCTAGTGCTGCTTGAGTGACAGAATCCATATCGTCCGTATTAATGTTATTGAAAGATTACGTTGATTCAGAAAGTAAATTGAAGACGTTGGTGAGTCAAACATCTAATGTGTTTTTAAGTCCTAATTTACTTACTTTTACATAATTGCGTCCTTGTACATCGTTCCAAATTTGGTGTGCTTGCGCTAAACGGATAGACAGCATAATGGTATGAATTGAGTTTAATCCCAGTAAGGCGGCGTCCCATAGTAGTTAGAGAAGTAGTCTATAAAGGCCCGCACTTTCGGTGCTAATAGTCTGGAACTTGGATACACCGCCCAAACGTCAGAGTTGTCTAATAGAGTGTAATCTTCTAATACCTGGATCAGACTGCCGTCACGTAGCTGTTGATAGGCAATCCAAGTCGCGCACTGAGCTATCCCCATTCCATCAATTGCAGCATCTCGCACAGCCTCTCCGTGATCGACTTTGATCTTGCCTTTGACCTTAATATGTTGCACGCCTTCCAGAGTGTCGAAAGCCCAAGACTCAAGGCCTGTTTGATTGATGCACTGGTGGGTTTTGAGTTCAGATGGGTGCTTGGGCGTTCCATATTTGGCGATATAGTCGGGAGAGGCGACCATGATTCGTTTGTCTGTGGCGAGCTTTTTTGCAATTAAGGTTGAGTCTTTTAAATCTGCATTACGAATTGCAATATCGAACCCTCCTTCAATCAGATCCACCATAGAATCTGTTAGTCGTATATCAACGGAGAGATCCGGATACTTTGCCAAAAAGCCTTTTAAAGCGGGCATCAAGTGCATACGACCAAACGAAGCGGGAGCCGTAATTCTAATTGTGCCTTTAGGGCAGGCTTTTCCTGTTCCTACATTGGCTTGAGCAGCATCGACACCACTGATGATCTCTTCCGCATAGGGTAAAAGCGCTTCCCCTTCCTCTGTGAGAGAGACCTTGCGTGTCGTGCGATGAATCAGCCTAGCCCCTATGCTCTCCTCAAGCTTATTTATGTGCATACTAGCGACTGGAGCAGACAAGCCCAATTCCTTACCTGCTTGACTGATATTGTGTGTGCAAGCAATTCGCACAAACAACCGTAGATGCTCTAAATTCATTCAGTACAATCCTTATATTTCAATGAAGCGAGCGGCTGAGGCTAGCTCTTGGATATTCATATACTAAGCCTAAAATGACAAATAAATTATTTAATTATCGTTAATACAGATTGTAATTCTTGTTGATTGTTGTGTGAGAAATAACGCCATAGGATTTATTGGGTGACACACTTTTTGCCATTCATATTAAAGACAATCAATGGAGAGTACATTATGAAATATTCAGGATTTCAAACGTTTACAACAGAACAGAAAGACGGGATTCTAACCGTTACGTTCGATTTCGGTACGGTAAATGTTCAAGGGCAAGAGATGCTTGCAGACTTAAATAGTCTGGCAATGAGACTAGAGCGTGACCGCAACACTAAAGTTGTTGTTTTCCAATCAGCGAACCCTGAAGTCTGGGTTTGCCACTACGATACTGAATTGCTAAAAGACATGTCGACTGAAGCGGTTTCACGTGAAGAAGCTCAGCTTCTCGACCTACAGTCTGTATGTGAGCGAATCAGTAAAGTGCCGCAAGCCACAATAGCTAAGTTAGAAGGATTTGCTCGTGGGGGCGGTCATGAGCTAGCCCTTGCGCTAGATATGCGCTTCGCTGCCCGTGGAAAATTCAAGTTCATGCAGATGGAAGTCGGTATGGGGATTCTACCTTGTGGTGGTGGCGCATCACGTATGGCACGTCAGGTTGGTCTAGGTCGTGCGCTTGAAATTGTGCTTAGTGCCCGCGATTTTGATGCTGATGAGGCAGAAGCTTACGGCACCATTAACAAGGCTTTAGAACCAGACGAAATTGGCCCTTATGTTGATGCACTCGCGCAGCGCATTTCTAAATTCCCTGCGGAATCTATCAATGCTTGTAAACAAATGGTGTATGAATCAATTGATAAGCCTATTGATGAAGCGTTAAAAGCAGAGGCATACTGGTTATACCAAGCGACAAGTAAGACAGCAGCCGTTAAGCGTTTCCAGATTGCAGACGATCAAGGTCTAGAGCACGATATGGAAAACCAGCGCAACTGGGAAGAGTTAGTGATGAAGGTTCAAGACATTAACTAAGATTATTGGTCACTCAAATGACGAAAAGCTCCTGATATTCAGGAGCTTTCTGGTTTTGGTGTAGATTTCAGAACAGTATTATCGCATCAACTTCAGTTGGTGAACGACACTGTTCTTACAAGTAAGAGCGGCTTGTTTATTACCTATTACTTATCTAGTTCTATGAATTTTCCATACTCATTTTTTACAAAGGCAACGCCTTCTTCACGCTCTAGTAGTGGAAGAAAATCATCATCTCGATTAAGTACTGAACCTAACGAGACATAAGAAGAGTTATCTGAGTCTTCCATGTATTCGTCGGTTTCATCACCTGCAGTAAAACGCCACCCGCTATCATCATCGTAATCTGTTTCTTCACGATACAAATAGCCAACTTTTCGACCTTCGTAGAGAATATTATGTGTGACGAAGCAACGCTTTATGTACTTATCGGCAATTGATACAACCGGATCTTTAAGGTCTGTATCAATGATATGGTGGTCACTAAACTCGATGGGATCTTTATGTTTTAAGTCTCTGATATATTGGGGATCATTATCTAAATAACCTGAAAATACACCCTTTTTAATACAGGTTATTTCTACCCACATTCTTTCAGCGCTCGGTGCCTCAAGTTCATCAGACTCAAATTCAAAAATCAGTTTGGCTTGATTCCCCACTTTTAGCTGAGAAACCACTTCTTTTGATGGTTTATAAAATGTGTACGGAAATTCACCTGCAATCTTCTGCGCATCTGCCAGTTTCCAGCTCATTTTTTGCATAATATCTCCATGATTGTTGCAGTTAACGACTGTTATAAATGACTAACGCTTTCGCGAGTCCAGTGCTCTTGTTACGTTTATTCAATCTCATTTAAATATTTGCGAATAAAATCAGCTAAATTATCTGCGTAAGTGGAGCCGGTCATTTCTTCATGGCAAACAAATTTCACAGAAAACTCTTGGAGTTCGTGGTTTATGACGTAGTAGTCACCGAAGCCATTTTGACCGATTATAAAATACTGTTCTGGCCATGCCTCTCCAAAATATCCGTTGGTACGAATATCGATATTTTCCTCTATGATAACGTCGACGTCGTGAAGGAGGCCGAAATCCTCGGCTTCTGTTCCAAGGAGCTCATTTGGATAGTTGAGCATAACTTGCTTATAGCTCTCGGGAAGTATGACGCCTGTTTTGTTTTCTATTGCTTCAATTTCTTCTTGATTCATGACTAACTCGTTTTGTCTTTTAAAGCATCGAGTGTGTGCTTACTTACCGGCAATGCTCGTCTCATATTCAGATGTTCAACACAAGTTTAGATAGATAACCGTTATATTTAGTTCGGGAACTCTATGTTTAGTTTTTCTGTTCGACAACCTTTATAGAAATAATCTTTTGTAAACAGTGATCTATAGCTATAAATTAGATGAATGAGTTTGGGGTGAGCCAAAATAGAAGCACGTATGTTTATATCACTGAACACGTCGTTGAATGATAAGGATTTTATGCATAACGAAGATAATGGGCTCGATGAGTTGGGGTTTATCCGCAATAATTATTCGGTTGATAAGATTCAACCTGAGTTTAAACCTGTCGTCGACAGTGTGGTTCAGCAACTAACGCAACGACTCCCAGCGCAAATTGATGGAATTTATTTGTATGGTAGCGTTCCAAGAGGTACGGCTGTTGTAGGTCGCTCAGATCTGGATATATCTATTATTCTCAATACGCCAATTACAGAACCAATAGAGCGGATATTCCAAGAGATAAGCAATGCAGTTTCCTATAATCACGCGGAGATCAGTAAGATCGATATCGATCCGGGTTATCTCAATATCATTCAAAACCCACAAGAGCTTTATCACTGGCAGTTCTGGCTTAAACACTGTTGTTGCTGTGTATGGGGTAACGACAGAGCGGTTTCCTTCGTCAAACATAAGCCCAACTTAGAGATAGCTTTTGCGCTTAATGGAGACTTACCTGCGTTCTTGGAACAAATGGCCGATAGCTTCTCTAAAATGGACGACAAAGCGGTTGCGAAGATACTCGGCAAGAAGTTAGTGAGGGCAGCGTACTATTTTATCGCAGCAAAAGATGAGAGTTGGTACATCGATTTATCTCAATGTGCCCAAGCTGTAAAAAAGTACTACCCAGACCAACAAGAGGATATTGGGCTTGCATACTTATTTGCATGCGGAACGCTAACATCAAAAGCCGAAGCGGTAAAACTCTACCAGCGCTTAAGCCGCAATGTTAATGAGATGGCAGTTAATTTGAGTAAGCAAAACTGCTTTTAACAACCACGGTTATCGTTATTGGAATAATGCTGACTGAATCATGACTCTTGGCAATTTCATTGTGCGCTAAATCAAAAGGTGAAGTGCCTATTCTGGAGCTCATTGACGGATTTCTATACTCTTCCGCGATATTGATTTAAGAGAGACCATCATGAAAAGGATTTCAGCTTTACTGTTATCGTTATTGGCAGTTTGCTCTATTAATGTTCAAGCGAATGACCACCAACTTAAGCAAGCGTATCAAAACCACCAAAGTGATCTACAAATCCAAGGTTCAGGAACAGTATCAAGAGTGCTTCCTGACGACAATATAGGTTCTAGACATCAGAAGTTTATACTGCGTTTGGACAGTCGACAGACATTGCTCGTTGCACACAATATCGATTTGGCGCCGCGCATTCCAAATTTAAAAGTTGGTGATGTGGTCCAGTTTTACGGCGAGTATGAGTGGAACGATAAGGGTGGTGTGATTCACTGGACACATCGAGACCCAGCGAATCAACATGCTCACGGCTGGCTGAAGCATCAAGGGAAGATCTACGAGTGATTAGGTTTAAAGGACACTCAATCGGTCTCCTTTAAATAGCTAAATCCTTAACGTTTATGGAGTAGAAAACGTGAAGAGTTGTATTACCATTAGCTTGCCGCAGGTACCTGTAGTGAAGGGCGACGTATCTGCTAACTTGAAGCATCACATCAGTGCGATTGAAAAATCCTCTCAACATAATGCAGACGTTGTCGTCTTTCCTGAGTTATCTCTTACTGGTTACGAGCCTGAGCTTGCTGCTGAATTGGCGTTTGACCCAGCACCTTCAGCTTTCAAGGAACTGTCGCAAGCAGCCATTACACATCATGTTATCGTGATCGCGGGTTGCCCTTTAAAATCCTCTGAAACTTCAAAGCCTACGATCGGTTCTGTAATTTGCTTTCCTGATGGAAAGGTTGAGTTTTACTCCAAACAATATCTCCATTCTGGTGAAGAGGTATTCTGTTCAAGAGGAGATCAAGATTATTATTTCCAACTCAATGGCAATCAGATCGCGCTTGCTATCTGTGCGGATTTTATTGAGCCATTGCACTCTACGCGAACGAAGGCAATGGGCGCAGATGTTTATTTGGTGAGCGCGCTCATCTCAGAGATGGGCTTTGCACCAGATTCTAAGTTGCTATCTGATATTGCCTCAACACATAAATTTCCTGTGCTGCTAAGTAACCATATATCTGTGACTGGCGGCTGGGATACATGTGGCAAAAACTCTATCTGGGGAGTTAATGGTAATAGAGTAATGTTGCCGAATACCAAAGAGGAATGCATGGTGTTATGTACCATTGATAACGGACGCATTAGCGCATGGGTTGCGCAATAAATATTTGAGATATTTAACCATGGCTAGTAGTGTCAATAACCATAGTCAGCGCACCCAATGGCGTTGATTACACCAGCGGTTTTTTACTTACAAGGAGTGTAGGGTGACACCATTTCTTTTGTCTCAAATTCTAGTCGCAATCGCGATCTGTTTTGATCTGATGTCATTTCAATTCAAAGAACGGAAAAAGATCGTTACGTGTCTCTTTTTTGCCGGGACTCTGATTTCCAGCCATTTTATCTTGCTTGAGCAGTGGACGGCAGCCAGCCTCATGCTCATTGCAACTGTTCGATATTTAGTGAGTGTGTTCTCTACTTCGGTAAAGTTAAAGTATCTGTTCTGCGCGGCTTCAATTGTCTCTACATCGATTACTTATACGGGGTTAGTTAGTCTTGTGAGTTGCCTCGGTTCTCTGTTTCAAACGGTCGCAGCATTTAATAAAGATGACCGTCGTTTACGAGAGTTGATGATCATCGGCACCGCGTTTTGGCTTATTCATAACTACATGGTTGGATCACCAACGGCTGTCGTCATGGAAGTCCTTTTCATTTCTAGCAATTTAATTGGATATTATCGTTACTACGTTAAGGGAACGGCATTGGCGTAACTCGTAAACCGGTTGCTAATATGATCAGTTTTTGAATATAGGGCTTGTTCTCTACAAGATAGGAGTCAGATGTTGAAAGAAGTTACTCAAATACTCGATTTCATGGTCGAAATTGAAAAGCTCAAAGGCGTATTGAGAAAATCGAGACCAGTTGGCTTGAAGCGGCATGAAAACTCCGGTGAGCACAGTTGGCATGTGTGTATTAGTGCTCTGATGTTAAAAGATTATGCAGACGAGACCATTAACATCGACCGTGTGATCAAAATGCTGTTGATTCACGATCTGGGTGAGATCGACGCCGGTGACAAAATCGTTTATGAATCAGAAACCGCAGAGCAAAAGAACAAAGAGTGGAAAGGCGTTAAACGAGTACTCGATATACTGCCAAACCAACAAGGTGAAGAATATTTGGCACTGTGGGAAGAATTTGAACTTGGTGAAAGTGCCGATGCAAAATATGCAAAAGCCATCGACCGCATTCCTCCGCTTCTCCACAACATCAATGACGATGGCTACGGTTGGAAGAAGCACAATATTCCTAAAGAGAAGGTTCTCAACTTCAACCAGCAAAGAATCTTAGCTGGTGGAGAGAAGATATGGGAAGGCGTCGAAGCTAAACTACAACAAGCTATCTCCGATGGGATTCTAACCTAGTCATCCAGTTAGCTCTTCAATTAAGCATAATCATTCTGCTTTGAGTGGCATTGAGAGCTTTCGTCACGGGGGGAGTCATGTAGAATCGGTGTTTTGACGTTAGGGGCCGCCATGACTAAAGCAGTACAACAGCAGATCGGAAACATCGCACTTGTTGTCGAAAACTATGATGATGCTATTGAGTTTTATACTCAGAAACTTCAATTTACTCTAGTTGAGGATACCGATTTAGGCGGTGGTAAACGCTGGGTTCAGGTCGCTCCTCCCAATTCTAACGGCACCAACCTTCTGCTTGCTCAAGCGAGTACCGAATCCCAAACACAAGCCGTCGGTAATCAAACGGGTGGTCGCGTATTTTTGTTTCTTCAAACCAATGACTTTTGGCGTGACTATGAATCCATGAAAGCCAAAGGTGTAACGTTTAACGAAGAGCCTAGAGTTGAAGAGTACGGAACTGTGGTTGTGTTTCAGGACCTGTACGGAAATAAGTGGGATCTGCTGCAGCTAAACCGAAGCGGAAACTAGCCGACATAACAGACGATAGCAATCAGGCGGTAGTGATGGAACTGAGAGAATTTAGACAGGAAGACTACGATACTCTGATTCATTGGATAGACTCAGAACGACTCAACTATCAGTGGGGCGGTCCGAACTTTGATTTTCCATTAGATCACGATCAACTCGAGCACCATTGCGTGAAAGCTGAGGTTCTGCCATTTATCTTCATCTCAAATGGAGAGGAAGCGGGCTATGTTGAGTTGTTCAAAGTGTCCGGTTCTCAGTATCGTATTTGTCGCGTGTTTGTGTCGAACGATTTTCGTGGGCAGGGGATGGCTAAGATCATGCTCAATCAGCTCATTGAGAAAGCGCGAGTCGAATACAACGCACAGGTTTTAACGCTGGCTGTGTTTGAGCGAAATGTCGTTGCCAAAAGGTGTTACGAATCTTTGGGTTTCGTGGTGACGTCTCGTGAATCGGGAACGCGCAGTTTTGATGGCGAGTTATGGGATCTGCTGCTCATGGAAAAACACTACAATTAATAACTCTAGGAACATCAAATGAAAACTGTGTTATTCGTTGCCTTGGCGATGTTACCGATAGCTTCGCTCGCTCAACAAGATGAAATCGACTGCGAAAACGCGCTGAACACCTTAGAAATCAATCAATGTGCAGCGATAGAGTTACAAACCGCTGAACAGCAATTGGAGACTTATCTTCAAGCAAGCTTTGAACATAACGCTGAAGATCCAATCTTGGTAGAAGCGATTAAGCGATCGCAAGCAGATTGGTCGACGTATATGACTGCTCATTGTGATGCTATCTACACGCAATGGCGAGATGGCTCTATTCGTGGGGTTATGGCACTTTCTTGCAAAACTGAGTTAACCAAAGACAGAACCCATCAAATCTGGGCCAATTTCTTAACCTATATGGATAGCACACCGCCCATTTTACCTGAGCCAAAGGTTAGCAACGATTAGCGCATTCTTAGTTGGTGGCTGGTGATTGGTCATCGTGAAATTTTTGCCGCGTTTATCCTCTCTTTATAAATAACATGAGGAGAAACGTTATGAAGTATCTTGCCAAAATTGTTCTAACACTTGTCTTTTGGTTGGGGATTGCTGCCCCTTCTTTTGCTCTTGAGCCGGTATACAGTGACTTTTTCGGCAAGGCGATCAGAGGCTATGATCCCGTTGCGTACTTCACTCAAAGCAAAGCCGTCGAAGGTAGCGACGACTATCGCTACGAATGGAATGGTGCAGAATGGCGATTCTCATCACAACGACATCTCGATTTATTCAAAGCTGACCCTGAACAATACGCTCCTCAATATGGTGGATACTGTGCTTGGGCGGTGAGCAAAGGCTATACCGCAAAAATAGACCCGCAAGCTTGGAATATCGTCGATGGCAAGCTTTATCTAAATTACAGTAAATCTGTACAGCAAACTTGGCAGGGTGATATCGCTGGAAACATTGCAAACGCAGACACCAACTGGCCAAGATTGCTGAATGAGTAAATGAACCAAATATCGATGCCTGAAATCACTAATCATCACCTGGGTTTATAAATTCAATTGACACTCACTAAGATTTATATGACATTGGCTGTATGAAATGTAATCGAACAACACTCAACCAGCGAATTATCATCATTCTATAAGAATGGTGGGGATTTTGTTGTACTGAGAAAAGCTAACCCACCCGGTAAGGTGGGTTTTCTTTTTCTATCTTCCGGGCCGTGTTCTTGGAGGAACTCAAATGAAAAAAGTCGCCGTCTTTGGTAAGCCTGGTAGTGGCAAATCTACCTTCAGCAAAGCATTAAGCCGGTCAGCAGGTATACCGTTGCATCAACTGGACTCTATCGTTTATCAACCTAACGGTGAGCCAGTTCCCAAAGATGTCTTTAATCAAGCTCATGACAAAATCTTGAATGAAGACGCTTGGATCATCGATGGACTTGGCCCTCTTGGTGCATTCCACCAGCGCTTAGAGTCTGCAGATACCCTTATTTATATCGACTTGCCCTATTTTGTCAGCTACTGGTTCGTGACTAAACGTTGCCTGAAAGGGTTGTTCGTAAAACCAGAAGGGTGGCCAGATGGCAGTTCAGTCATCAAAGGTACGCTTAATAGCTACAAGGTGCTTAAACTTTGCCCAGGGTTTTGGAATGATGAGTTTATGTCTCGGCTGTCTCAGATCTCAGAAGGTAAACAACTGCATGTTGTTCAGAGTACAGCCGAACTCGATCATCTACTTACTCAACTCTCACAATAACGACGGGCTGGTGTTCATAGACTGAATAGATTGATACTTTGAACTGTCTATCAATGGAGTAAAGATGGAATTCAAACTTGAAATATACGCCCCAGAATCAGAGATTACTGCAATTCGTGATGCTCTGAACTCTGCGGGCGCTGGCGTTGTGGGCAACTATGACAGTGTCATCTCGATTGTGAAAATATCGGGATTTTGGCGTCCAAACTCACAATCTAAGCCCGTCACGGGAGCAAAAAACCAGATCAACTTTGGTGAAGAGGTTCGCATAGACGTTCGTTGTAAAAAGGAGCGCGTTCAAGCGGCACTCGATGCTGTGCGAGCGGTACATCCTTATGAAGAGCCCGCTATTAACATTCTTCCTCTTTATAATCAAGAATTTAATTAGACTCGATACTGAAACAAGGATTGTATTTATGTCAGGAATTACCGATCTAGATGAACTTCTGCGCTCTATGAGCCCTGAATTAATGCCAACAGAGTTTGTGTTCTGCACGACTTCTGGTGCCTTAGTTGATTATCTCAAGTTAGAGCCTGTAGCCACATTTATCGAATCAGAAGGGCTGACTCTGGTTCTTGAAAAGTCGCGAGCCGAGAAAGCAGGCTTGGCATTTGAAGGTATCTACCAACAGATCACCCTAACCGTTCATTCAAGTCTGGATGCGGTTGGGCTTACTGCAGCTGTTGCATCCAAGCTCGCGTCTAAAGGGATCAGCGCTAACGTTATTGCTGCTTACTACCACGACCATATTTTTGTACAAAAGGATAAAGCCACTGCTGCGCTATTGGCATTAGAAGAGTTTTCCGCTGAGTGATGAGCATGGATACGAACACTGAGATTTGGCACACCTATTAAGTGGTAGCGGTGAAACGCTAATAAAGGTTTATGAGTCTAAACAACGAAAAAGATTTGGATAAAATCGTTCTCCTTTTGAAACAAGACCCAATGAGAGTACAAGCCTTGCATTGTGTTAAGAGGTTAGAACTGCCTCAGTGCTACATTGCCGCGGGATTTCTACGAAATTTGGTTTGGGACGCCCTGCATAACAGGACTAAGCCAACGCCTTTGAATGATATTGATGTTGTCTATTTTGATGATGATGAATTGGACCCCAATGCCTGTTTCAAGCATGAGGCTTGGCTCAATATACAAATGCCACAGTTTAATTGGCAGGTTCGCAACCAAGCTTTGATGCATCACAGAAACAACGACCAACCTTATAAAAGCACGCTCGATGCCATGAGTTATTGGCCTGAAAAAGAGACCGCTGTTGGTGTTAGAGTCACGGCAAAAAACGATTACGAGTGTGTTTCCGCTTTCGGTTTTGAATCTCTATTCAATGGACATATCACGTATAACCCGAAAAGACCGCGTTCGCTATTTGATCAACGTGTATACGCAAAGAGCTGGCTCGTCTTATGGCCATCGCTCAAAGTGGTTTATGGCAATGCAAAGGAATCGCAAGATGTTTAAATTGGAAACAGAGCGACTAATTCTGAGAGACATGACACTCGATGATCAAGATGCTTTTGTCGCAATGTCTCAAGACGCAAAGTATCAACGTTTCTATGATGAAAATGATTGTGATCCAAATAAATATAAGCAACTCACTGAACTGTTTGTGGCGCAGTCAACTGAAAGCCCAAGGCAAGCTTATCAACTCGCTGTTGAACTAAAGAGCACCAATGAGTTTATAGGTACGGTTTGTTTGCGATTAGAGCAAGACCGGCAGGCCTCTATGGGCTGCGCTTTCTCTCGAGCTTCTCAAGGAAGTCAGCTAGCTCAAGAAGCGGCATTTAAGCTCGCTGATTTCGGTTTTAAGGAATTGGGTGTTCATCGTATTTATTCTGAGACCATCAGTCGTAATTTGGCTGCGATAAACCTTTGTCGTCGCTTAGGCATGCGTAAAGAGGCGCATTTAAAAGAGCATCGTTTCTTTAAAGGGCAGTGGTGGGACACTGTCATTATGGGTGTACTGTACAGTGAGTGGTGTGATTTTTAACCCAAGTTCAGATAATTCACCTGTACTGTTTTTATACACAGTATTGTTGTGTATCCTATCCTAAAAAAGGAGTAGTTCACGATGATCTTAAATCACATCTCTATCGGTGTTTCTGACCTCGAAAAAGCGGTTTCTTTCTATGACGCTGTTCTTGAGACTCTCTCTATAAATCGAACGCATTATATTGAGAATGCCGCCGCCGCTTACGGTGAACGTTTTGAGTTTTGGATAGGGTATCCAATTGAAGGTAGGGCGACGTCGGGTAATGGTGTGCATGTCGCATTGAATGCACCATCCAAAGACGCAGTCATGCGTTTCTATCAAACGGCTCTTGAGCTAGGAGGGCAATGTGAAGGACAGCCTGGCCCTAGACCTGAATACGGTGAAACTTACTATGCGGCGTTTGTGCGAGATCTTGACGGGAACAAGCTAGAGGCTGTGTTCATGCAGTAAAGAACATTCGCCATGGACATAATTTTATAATAAGCAACCATAAACTAGTAAGTAAGAAGTCGTGATAATGGAAATTAGAACAGGGAAGTTAGCTGATGTTTCGAGCATTACGGATATTTTCAATTATTACATTGAACATTCTAATGCTCGCTTTGAGGAGTCCCCGCTGTCATTAGACAATCGAATGAAGTGGTTCTCCCAGTTTGAGCCAGATAGTAGACATCAAATCTATGTGGCGAGCGATAACGGTAAGCTTATAGGGTTCGCTTGTTCCCAACCATATAGAGCTATGGCTGCCTTTAATGAAACTGTAGAGGTGACGGTTTATCTGGCGCCGTTTATTCAGGGGAAAGGGGTTGGTTCTAAGCTTTATGAGAAACTATTTAGCGCCATCCAAGCTCATGGTGTTCATCGGGTTTTATCAGGTGTCGCCTTGCCGAATGAGGCTTCAATAGCGCTACATAAGCGTTTTGGTTTTAGAGAAGTGGGTGTCTTTAATGAATATGCAAAGAAGAACGGTGAGTACATAAGCTCGATGTGGTTAGAAAAGATATTTGATGAATAATTCGATGGCGATTCGAAGTTGGTTAAAAAGGGAAAGTCGAGATTTTAATTACAACTCAATGTGTTAGATTAGCTCTCATCGAGAGCAATTTGAATACTGAGAGGCGCAGAATCTAATGGACGAAACATACATGCTTAGAGCGTTACAGATTTCTAAGCAAGCCCTGCCGATGTGTATTCCTAACCCGCCCGTAGGCTGCGTTCTAGTTAAAAATGACAAGATTGTTGCTGAAGGTTACACACAAGCCGTGGGTGGTAACCATGCCGAAGTTGAAGCTCTTAACGCTTATCAAGGCTCGGCAGAAGGTGTGACTGCCTACGTTACATTAGAGCCATGCTCATTCGTAGGTCGCACTCCTGCTTGTGCCCGTACATTAGCGCAGTTTGGTATTAAGAAAGTCGTCGTGGGTATGTTGGATCCAGATCCTCGAAATAACGGACGTGGAATTGAAATATTAAAACAAGCTGGTGTCGATGTTGTCATCGGTATTTGCGCAGAACAGGTCGCAGCTCACCTCGGGCCTTATCTCAACCAGTCTTAGGAATCCCACAGTCTTATCAAAACAACATCCCTAAGTGGCTAGCGTTAGTAGAAAAAGAATTATAACGATAAGGAGAAAACCGTGAAAATATCAGTATTGGATGATTATCAAAATGCAGTTCAAGATCTTGATTGTTTTGGTTTGCTAGAAGGGCAAGATGTCACTGTCTTTAATGAGACCTACTCAGAACAAGAATTGGTTGAGAAGTTGGCGAATGTCCAAGCTCTAGTTCTGATTCGAGAACGTACCCAGATAACAGAATCGCTCTTATCTAAACTCCCAAACCTTGAAGTGATCAGTCAAACGGGCAAGGTAAGCAACCATATTGATGTGCAGATTTGTGAAAAATACGGAGTGAAAGTACTAGAGGGTCGCGGTTCGCCAGTTGCCCCTTCAGAACTCTGTTGGGCACTAATAATGGCAGCAAGTCGACATATTCCTAGCTACACATCAAATCTTGCAAATGACCAGTGGCAAAGCTCAGGTAGCTTAGGGCTTGGGCGAACCTTAAAAGGGCTGAAGCTGGGTATTTGGGGGTATGGCAAGATAGGGCAACGAATTGCTCAATATGCAAAAGCGTTTGAAATGTCAGTTGTAGTATGGGGAAGCCAAGCTTCGCGAGACTTGGCAAAATCACATGGCTTTGAGGCCTCTGAATCCAAACGCGCCTTTTTTCAAGAAGTGGATGTTCTGTCTCTTCATCTACGTTTGAATGAGGTAACGCGAGGGTGTGTTACGGCTGAAGATCTAAGAACAATGAAGTCAGATTCCTTGTTTGTGAATACCAGTCGTTCAGAGCTTGTCGAGCCTGATGCACTGTTTAACGAACTCAAATCCAATCCGAGCAAACGAGCGGCTGTCGATGTTTTTGATTGTGAGCCCGCAACTAAAAGCACAGAGCCTCTGCTTTCTCTACCTAACGTTACAGCGACCCCTCATTTAGGATATGTAGAGCAAGGAAGCTACGAGCTTTATTTTAAAATTGCGTTCGAAAATCTCATGGCATATATCTCTAAGAATAGAGCGCTTAAAGAAGCGTGCGATTGATGGAGTCACATGATTAAGTTTGAATAACTTAACTGCGAATAGATTAAGCATTTATAGATTCATTATATTTGGCACTTTTGTAAGGTGTTTAGGTTTAAGTAAGGAAATAAGTCGTGTTACGAGAAATGGAAATCTCAGACTATCAGCAGGTCATGAACCTTTGGTCTGAAACGGAAGGTATGCGATTAAGGGAAGCAGACTCCGAAGAAAATATCGGAAAGTATCTCGAGCGTAACCCAAACCTGAGTTTTGTTGCTGTGCAAGGAGACGAGATCGTTGGGGCGATATTGGTGGGAACTGACGGTCGTCGTGGGTATATCCAACATTTAGCCGTATCGAAGGCTTGTCGTGGTCAGGGGATTGGCGCGAAGCTTATATCAAACGCAGTGGACGCATTGTCATCCATCGGGATTGCTAAAACCCACTTGTTTGTCATCAACGATAATCTGAATGCACAAGCGTTTTATGAAAATATAGGTTGGTACCCACGTGATGAGGTGCGTATGTTTTCATTTAATGCATCGACGGTAGGCAATATTTAGATAGCTAAATGTCAAAAAGGTCGGGCGTGATTTGTTTATCGAACTTTAGCTTAAATGTCGCTCCGAACGTTATATTTAAGTGATGTTGTCAGGCGTAGTGGCGTGGTTATGAGGCTGAGTTCAGAGCGTAAACCTAGTGACAAGCAAAAGAGCCACAATTGAGTGGCTCTTTTGCGTATTTGGACATTTCTAACGCAGAGGAATGGGGCTTGGTTATTACTTACAATACCCTAATACTTGATCGCAGTTTTGCCGATTGAAGCACTACTTTCGATACGTTGGTGCGCCTCTTTGAGCGTTTCAACACTAAAGCCATTCAATGTTGTCGTTAGTGTAGATTTAATGCGGCCAGCATCGATCAAGTTTGCTACTTGGAATAAAATGTCTTGCTGCTTTTGGATATCATCCGTGTCAAACAGTGAGCGTGTAAACATTAACTCCCAAATAAAGCCTGCGGACTTGCCTTGAAGTGCTGACAAGTCGATACCACCATCGAACTCAACGATTGAGCTGATTAAACCTTGTGGAGCGATAAGTTCTACCATCGCATCCCAGTGTCCTTTGGTATCGGCCACATTGAAAATGTAGTCGACATGTTTGATGCCTTGTTCACGAGCGGATTCAACCAAGTTACGGTGATTGACGACATGATCTGCGCCCATATCTCGCACCCATTGTTCAGTTTCTGGTCTTGAGGCTGTGGCGATAACAGTCAGGTTAGTAAGCTGTTTTGCTAATTGAATCGTAATAGAGCCTACGCCACCAGCGCCGCCAATGATCAGTATCGATTTTTTCTCTTCTGGGCGAATACGGAGTCGGTCAAATAGAGCCTCCCATGCAGTGAGTGTTGCTAACGGCATCACCGCAGCAGACTCATCAGAAAGACTCTTTGGCGCATGAGAAGTGATTCGGTAATCAATAGCTTGATATTGCGCATTTGCACCCATGCGTGTCACGTCACCGGCATAGTAAACTCGATCACCAACCTCGAAGCCGTCAACGTTTGATCCTTTGGCGATAACTTCACCGACAGCGTCGTAGCCTAGCACTTTCGGTTGCTCTAATGTCTTATCTTTGGCATTACGAATACGGATTTTGGCATCTGCCGGATTAATAGAAGTGGCACTCACCTTAACGAGTAGGTCGTTGTCTTTTACTTCTGGAATATCGGTTTCAAACTCAAACAGACTGTCTTGGTCTGTGATCGGAAGTGATTGAGTAAACCCTATTGCTTTCATTTTTATTGGTGCTGTCATGGTGCTTCCTTTTGACTGGGCGGAGTGACTTCAACCTAATTTTTAAGTCGTGATCAACTCAATTTGGCCAATTCAATATCAAGTATATTTATTTGATATGTTGTGAAAGGGCCTAAACGATGAGCTATTGAGCTCTAGTGCCTTAGAAATTTAATAACTAGGCAATGTGTGTCATTTCATTGAGTGTAAAGCTCGCGACTGCGCCCTCAGTGGCTGCCATGTATTCTGCAAGATGGGTGTTGTTCATATGTGTTTGCCACAGCTCGCGTGATTCCCAGTTCTCGTAAAACAAGAAGTGCGCTGGGTTTTCATTGTCTTGGTGCAAGTCGTAGTTGATACAGCCTTCTTCTGCACGAGTGATCTCAATCAGTTTAAGTAGCTCAGCTTTCACTAGGTCAATTTTGTCTTCATTTGCCACAATGTTTGCAACAATAGTTAATTTAGTCATGTTATTTTCCTTTGTATGTTCAGCCCTGAGTAGACGGTAACTTAGATAAAACAAGAAGTTATAGAGTCTCAAAATTGGTTACATAGCGATCTGTTAGCTCAATGAGTGTAGCTAATATATCGCCATTGGTTTTCTAACGGTTTTTGAAACACTATCAAAAAGTGTTTGTTAATTTATCGCGCTGTCGTTTATCGCTATTGAAGGTAAATGGGTATTCCCATATGAGGCGCTTCGTTAACATGACGTAATCTTAGGTGAGTAATTGACAATTAAAAACAGCCTCGAATTTGATTAATTATCAAATAATATTTGATAATAACGATCCTCTATTCTATAAATATTGAGCGTTCATAGCGTGTTCCTACTCAACTTAATCAAAGAATGAGGCTTAATGATGTTGTTAGAGGATTTGAAGGTTATTTTGAAAGTTGCCGAGTTTCGCAGTATTACCGCTGCTGCAACTAACCTTGATATGCGAACAGCAACGGCCAGCGCGGCAGTAAAGCGCGTGGAAGCATCGTTAGGGGCTGAGCTTTTCGTTCGTACGACACGCCACTTACGGCTATCGGCGGTGGGAGAACGTTATTTACCGCAATGCGAGGAAGCGCTGAAGATGCTTGAGCAAGCGAAAATGAACATGCACGAAGAGCTCGGCATTATTGATGGTGAAATTCGTATCGCATTGTCGTCGGACCTAGGACGAAATCTCATTACGCCTTGGTTGGATGAATTCTTGTTGGAATATCCGAACGTCTCACTTCGGTCCAGTATTAGTGATAGTAATATCGACTTCTATCGTGACTCGGTTGATATGGCCCTGCGTTATGGTTCTCCAACTGATGCCAACATGTATGGTTTTAAGATCTGCGATGTTCCTAGAGTGCTATGCGCAAGCCCTAATTATCTCGCTGAGCATCAAGCACCGATGCAACCCAATGATTTGTTAGACCATAATGCCCTTTTTTATCAGTTACATGACGTGCTTCAGAATGAATGGCAGTTTAGTCATAAAGAAACCACTCATAAGGTAAAACTAACAGGAAATAGGGCTTCCAATGATGGTGATTTGGTTAGACGTTGGTGTGTGGCTGGTAAAGGTGTTGCTATTAAATCATGCCTTGATATGTCCGACGACCTGCTCACGGGAAGGGTGGTCAGTGTTATGAAAGACTACAAACCTACTCCTACTGAACTTTGGCTAGTATGTCCAAGTCGCCAATCTATCACTCCCACCGTTCGACTGTTGAGAGATTTGTTCAGAGAGAAGACCAGAAACATTCTTAGCAAACTGGCCCAGCAAGGCGCGATTTAGTAGAGGTTTAATCGTTACAATAGCCGCGTCGCTGGTTGATACGTTAAGCTTTCAAGCACGGCCGTTTTACGAAAAACACCACTATGAATGCCAAATGGTATTAGAAAATTACCCATTGGATTCATCGCTTTCGTTTCTTACGAAAAAGCTGTAAATAGCTTGGGTTTCAATAGATAAGGTAACTAAGAAACTACACGCTTAATCAAATTAGAGACTATGTTTTTATATGTAGATAACCATCTAGTTGGGTAAGCGATAATGAGACAGAACACAAAAGCGTTACCAATACACATACATTTAACGGTAATCATCATTTTGATTGTCGTTATTGCATCAGGCGTTCAGATTTTTGTTACCAATAAAGGTTTATCTACACTCATACTAGAAGCTAACAGCAAACTGTTTGATCGTATTGAACTTGAAACTCGGTACAAACTCAACAGTCATTACAGTACGGCATTTTCCGATTTAAGTTCCTTCGCTCATAATGAGAAAAACCAAGCAGCGACTCTAGAGGGTAGAGAAGAGTTGCTGCCAAAGATCACTTACCTTCTAGAACAGTTCCCACACATCGTTTCCTACTCCTTTCATTATCCATCAGGTGATTTATTCAAAGTTATTCACCTTGACAAGAAAGCGGCTCGCAAGCAATTCACAGTAGATCAAAACACTCAGTATTTGCTGATACATACTATGGGTGACAGTCTCTATACCAAAGGCTTGGATAGTGAGTTTCGAGAAGTATACGTCAAAGACTTAAATATCGAGCCGTTATTAAGCAATATTTCTAAATGGGAACACTTGGCAACCCGTGATGCAAATAAGGTATCAAAACCGACTCCTATTTTAGGGGAAGGCTCACTTGGCATTACTGTTTTTAGAAAGAGTAATGATGGCACCGTTGTGAGTGCAGGAGTGCTCTTGGAGGATCTACAATCATCTTTGAAAGATACGCTCATGACTAATTCATCTTTAAGGGCATTATATAATGATGAAGGTGATGTTTATGCGATGATTGCTAATCAAAACGTAGCTGAACCTGATAATCCAAATAAGACAGACCTCAAGAGCGATTTGCTTTTAAAGCTACTTGATGAAAATAGAGAGCAAGATAAAGGGATACTGGGAAAGTTTGAATTTGAAGGAGAGAGCTGGATCGGAAAGGTCGTGACAATCAAGCCTTTGAACAGTGAGCACATTCATTTGCTAATGGCGACCAAAACTGCGGATCTGTTTGATAGCGGTTTGTTAGTTAAAAACCAAACAATTTACGCGTCTCTGCTCATCTTCATTCTTATGTTGCCAGTCATTTATTTGGTATCCACTTATATATCCAAACCTATACAACGAGTAACAAAAAGAGCGTTAGACATAGAACGTTTTAGATTTGATGATACTTTCTTGGAAGATAGTTTTATCAGGGAGATTCATGATCTTAACTACGCTCAAATGTCGACTCAAGAAACGATTAAGCAGTTTATTTCATTAACTAATAATATTGCTAGACAAGAAAATCTAGATGACATGCTTAGTTTAGTATGTCGAGATACCGCTAATGCTGTTGAAGCTAATGGAGTCTTACTTTACTTACTGGATGTCGAAGAAAAAACCTTGGTCCCGAAGTTTGTCTGGTGGGAAGGCATTGAGAATGACAATTTACAAGCTAAGGACATTCCGGTTGCAGATGCGAGCCGATTTATTCAAGAGGTTTTCGTAGCAAAAAAACCAACGGTCTTTAGTGTGGATGAGCTTCCTCGTATTACATTTCAAACTAATGGAGTGGGTGACGGAGAAGTGATTTTTATTCCGCTGGCATCTCGCTCAGGAGAAGTTATCGGCTCTTTTGGTCTATTGTATGAGAATGACAAAGCTGAAGAGTATTATGAGCAATACGCTAACTACTTGAACACGCTGTTAGGTTTTACTTCAGTGACTATCGAGACACACAATATGCTTGATGATCAAAAAGCATTGTTAGAATCATTTATTCAGGTGTTTGCAGGGTCTTTAGATAAAAAATCTCCATATACTGGGAATCACTGTCAAAGAGTTCCGATCATTACACAGTGGTTAACGCAGGCAGCACAAGAGTCTGAAAGTGCAGTATTTGGTCACTTCAGGCTTAACTCAAAGCAATGGGACGAGCTAAAGATGGCCAGTTGGTTGCACGACTGCGGCAAAATAACGACCCCAGAACATGTTGTTGATAAGGCAACAAAGCTGGAAACCATTTACGATCGTATCCATGAAATTCGAACGCGCTTTGAAGTCCTAAAAAGGGAGAGTGAAATCGGCTTACTCAAGCAAAACATCTCTCACTTACCAAATGAATTTCATGAGCAACTAGCTCAACGCCACGCAGAAATTGATGATGACTTTGAGTTTATCGCCAACCTTAACCTGGGAAGTGAGTTTGTGGATGATGAAGCGCTCAAACGTCTAGAAGAAATTGCTAACAAGACATGGACTCGAACCTTAAGTAAAACTGCAGGTATTTCTTGGGTTGAGAAACAACGTTATGAAGAAGATATTGAACTGCCTGTCCGTGAACCGTTATTAAGTGACCGCCCTGAACATTTTATTCCATGGGATTTTCTTCCAACCAACGAAGAGCGGTTTACTCTCAAGCCTACAGCTTACCAAGCTAATATCGGCGAGGTGTACAATCTATCGATCCAGCGAGGGACCTTAACCAATGAGGAAAGGTTCATTATCAATGACCATATCATTCAAACGATACAAATCCTTGAGTCCCTTCCTTTCCCCAAACATATGCGTAATGTGGCGAAGATCGCTGGTGGACATCATGAAAAAATCGATGGGACGGGCTACCCAATGGGGCTCAAAGGTGAAGAAATGCCGATTACGGCTAAAATTATGGCCATCGCAGATGTGTTTGAAGCACTAACAAGCTCGGATCGACCATATAAGCAAGCCAAGTCATTGTCTGAATCGATTCGAATTATGAGCTTTATGGTTAAAGATAATCATCTAGATCGAGATCTGTTTGAGTTATTCCTTACCTCAGGCGTTTATAAGCGCTTTGCGGATGAATTTATGGCTGAAAGCCAGATTGATACGTTCGATATTCAGCAATATATCCGCAAATAGAGTGGTGATTGTACTTAGTTTTTCTATATTAAATTCAGCTTGTTACCTTGCAGAAGATGAAAGTATGTACCAATCTTATTTCATAAGCATGGATAAGGATTGTGTATGCCTGAAACGTCAGTAAAAAACAGAGGGGTAGTAGGAAAAGTCTTACTGCCTTCTTTACTTATTAATCTGTTGTCGTTAGCCGTTCCATTAACGGTTCTCCAGATCTACGATCGTATTCTCCCCAATCAAAGTTATGGTACGGCCACACTGCTATTAGCAGGGGCGACACTAGCCGTAGCCATGGAAGCTCTCATACGTTTTGTTCGCACTTGGCTTTTGTCTGCGGCCGCCAGCAATACTGAAAAAGCGACTTACCAAACCTTAGTTGAAAGGGTGACGACTGCTTCATCAGGCCATCTTCGTAAGCTAGGAGTGGGGGGGATTGAAGAGGGGTTAGGGTCGGTATCCAAAGTTAAGGATTGGTATTCTGGTGGAATAATCTCTGGCTTTATCGATTTGCCTTTTGCATTGATCTTTTTAGGGCTGGTGGCTTATATCGGCGGTGAGCTAGTGGCGATACCTTTGGCAGTTTGGCTCATTACGCTTGGTATTGTTTGGCTGTCTTCTATCCGCGTGAAAAGTTTAAGTGAAGAAGCTTCTAAAGATGAGCAGGAGAGAAAAGCCTTCTTGATTCTCCTTAGTCAAACTATTCAGGGTATTAAGCGTCAGGCTGTTGAATCTCGAATTTTTAACCAGTTTAAATCACTTAATAATGTTCGTTCTCAATCTAAAGCTAAAGAGGAAGAACAGAACGCGTTTGCTCAAGAATGTATTCAGCTCGCTGCACTCGCGACTTCTGTTTTGTTGGTGATCACTGGCAGCTTGTGGGTATTGGATGGTCAATTAACCACGGGTGGGTTAGCAGCATGCTCCATTTTATCGGGTAGAGCTGTTGCGCCTCTCAGCGCGCTGGTTGGGGTTCGAATTAAGCTTAATTCAATCCATAGTGCTAATCAGGCAATAGGAAAATTAGAAGACTTATCACTGTCTGAGTCTGCAGGTTCCGAGCTTAACTTATCTGACTTTGAGACTTTAGAAATCAAGCAAGCCACTGTTGAAAGATATGGTGAACTCATTAGTGCAGATGTGAGGCTAAATAAAGGCGAACTGGTGCTGTTAGAGAGTGAAGATCGCCACACCAATAGTCACTTGCTGTCTTCGATAGCCGGGATTGATGATTTAGCCGCGGGTGAGTGCCTCATTAATGGCGAAGCCCTTTCCATTGCATCTGTCTCTCAAGTCACTGCTTACTGCGGGGTAAAAGGGCAGTTAGTCGCAGGTACGATTCTGGATAATTTGTGTGGCTTTGATCCTGAGAGAACACAAAGCGCCAATGATTACGCTGTGCGTTTGGGGTTAACCAAAGAAATTACCCGTTTACCCGATGGGTTAGAAACACAAATTGGTCATACGAGTGCTTCTTTGTTAAGTATGGGTAATATTAAGATGCTCAACATTGCGGCTCAATTAGCGAGTGGCAAGCCCGTTATCATGCTAGAAAGACCGGATTCGTCGCTCGATCTCAATGCTTTCGGTAACCTTGTTAAGGTGCTGGAAGAAGAAGTCTTGGCAGGGCGCACCATATTGATGGTGAGCTATCATGCAAAACTTCGCGAACTCGCGAGTCGAACAATTACTGTAGCAAACGGTTCGATTGCCGAAGACAGTTCTAATCAGCAGGAGGTCATTGCATGAATCGTTTAGATGCTAATCGCCATGGTGGAACAGACGGTCAATATGAGTCGATGAACCGACTGGAAACTGAAAGCCTTTCTGTGCTCAAGGCGTTGGAAGTAAATGCAAATATCCAACTGTTCGCTCGCCAATGGGTTGATGAGAACGGCATTGAATCAATAGATGATATGTTTGCCCTGTTTGATAGGCTTGCATTGCCATATCGCTTGGTTGCTAACCTAGATGAGGTAGGCGATCACAAATTAGTTCTCTTGGTTCTTGGTGAAAATGAATTGGTTTCTGGGCACTTGGAGTCAAAACAGTTTGTGGCTGTTGATGGCAATGAAGACGTTTCAGGCATTCCTCAGTTTTGCATTGTGATAGAAGGGGCTCCATTGGAGAAGGCTTCTACGGATTGGGTTGGTGAACGGTTACATGCTTTTCGTCCTATCATTCCTAAATTGCTTTTGGTCAGTTTTATCACTAATTTATTTGCTCTTGCAGTGCCATTTATCACGATGTCGATCTATGACCATGTTATCGGTGGCGATGCTGGGCATGAACTGCAAGGAATTGCCATTGGTGCTGCCTTGTTGTTTGTGATGATGGGCTGGTTAAGAACATTGCGCAGTCGAGTGTTTGCTTCTGTGTCTAACCGAGTCAGCCGCGAGATATCTCAATCCCTTGTGCAGCGACTATTAAGAAATAGCTATGCTCAAAACCAGCAAACTGCCTCGTCTAGTCAACAAAACCAAGTGATGTTGTCTGAGCGCATTTCAGGTGTGTTATCAGGACCACTCGGTAATGCGTTGTTTGATTTGCCTTTCATTGCCATTTTTGTCCTTGCGATAGGTGTGCTGGGTGGCTGGTTGGTGCTGGTTCCAATCGTCTCTTTGGTTCTGTATTACCTGTTAGCTAAGCGTTCGATACGTACGAGTAGTAAGCGCTCAATGCAATCGACGGTCGCAGGCACTAATCGTCAAAATATGACGAATGAGCTTTCGTCGAAGCTTGCTTTTATTCGCAGTGCTGGATTTTCAGAACATTGGATCCAACGTTTCCAAAAGGCCAATCTGCTTGCCTCTACGGTGACGTTTAATCAATCGGTTCTGCAAAGTCGATACACTTCTATTTATTACTTTATCGGAGTCGGCTCAACGTTGGCTATCATGGGCTTAGGGATTGGACTTATTTTTGAACAAGTGATGACGCCCGGTGGTTTGATTGCATCAATGATGTTGATTTCCAAAGTAACTGGGCCTGCGCAGGTGCTGGCAAACAGTGCGATGCGTTTTAATAGCTTTAATCAATCTAAGCTGCAGGTAAATCGTATTCTGTCTCAGCCGTCTGAACGTGAATTCAGTTACCAGCATCATCCATTGCCGACTGCAGCACCTAATTTGAAGCTAAATCAAGTGACTTTACGCTACCCTAAACAGAGCCGCCCTGCATTGAATGGGGTGAGTTTTGAGGTTGAAGCAGGCGATATTGTGGCGATTACTGGCCCTTCAGGCAGTGGCAAATCGACATTAATTGAAGTGTTGTCTGGCTTACAGCCTATTCAAAACGGCATGGTAGAACTCGAAGGCGTAAACCTTGCTCAATACGATCCGCAGCTCTATCGACACTGGTGTTTCATTCGTGCGGCTTACCCCGATTTACTCACCTTGAGTATTCGAGAGTGGTTGAGCGATGGACATAAAGTTGAAGAGCAGAAAATGATCTCTGCCATTGATAAGGTTGGGGGTACGCGCTGGTTCGCCACATTATCAGATGGGTTGGATACCTCTATCAGTAGCATACAGCCAGATAGCTTATTTGACATATTGTCAGGCGCTGTCGCTCAGATCCTCATTGACGCGAAAGCTTTGGTGCACGACTACCCAATGTTCCTAATGGATAACCCGGTGCCTGATGGCCATCCCAATGCTAAACGTGTATTCGGTGAGTTCTTGATGGCGAAGAAAGGACAAGCAACGGTGATTTATACATCGCATGACCCAGACTTGATTAAGCTCGCTGATAAAGTCGTGGTGTTAGATGAGGGTGCTGTGGCTTATGCAGGGCCTCTGGAGCAGCCATCAGAGTCTCAAGAGCAACCGTTATCACACGCGCAAGAGTTACCACAGGAAAAAGCAGAGTCAAAGCAAGGAGTCGCTAATGGCTAAAAAACCTATCGAGACGGGCAAGCGTTACGGTGAGCTTGTTGAATCACAAAATACAACTCGAACATTGGCACTGGCGACATGGTCAGTGGCCTTGTGTGTTATTGCTTTTGTCACTTGGTCTGTGGTTACTCAAGTTGATGAAATCGCTAAAGCAAAGGGCGCGGTGATTCCTGAGGGGGAAAAGCAAGTATTGCAAAGCGCCATCGGCGGCAAGTTAAAGCAAATTCTCGTTAAAGAAGGTCAACTAGTCGAGAAAGGGCAGCCACTTGTTGAATTTGACGCTACCTTCCAGCGTACAGCTCTCGAAGAATTGAAATCACAACAAGTAACCTTGCTCGCGAGTATCGAACGTATGAACGCGTTATTGGATAATCGTGAACCGAATTTTGGGGAGTTTGAAATTGATTTCCCAGACATCGTTAGCCAACAAAAGGCGCAGCTAAATGCTCAAAAAGGGCTCTACTATCAAAAACGCATTGTGTTGGAAAAGGACAGTGAGCAAATAGCAGAGCAGCTTCGTGTCGTAGAAAAATCTCTACCTAGCTACGAAAAAGAACTAAGTGCCACTAAGCAAGAACTGAATATCTTGGAAAAAGGCTTTAAAGCCGGGAACATCTCTCGATTACGTGTGCTTGAAATGCGTCAGAAGCTGGCGAGCATAGAGCAGAAAATTGAGGAAGCACGCGGTAAGAAGTCGGTTCTTATTAAGCAGGCGGACAGCAATGAGCAAAAAATCGAACAGTTGCTTGCAGAAGCCAAAGCAAAAGTCAGTGATGATCGCTCCAAAGCAGTATCAGATCTGTCTGCACTGAATGCACGAGTGCGTTCAAGCCAAGCGAAATTGACGAACACCATGTTAGTGTCACCGCTACAAGGTCTAGTGCAAAGCCTACCAAGTACGCAGAACGGTGGCGTTATTCAACCGGGCGGGACAGTGGTTGAGATTGTTCCTGTCGGTGGTAAAGCGGATTTTAAAGCTCGTTTATCTCCGAGAGATATTGGTTTCGTAAACGTAGGTCAGCCAACTCGAATCAAGATTGATGCGTTTGATTACAGCCGCTTTGGTGCTTTAAAAGGGGAGGTTGAAAGTATTTCACCGACCACAAGCCAAAGTGAACGAGGTGAAATCTATTATGAAGTGGTGGTGTCTGTGGAAACGCCATACTTTCGTGATAACCCTGAAAGCTTTTCCATTCTTCCCGGTATGACGGGAGAGGTAGATATCACGACGGGCGAGAAGTCGGTATTCCAATACCTATGGAAGCCAATCTACACCAACATCAGTGTTGCATTTGGTGAAAGGTAACTCGAGAATCACAATTGTTCTTTGTTCAGAATGATACAAGACACAACCATTAAAAAGGGAGCACATAGCGTGCTCCCTTTTGTTTACTTTATTAATGATTAGTCACCAACCATTAGTTATTTGGATCTATGTCTGGTAGTCCATCTACGTCGTTGTGATGATGGTGCTCATCATCTTGGTTGTGGTTATTGGCGGCATCATGGTGTTCAAGTGCATCCGACATATCTAAATGCGTTTGATCGTAATTTGCAGCATGTTGTTGGTCAACTTGTGCAAGCACTATGTCCATGTCAGCAGGCTGATCGTGCGTGGTGCTGGGCGATGCATTTGGCTGAATACCTAGGGCATCCAAATAAGCCGCAGCACCATGGTGATCAGTTTTCTGGTCTGGCTCCTGATGAGCATGCTGAGATAAATCTAGAGAAGTGTCTTCACTTACTGTAAACGTGAAGTCCTCGTGAGAGGCGATCTCTGGCTCGTCATGCTGAACTGGTGGTGGTGGAGGTGGAGCCGGGTGAGATGCATGGACAATAGGAGTTATCGTCATATCAACAACCTCTGTCCCAACCGTAAGTTTGCCACTATGTCCCGGGCCATGGCTGAGTATCTGAATGTTTACATGGGCGACAACTTCATCTTGATTTGTCCCTTGCAGGGCTATTTCAAATCGGTCTTCATGCTGACCGATACCTGAAGCGCTGCCATGAGGGCCTGTGTGCACTTGAGCCTGTTCTTGGTAGTGTAAGTCACCAGTTTGAGGGTCAATGGTTAATGTGCCATATTGCCCATGATGGCTTGTTACATATTGCCCGTTAGCTAAGTGGATTCGCCAGCCGCTCTGTGTTGTTGGTACCGGAGTCAAAGAAGGTAATAGTGGTGGCACACCAAGTGTACCGGATACGTGGTGGCTTCCCGATGGCGGTCTGACAATGATTGGCTCTGGTATAGCGCTCGCTGCCACACCCTGGCTACCCGCTGTATTGCCATGTTCGTCAGTCATGGTTGCTTGTACATGTTCACCTGGAAGTACTTCGATTTGTAATCCGTGTTGTAAGATGTGTGCATCGAGCACGTGGTCTTGGCCATTGACAACCAGGTGCTCACCGATTTTGGCATCACTAGGAGGCGTAATCGTTGCTGTGACTGTATTTGGGTGCCCTTGGGCAATTTCTGCCTTACTATAGAGTCCATCAGGTCCAGGGTTTTCAAAGGTAATTGTCGGTAGGTTAACCAGTGTATCGACGTGGTAAACTACGTCCGTAGTGGCTTGAGCGCTATTCCCAGCGGTATCTGTTACCGTTATTGATGCTTCAATTTTTTGGTCTGCATCGGCAGTGAGTTCACTGCCAGGTATGGCAATGGAATAATGTCCTTTAGTATCTACTGCGCCAGTATGCTTCACCCCATTTACATTTAATGTAACGATGTCGCCGGCATGAAAATCGCCTGACACTGATCCCGTGATATCAATAGATCCGTTTGATTCTTGAGCATTAATTACATTATCGGTAGTGATTGTATCTGTGTGAATACCGATGTGTACTTGTGTATCTATATGAACAGAAAGAAGCGAAGATGTAACCGGTAACACTGAGGAAGGGGCTAGTGCTTTGGCAGATAGGTTATGATCGCCGTCTGATAAACTGCTTGTCGAAACACTATATTGGCCAGACGCATCAGACACCGCGTGTCCAACAGGTGTTGAACCATCGTAAATCGTGACTTTCGAGAAGGGAACATCTGTGTGTCCGGTGATGGTTGGTGTACTGTCTTGCGTGAGGTTATCTGTATCGGAAGTACCAGAATCACTAGACGCTGCTAAATCGACGGTGACTGCATTATTTGGCGGAGTGTTTGTCCCAGTTGGTAAACTTGGTTGTGTGGTCGTTACCAGTGGATTGGAAGGCACAGAGGTTGAAATGGTCGGTGATTGTCCTGGCACAACTGAAACATGACCGTTGGCATCAAAAGTGATGAATTTCGAATCTTCAGTATGGCCGTCACTCACTTTTACTTCAAACACGTCGCTGCCGTGGTATGTGTGTGTCGCCGTGTTATAACTCATTCCAGCTACCGAACCATTGGTTGTGTATACATACGCGCCCGAATCTGGGTCGACCGATAGCGAACCGAATTGCCCCGTTGCATGGACAACAGAGAATGTATGAGTATCGCTCACGTCAACATCTGTTTCTGTTAATGTGCCCGTAGTCGATGAGGTTTGGCTAACGCCTAGAATCGGTGCGTCGTTGGTGCCGTGAATGGTTATCTGAATTACTTTTGACGTACCATCAATAGTGTTTACTGTCACCGTCTCTTGAAGCGTATCATGCTCTCCTAGTGCATTTACTGCTGGATTTGTAGAATCAAGGTGGAATGTCCAGTAGCCATTTTGGTCAATTGAGAGATCGCCAAAATTATGTGCACTCGCGATATGACTTTGTGCCCAAAAACCACTCTGTCCATAGTCTTTATCATCAGCATTAAGAGTTCCAGAAACAGTAGTTTGAGCGTCTTCGTAAACAGTGCCTGTACTTTGCCCAGTGATTACTGGGACATCCTGGGTTCCAGTGATCGTCACTTTTATCACATGCGCTGTACCGTCCGCACTATGCACAGTAAATACATCGGGAGTTGTTTCTCCTTGATGTAGAGATTGAATACGAGGATTAAGCGAATACGTCCAATGGCCAGATGCATCTATGGTATAGGTGCCAAGTTGGGTTGAACCTGATGTCGCTGTAAAATGAGCTTCTCCACTATCTGGGTCTGTAACTGTGAGGCTTCCAGATGTTTGTAAGTGCGCATCTTCTGTTACTGATCCAGAGTCAATACCAGTGATAGTAGCAGCATCGCTAACCGCATCGATATGTAATGTGTTAGTTGCTTCGGCAGAGTTGGCATGTCCGTCATTAACGGTAAATTTAAACTGAACGTCACCGTTAAAGTCTAGGGCAGGGACAAACTGAAGCTTGGCGATATCGGAGGCAGAAATACTCTGACCTGTGGTGACATCGTGTCCATCGAGAACGAACTTACCTTGAGCCGCTGGTGGCAGGTCAGTGATCGCGATTGAATGAAGCGTATCGCCAGTGTCGACATCATTGAAACCGAACTGACTCGCCTGCATTTGATAGTGTGTATCTTCCGTGCCATGGGCAAGAGTAGTTGCCGATACGGTTGGTATATCGTTAGTTCCTACGATCTTAATATCAATAATATGATAATCACCCCCAACAGTATGCACGTTGTATTGGACATGCTCCTCTTGCCCTGCAGCTAATTGCTGAATTTGACTGTTGTTAACGGTATACGTCCAAGAGCCATCTTTGGATATATGAAGACCACCGTGAACGCCACTGTTAAATGGATCATGACGTTTACCCACATCCGTTGAGAATGCAGATTGGTCGTGGTCAGGATCGAGGGCACTTAGCTTACCTGATATCATTTCGACAGGCGTTGAAGAGCTGTCTTCATGTACATCGGGATTCGACATAACAGATATTGTTGCCGTATCACTGCTGCCTTGCACTAACACTTCAACATGTTTGGTGGTAGTTGAGCCGTCAGTAGATGTTGCTGTGATATCAAAGCCCTCTGCTTTGGTTTCACCTTGCTGCAGAACATTGGCCTTTGAGTGGTCTAAGTCATAATGCCATTGTCCATCACTATCCACATGAAGAGTGCCGTAAGAACCAACAGAGTTACCTGCAGTAAAGGTGACGGAATCTTTACTGTCGGAATCGTGCGCGAGTAGGGTGCCTGAAATAGAGGTAACCTTGTCCTCTACAGCCGTTCCCAATGCGGCCGTTAGTGCGTCAGGTGTATCAATAATTACATGATCATCGGTGCCTAAGATTTTGGCTGTCAGCGGGATCTGTGTTCCATCCGCGGTGATTAAAGTGATCGTATCAGTCAATGATTCGCCATGACTCAGTGATTGAACTTCAGTATGACTATTGTCCGCACTGTAGCTCCATTTATCGTGGCCATCGGTTGAATGAGTGAAGTTGAAAGTACCGTGGACACCTGCAAGGTTCATCGCGAAGTTTGCTGGTACCGTGTGCTTAACACCATTGACCTCTATTTGAGTAACTTTCGCTTCGGATGGCGAGTCAATATCCTGAATATCAAGGTTTTTCCAATCTGACCATAATTCATTGGTGCTCGTCCCTGATTTTAGGTGCTCTTCAGTTACAAAGTTGGAGGCGAGTGTTGATTGCAATGTGGCAGCATCATTACTCGGTAACAGCGTGATAGACGCGCCAGTATGAGTAACCCCACCATGAGCATCTTTGACGTCATAGGTGAAGTGAACTTGGCCGTTGTAGTTCTTATTTGGTGTGAAGGTATATGTGCCGTCTTGGTTGTCGACGATAGTACCGTGATCAGCATGCAAATTAGCGATAGTGAGCTTACCTGCATCGTTGGCATCAACGTCTACAGTATTGGCTAATAGTTCGGTTGTAGTTATGGTTTGCGCGAGATCTTCTTTCCCGCTGTTGAGTTGCACTTCAGAAGAGCAGTACGGGCGGTCATTATCGCCATGAATGGTGATATGAATGTCGTGAGTGGTACCATCAGCCGATCTGACGGTCACAGTATCCGTTATCGATTCACCTTGACCAAGATGATCAATTTTCCTCCCTGTTGCGTTTTGGCCGATGGAAGCGTAGTAGCTCCAATCTCCGTTACTCTGAAGTATCACATGTCCGTGTGTACCTTGGTAAATGCCTGTTTGAGCATGGCTTTCACCAGAATCCGGGTCAACTATGTTTAGGTGACCATCAGTGTGTATCTCATCGTTCCATATCTTACCGACGTTTCCATGCATATGATCTGGTGAACGATCATCGACGTAGCCGCCAGACATAGAGCCGTCTGGCGCTGTATAGGTATGTCCTTCATGAACATCTCCCGTATCGCTGCCAGTGAACTGTGCAACATCACTAACCGCGTCAATATGCAGAGTGTTGGTTGCTTCTTGTGAATCGACATGTCCATCATTAACCGTGAACTTAAATTGAACATCACCGTTAAAGTCTGGGGCAGGGACAAACTGAAGCTTAGCGATATCGGAGGCAGAAATACTCTGACCTGTGGTGACATCGTGTCCATCGAGAACGAACTTACCTTGAGCCGCTGGTGGCAGGTCAGTGATCGCGATGGAGTGTAATGTATCGCCTGTATCGACATCGGTGAATCCGAACTGACTCGCCTGCATTTGATAGTGTGTATCTTCCGTGCCGTTGCTGAGCATCACCTTGGTGACAGTCGGAGCGTCGTTGGTTCCGACGACATCAATATTTAAGTCGTAAGCAGTACCATCGAAGCTGTGTACTCGATAGGTCACCGTTTCAACTTGCCCTTGTGCTAGGTGTTGAAGAGCTGCGTTATCGACGCTATATCCCCAATTACCCGCACTGTCTATTCGTAACATTCCACCGAATGGATCGTGAACGGCTGTTTCACCAAATTGGCTGTACTGGAATTTGTCTTCACCGCTGTCTGGATCAATAACTTGTAGTCGCCCGTTAGCGAGTTCAGTTGTAACGCCGGCATTGTGCCTGTTATGTGCCCCATCTTCAGTCACATGGTCAGTTGTCACTTCTGAAATGATAGCGCCGTCTGGGGTAGCAGTCAGTGTGGTAGATGCCCCTGTATGAGTCACACCGCCATGTGCATCTGTGACATCATAGCTAAAATGAACTTGGCCGTTATAGTCTTTGGTTGGTTGGAAAGTAAAGGTGCCATCTTTATTGTCAATAATGACACCGTGGTCTGCGACTAAATTGGCAACGCTGAGATGACCCACATCATTATGATCAATATCGGTGGTATGTTGGAGAAGTTCGGTTGTAGTGAGTCGAATATCGTGGTCTTCAATACCTGGGGCTAGCTTTACTTCTGCCGAGACAATTGGGGCGTCGTTGGTGCCATGTACGGTGACTGTTAACAACTGACTGGCCGTACCATCTTTAGAGTGAACGGTATGAGTTTCGGTGTATGATTCGCCAGCCCCTAAGTGTTGTACTTCATCGAGAGAATTATCAATTTTATAACTCCAACCGCCGTCCGCATTGATTTTGAATTGACCGTTATGAGCGGTGTTTATCGTTTCAGGCTGTAAATAGGCATCATCGTGGTCAGGGTCCACCACCTTTAGTCGGCCTCCTGCATAAAGGTGTGTACTACTTGCATTGACAAAATGTTCTTCATAAACATGCTGACTTGCAGGTAATAAATGAGGCATTTGTATATCGATGCGAGCGTTATTGTCTTCACCATGAATTGTTACTGTAATGATTTTGGTTTGGCCATCGGTGGTTTGAACTTGATATTGGTCAGTAAGTGTCTCGCCCTGTTTTAAAGCTGCGATTCTATCACTTGCATGATGGTTTCTGGCCCAGTCCAGGGAGTAGGTATAGGTCCCGTCAGGCCAAACATACAGCTCGCCATAATTCTGAGCGCCATAATGGAAGTTACCAACAAACTGAGTGTGGTCTCCGGTATCGGGATCAACCAGATGAAACTGTCCTTTAATATCTGCTAAATGGTTATATGTGTGCAGCGCTTGGCTTTCTGTAATATCAATGGTGGACGACTGGAGTTGGGCTTTATCGTCGGTCCCGATCACAGTGATGGTAGCCGTTGCAGGGGTTTGCCCTCCATGATTATCTTCTACCATGTAATGCACGGAAATGTCTGACGTTTGCCCTGCACTTAAATGTTGAAACGCTGAACTATGACTGTCAATAATCAGAGAATGACCGTCTGGGGCAATACTAACACCAATAGGAAGTGGTCCAGTGTGTCCTTCAAAAGTAACTTGAATTTGACTAATGGTTAATGGGTCGCCATCTACATCCGTTGCACTTCCAAGTAAGTCTACAGCGTGATGTGAGTCTGTATCTTCGGTTACGCTATCGATAACAGGAGTGGCGACAGGACTATCATTAACAGCCGCTAAAGAGGTCGTTGCCCCTGTGTGAGTAACCCCACCATGCGCATCTTTCACATCATAAGTGAAGTGAACTTGGCCATTGTAGTTCTTATCTGGCGTGAAGGTATATGTGCCATTTGTGTGTTCAATGATTGAGCCATGATCGGCATGCAGATTCGCTATACTGAGTTTGCCTATATCGTTATGGTCAACATCAATACTATTGGCGAGCAAATCCGCCTGAGTAAGGGTTTGTGGTAAATCTTCTTTGCCTGAATTAAGTTGGACTTCACCAGAAACATAAGGTGCGTCATTGTCGCCATGAATGGTGACCACAATGTCATGGGTTGTGCCATCTTTGGTTTGTATCGTGATGGTATCGGTTAGAGTTTCACCAGCACCCAACTTGTCGATGGTTGAGCCTACGGTTGTACTAGCACCTTTCTGTTGCCAATCCGTTTGGCCCGCCGCAACAGCATACTCCCAGTGCCCATCACCACGTAGTAATAAATGCCCATATTGGCCATGATAAGAGTAAACTCCGCCCTTGGTATCGAAGATTGCTTCATTCGTATCAGGATCGACGATAGATAATTGACCTGAGGTGGTTAATGCATCATGACTAATCTTGGACGTACCAGGTTGCGCATAGTCGGGTGACATATTCTGACCGGCTTGATTTTCATGCACATCGCCATAGTCAACACCTGCAACCTTAGCGGCGTCATTAGTACCGGTAATCACAATTTCTAGGTTTTGTGTTGCGCTGGCACCATGCTCATCGGTTACCGTCACCGGAATAGTTAGAGTTTGAGTTTGACCTTGTGCAAGTGATTGATAACTCGCGTGGGAAGGCTCAAAGCTATAGCTACCGTCGGCGTTGAAGGTTAATCCATCGACGGAATTACCTATAGAGTAAGTCAGTGACGCGCCATGGTCGACGTCTTGTCCAACCATCTGCCCTGATAACAGCGAATCATCCTCGTTAACAGAGTGATGCTGAGCGGTTAAAGTCGGAGCATCATTGGTGCCATGTATATTCACTTTTATAGTGAACGGAGTGCCATCTTGCGACTTTACCACGCACTCATCAGTGATGGTTTCACCCTGTTTCAGGTTCTGTACTAATGGCTGATGATCTCGAATGGTGTAGGTGTATCGACCATCCTGCATTATCAAGATATGGCCACCGAGCTTGGTGTCATAACCAATGCCTTGGTAGGTCTGTGGGCCTAAGTTAATATCAAACTGAGCTTCCCCTTTATCAGGGTCAACGATATCCAGTTTGCCATTGAAATGGAGGTTGTCATGGGTATCGATGTAATAGCTATCTTCAGTCACACCGCCTTTATGGTTATCCGTAGCGGCATAACTGATTAGGGCGTTATCTGGAGTTGCGGTTAGGTCGAACTTAGCCTGAGTGCTGACGCTGCCACCATGGCCGTCAACTACATCATAGGTGAGTCGAATCTCACCATTGAAATCTTTATCCGGCGTGAAGGTATAAGTGCCGTCTTTGTTGTCAGTCAGGTTACCATGTGTGGCTTGGAGATTTGCCACGTGCAATACATCGCTTCTATCCACATCGCTTGCATGTGTTATTAAGTCTGAAGCCTTGATAGTTACGGGTTGATCTTCTTTGCCCGCAGGAAGCTGAGTCCACGCACTGACAATTGGTTTGTCGTTACTACCTTGTACATCGATAACGATTTTATGAGGGACTGTTGCTCCTGCTGAATCGGTAGCGGTGATCCAGAATGATTCCGATTGATGTTCACCTGCCGCGAGCTTATCTGCAGCACCACCGGTTGAGTTGTCGAGCTGATAGTGCCAATGACCATGCTGATCAATCGACAGCGTTCCCCACTGGCCTTGTGGTTGCGTGATTGCCCATGTAATGGTATCGGACTTATCTAAATCAGTTGCTACTAGATCCCCAGTCGCATCGGGGGTTCCTGCTGTGTTCAAACCTTGTTCGATCACTGCACCACTTGAGGTTCCTGAGATAGTAGGGCGGTCGTTGGTACCGTTGATTGTAACTTTGATGGTGGAAGGTGTGCCATCAACAGACGTTACCGTGAAAGTTTCTTCGACCTTATCGCCGACATTGAGTTGGTTGAATGCACTGTTGGCGGTAAATACCCAATGGCCATTAGCATCAATGGTTAGGTTGCCGTGTGCGCCAGTGATCGAATCCGGCGTAAAGTTGTTATCTGGGTTATCAACATCGGTACTGGTTAGGACGCCCGAAGTGGTGATTGCTTTATCAGTCTCGTTAACGGAGACAGTAGCACTGCTCACCGTCGCCGCGTCATTAGTACCGTTAATGGTCACCTTGATCGTGGATGGTGTGCCATCAACAGACGTTACTATGAATGTCTCTTCGACCTTGTCGCCGACATTGAGTTGGTTGAAGGCGCTGTTGGCGGTAAATACCCAATGACCATTGGCATCAATGGTTAGGTCCCCGTGAGTTCCAGTTATTGAATCCGGTGTAAAGGCGTTATCTGGGTTGTCGATATCAACACTAGTAAGAGTGCCCGAAGTAGTGATTGTGGAGTCAGTCTCGTCAACGGAGACAGTAGCACTGCTCACCGTCGCTGCATCATTAGTACCGTTAATGGTCACGTTAATCGTCGATGGTGTGCCATCAACGGAGCTCACCGTGAATGTCTCTTCGACTTTATCGCCAACATTGAGTTGGTTGAATGAGCTGTTGGCAGTAAACACCCAATGCCCATTGGCATCAATGGTTAGGTTGCCGTGTGCTCCAATGATCAAACCCGGCGTAAAGGCGTTGTCTGGATTATCAACATCGGTGCTATTGAGGGTGCCTGAAGTGGTGATTGCTTTATCAGTCTCGTCAACGGAGACAGTAGCACTGCTCACCGTCGCCGCGTCATTAGTACCGTTAATGGTCACCTTGATCGTGGATGGTGTGCCATCGACAGACGTCACCGTGAATGTCTCTTCGACCTTATCGCCGACATTGAGTTGGTTGAATGCACTGTTGGCGGTAAATACCCAATGGCCATTAGCATCAATGGTTAGGTTACCGTGTGCGCCAGTGATCGAATCCGGCGTAAAGTTGTTATCTGGGTTATCAACATCGGTACTGGTTAGGACGCCCGAAGTGGTGATTGCTTTATCAGTCTCGTTAACGGAGACAGTAGCACTGCTCACCGTCGCCGCGTCATTAGTACCGTTAATGGTCACTTTTATGGTGGATGGTGTGCCATCAACAGAGCTCACCGTGAATGTTTCTTCGACCTTATCGCCAACATTGAGTTGGTTGAAGGCGCTGTTGGCGGTAAATACCCAATGGCCATGGGCATCTATGGTTAGGTCGCCGTTAGCTCCCTTGATTGAATCTGGCGTAAAGGCGTTATTTGGATTATCGACATCGGTACTGGTTAGGGTGCCTGATGTTGTCACAGCTTTGTCTGTTTCATCAACAGCCACAGTAGCACTGCTGACGGTCGCTGCATCGTTAGTGCCATTGATGATCACTTTAATCGTCGATGGTGTGCCATCAACAGAGCTCACCGTGAATGTCTCTTCGATCTTGTCGCCGACATTGAGTTGGTTAAAGGCGCTGTTGGCGGTGAACACCCAATGTCCATTGGCATCAATGGTTAGGTCACCATGTGTGCCTGTGATGGAGTCTGGCGTAAAGGTGTTATCTGGGTTGTCGACATCGGTACTGGTTAGGGTGCCAGAGGTTGTTATTGCTGTGTCTGTTTCATCAACAGCCACAGTTGCGCTGCTTACGGTCGCGGCGTCATTGGTACCGCTAATGGTTACCTTGATCGAGGATGGAGTTCCATCGACAGACGTTACTGTGAATGTCTCTTCGACTTTATCGCCAACATTGAGTTGGTTGAATGCGCTGTTGGCGGTAAATACCCAATGACCATTGGCATCAATGGTTAGGTCGCCGTGGGTTCCAGTTATCGAATCCGGTGTAAAGGCGTTATCTGGGTTGTCGACGTCGGTGCTGGTTAGGGTGCCTGATGTTGTCACCGCTGAGTCAGTTTCGTCAACGGATATAGTTGCACTGCTGACGGTGGCTGCATCGTTGGTGCCGTTGATAGTGACTTTGATGGTGGAAGGTGTGCCATCAACAGACGTTACCGTGAATGTCTCTTCGACCTTATCGCCAACATTGAGTTGGTTGAATGCGTTGTTGGCGGTAAATACCCAATGACCATTGGCATCGATGGTTAGGTCACCATGAGTTCCATTGATTGAATCTGGTGTAAAGGTGTTATCTGGGTTGTCGACATCGGTACTGGTTAGTGTGCCTGCAGTCGTGATTGCTTTATCAGTCTCATCGACAGCGACAGATGCGCTGCTGACCGTCGCTGCATCGTTAGTGCCATTGATGATCACTTTAATCGTCGATGGTGTGCCATCAACAGAGCTCACCGTGAATGTCTCTTCGACTTTATCGCCAACATTGAGTTGGTTGAAGGCGCTGTTGGCGGTGAAGACCCAATGCCCATTAGCATCAATGGTTAGGTCGCCGTGAGTACCTGTGATCGAATCTGGCGTAAAGGTGTTATCTGGGTTGTCGACATCGGTACTGGTTAGGGTGCCCGAAGTTGTGATTGCTCTATCAGTCTCGTTAACTGCCACAGTTGCACTGCTGACGGTTGCGGCATCGTTAGTGCCGTTAATGGTCACTTTAATCGTCGATGGTGTGCCATCAACAGACGTCACCGTGAATGTCTCTCCGACCTTATCGCCGACATTGAGTTGGTTGAAGGCGCTGTTGGCAGTAAACACCCAATGACCATTGGCATCAATGGTTAGGTTGCCGTGAGTTCCAGTTATTGAGTCTGGCGCAAAGGTGTTGTCAGGATTATCGACATCGGTACTGGTTAGGGTGCCAGACGTTGTCACAGCTTTGTTTGTTTCATCAACAGCGACACTGGCACTGCTTACCGTCGCGGCATCATTGGTACCGTTGATAGTTACCTTAATCGTCGATGGTGTGCCATCGACAGACGTTACTGTAAATGTCTCTTCGACCTTATCGCCGACATTGAGTTGGTTGAAGGCACTGTTAGCAGTAAATACCCAATGACCATTGGCATTAATGGTTAGGTCACCGTGAGTTCCAGTTATTGAATCCGGCGTAAAGGCGTTGTCAGGATTATCGACATCGGTGCTGGTAAGAGTGCCTGTAGTGGTGACTGCTTTATCAGTCTCGTTAACTGCCACAGTTGCGCTGCTTACCGTCGCGGCATCGTTGGTGCCGTTGATAGTGACTTTGATGGTGGAAGGTGTGCCATCAACAGACGTTACCGTGAATGTCTCTTCGACCTTATCGCCAACATTGAGCTGGTTGAATGCACTGTTGGCAGTGAACACCCAATGCCCATTGGCATTAATGGTTAAATCACCATGTGTACCTGTGATTGAATCCGGTGTAAAGGCGTTGTCAGGATTATCGATATCGGTACTGGTTAGGGTGCCAGACGTTGTCACAGCTTTGTTTGTTTCATCGACAGCGACAGATGCGCTGCTGACGGTCGCGGCATCGTTAGTGCCGTTAATGGTCACTTTAATCGTCGATGGTGTGCCATCAACAGACGTCACCGTGAATGTCTCTTCGACCTTATCGCCGACATTGAGTTGGTTGAAGGCGCTGTTGGCGGTAAATACCCAATGGCCATTAGCATCGATGGTTAAGTCACCATGAGTTCCCGTGATCGAATCTGGCGTAAAGGCGTTGTCTGCGTTATCGACATCGGTGCTAGTGAGGGTGCCTGAAGTGGTGACTGCTGAGTCAGTTTCATCAATAGCCACAGTTGCACTGCTGACGGTTGCGACATCATTAGTGCCGTTAATGGTCACCTTGATCGTGGACGGTGTGCCATCAACAGACATCACCGTGAATGTCTCTTCGACCTTATCGCCGACATTGAGTTGGTTGAAGGCGCTGTTGGCAGTAAAGACCCAACGCCCATTGGCATCAATGGTTAGGTTGCCGTGTGTACCTGTGATCGAATCTGGCGTAAAGGTGTTATCTGGGTTATCGACATCGGTACTGGTTAGGGTGCCTGATGTTGTCACAGCTTTGTCTGTTTCATCAACAGCCACAGATGCACTGCTGACGGTTGCGGCATCGTTAGTGCCGTTAATGGTCACCTTGATCGTGGATGGTGTGCCATCAATAGACGTTACTGTGAATGTCTCTTTGACTTTATCGCCGACATTGAGTTGGTTGAAGGCGCTGTTGGCGGTAAATACCCAATGCCCATTGGCGTCAATGGTTAGGTCACCGTGTGCGCCAGTGATTGAATCCGGCGTAAAGGCGTTGTCTGCGTTATCGACATCGGTACTGGTTAGGGTGCCAGACGTTGTCACAGCTTTGTTTGTTTCATCAATAGCCACAGCTGCACTGCTGACGGTGGCTGCATCGTTAGTGCCGTTAATCGTTACCTTGATCGTAGATGGAGTGCCATCGACAGACGTTACTGTGAATGTCTCTTCGACCTTATCGCCAACATTGAGTTGGTTGAAGGCGCTGTTGGCGGTGAAGACCCAATGCCCGTTTGCATCGATGATTAGGTCGCCATGAGTTCCAGTGATTGAATCTGGCGTAAAGGCGTTATCCGGATTATCTACATCGGTGCTGGTTAGGGTGCCCGAAGTTGTGATTGCTTTATCCGTTTCATCAACAGCAACAGTTGCACTGCTTACCGTCGCGGCATCGTTAGTGCCGTTGATAGTGACTTTTATGGTGGATGGTGTGCCATCAACAGACGTCACCGTGAATGTCTCTTCGACTTTGTCGCCGACATTGAGTTGGTTGAAGGCGCTGTTGGCAGTAAACACCCAATGACCATTGGCATCAATGGTTAGGTTGCCGTGAGTTCCAGTGATTGAATCTGGCGTAAAGGCGTTATCCGGATTATCTACATCGGTGCTGGTTAGGGTGCCCGAAGTTGTGATTGCTTTATCCGTTTCATCAACAGATATAGTTGCACTACTGACGGTTGCTGCATCGTTAGTGCCGTTGATAGTGACTTTTATGGTGGATGGTGTGCCATCAACAGACGTCACCGTGAATGTCTCTTCGACTTTGTCGCCGACATTGAGTTGGTTGAAGGCGCTGTTGGCAGTAAACACCCAATGACCATTGGCATCAATGGTTAGGTTGCCGTGAGTTCCAGTTATTGAGTCTGGCGCAAAGGTGTTGTCAGGATTATCGACATCGGTACTGGTTAGGGTGCCAGACGTTGTCACAGCTTTGTTTGTTTCATCAACAGCGACACTGGCACTGCTTACCGTCGCGGCATCGTTAGTGCCGTTAATGGTCACTTTTATGGTGGATGGTGTGCCATCTACAGACGTTACCGTGAATATATCTTCGACCTTATCGCCAACATTGAGTTGGTTGAATGCGTTGTTGGCGGTAAATACCCAATGACCATTGGCATCTATGGTTAGGTCACCGTGAGTTCCATTGATTGAATCTGGTGTAAAGGTGTTATCTGGGTTGTCGACATCGGTACTGGTCAAGGTTCCGGAGGTTGTTATTGCTTTATCAGTCTCGTTAACGGAGACAGTTGCACTACTGACGGTCGCGGCATCATTGGTACCGTTGATAGTTACCTTAATCGTCGATGGTGTGCCATCAACAGACGTTACTGTAAATGTCTCTTCGACCTTATCGCCGACATTGAGTTGGTTGAATGCATTGTTGGCGGTAAATACCCAATGCCCATTGGCATTAATGGTTAGGTCGCCGTGAGTTCCTTTGATCGACTCTGGCGTGAAGGTGTTATCTGGGTTATCGACATCAACACTGCTAAGAGTGCCTGATGTTGTCACCGCAGAATCTGTTTCATCAACAGACACAGTAGCACTGCTAACTTTTGCCGGTGCATTATTTGTAGTTGTTGGGTTGAAGGGGATATGGGGTGTTTGGGTTGCCTGATTACTAGGAGTAATAGTTACTGGAGATTGGTTTGTAGAGTGCCCAAAATTGTGACCCATTGAGTGGCTATGTGTTGACATGTGGTGAGAAGAAGTAAGAGGGGTGTTGTCTTTACTCGAATCTCTTTGTGTATGCTCCTCTCGAGATAATGTAGAAAGGTTATCGGGATTCGACAGGGCTTCTACTTTTTTATGCGAATGATCTATATCCGTTGGTTCGCTTGAATCGTCATTGGTATGAGGAACTAAATCTTGTATCGCGCTCGCTTGTGTGTCTGATGGCTTAAAAAGCAAAGAAGGGAGAATTAGCATTGGGTTGTTAGGTAAAAGTGTTCTAACCCTAGATATAGAGAACAGCTTTATATTTTTTTTCTTACTCTTACTTGGTTTGTGATCTGTTTTAAACTTAGTTGACTGCTTGTCATCAAGAGCCTTTTTATTAATCATTTTCTTTTCCATAAACCTAACCTAACCATCCACATATCTTTTTGATTAAAGTACAGGAATCGTGATTTTTCTACTTTAAGCTAGCTTTTTGAAAGGTATTTAGAACTTCACCAAATTTTGCTGAAAATGCCAAAGATAAATATTCAAAAAAGGGAGGGTTCTACGTTTCTCATGCAGACTTTAGCGTGCAATGTTATAGCGATTAGCAGTTGATATATTCTCTGAATTTAGTCTTTTTTGGGTTGGTTTTTCGTCTGCGGGTACATTCGAAATTAGTAATGATTAATATCGATAGCATCTTTAGATTTGAATTCACCATTTATCAGACAGTAAACGACTTGGTGAATCACACTCGGCTCAGATCCTAGTTGGTGGTGAGAGATATTTACTTCCCAATAAGTATCCATCGTTGATATTTTTGTTGAATCTACGTTGACGAGAGCATCGTTCGTTTTATCGAAGTACTTATGTGTCCAACGGTAGGTTTTGGTACCAGCAACAACAGCGATAGGATAGTTCGGCACATTAAGATTTTGCGCCACTCCGGTGTCATCTGTCGTTAGAGATTTAGGAACTTCTCCAAGCCATCTAGCCCAGAACTTTTTACTGTAGTGATCGGCAACTTCTCTGCCTGATTAGGAGTTCATATCATTACAACTCTGCCTAACCTTCCTTCTCGTTCTAATACATCGTCTGTTTCAAGGTGATGACGGAAGAGCAATCTGTCTAGTGAGTTCCCACTTGGTGCACCTTTGGCTAAGCCGTGAACAATCACAACCAAATCGGATTTCGTGTTGTTGGAGTACTATATTGATGTGATGGAGCATGCTGTTATCAAGGCAATAGACCTCATAGACAAACAATGTATTCCAGCTTTCATCGTTGCTCATTCTAAATCAAATTAAGGAGTATCGATGGCTACTTTTGCATGGGTTCAACTAAACACAACACCATATTTTTGTTGGATTTTTATCTTATAGGTGTTGGTCTCATAAATGATATTGTGATTATTTTATAATTTAGATCTGTATCACAAAAAGTGGTCAGTCCAACCTTTGGCTAGTTTTAATTTTAGTCCTATTCAATAGTCAACTTGCTGCATTTTAACTGTTGATGTTGGTCACATTTTCTATTTTATTTACATAAATTTACACGTTGGGGTTATTGTGGCGTGGATTTATCGGTATGAGTAACTGGTTAGATATTCATTTTAGTTATTAATGAGATGACTATTTTTTTCGTATGACGACTCGCCATAAGCGGTTACTAGCAGATTTTCAACAGCCTGGGTGACTAAATATTCACTTTTGTGTTTTTTTATGCAAAGTAAGGGCCGGGAGGAATCGTAAATTTATGTCAACAATACTAAGGTCAACAACCATTTTGATTCATTTGTTTTTGTAATCGATTTCATTAACACATAAATGGTGTTAATGCTCTATTATTTATCGAGATAGCCACTGTTTACACGCTTGGTTTCATGCCAGTCCATTGATATTAGTACTTTGGAACGGTATGTTCTGCTTTTGTTTTCTTACTTGAGTATGACGTATGGATATTGAAACCATCCCACTTTCTCCAATTACAACCGGCGTGACAGCGATTATTCTTGGTGTTGTCATCATCGCGACTCTCTACAATGCTCGCCAAAGTAAGAAGCATAATTACGCACTGAACCGATTAGAGCGCGAGAAACATAAATTAGAACAAGCTCGGTTCATATGCGAAGAGAGTAACATTCCTAATATTAATTATATTCAACAAAAAATGGCGAACCTTGAGGCCAAAAAAGGTGAAGTGTACTACACCGCTCATGTTATCTGCGTAGGGCGTAACGGAGATTTCTATCAATATTTTGATCAACAGACGTCGATGAAGATTAAGCAAAAGCTACATAGTCAATTAAGCGGTGACTTAAAGCCTAGCTTGATTGGACTCTATGATGATCGATATATCGTGATGATCTTTGTATCTGATGCTCCCCTGAACAACAAGCTTCAGGTCGAACATCAACAGAAAGTGAGGGCTGCATTGCCGAACCAAATGGTTATTAATGGTAAGAAAATGCCGTTTGACTACTCGGTAACGACGCTACACTTTTCCAGTGCTTATGATATCGCTAAACCAGATCGTTTGTTTAGACGCATTAGCTATGGGATCTTACGTGCCATTCAGAACCAGGATGGATTGTACATCCACAGTGAAAAGGATTATCAAAAGAATTTACGTAAACGCCATATGCTTCAAGACTTACAAAGAGATATTCGTGATGGTGGGGCTAACTTCGAGCTCGCTTATCAACCTATTGTACATAGTATGAATCATAACAAAGAGTGTATTCGCGAAGTTTTGCTGGTATGGCGTAAACGTGGACATATTGAGCCAGAAAACTATATGTCGTTGCTCAGTGATACCCCACATATTCATTACTCTTTGACTCTTATGATTATTAGGAAAGTCATTGAATTAGCGAAAAAAGATAATGAAGGGCAAGGGGATTTTAGTATCAACATTGCTATGTCTGACCTTGCGATGACCTCATTTTATAACGATATTTTCAGCTTAACTAAACGTTGCCCAGAAGTTCGTAAAAAGTTGATTTTTGAGTTGGTTGAACATAGTGAAGCGATTTTGCAGAAGCATGTACTAGACAACCTTCAAAGTTTGAAACGCTTGGGCTGTCGCTTCGCGATAGATGATTTTGGCTCAGGCTATACGAACTATGAACTTTTAAATAAAGGGCTTTTTGATGTAGTAAAGCTGGACGGAAGTTTTGCTATGAATATGGGGAAGAACCCTGTCAGCTATGAATTTTTGAGATTTATGTTTCGCTTGTCTGAGCAAGTTAATTTTACGTTAGTGGTATGCGGCATAGAAGAAAAATTACAGGCTAAATACGTGCCTAAAAAGTCTCATGTATGTTTGCAAGGTTTACATTTTTCGCATCCCAAAAAGCTGGTTAATACATTAAGAGTTTCATAAAACTATTATAATTTTTGAGTACTTGAAGCAAGATAAGGTATTAATATCTCGCTTCGGACTGTGAGAGTAAGTTGTTTAGACTATATTCATTCCTTATCAAATCCATCAACAATAATAGCGCCCATTGATGCTGGCATAGCGATGACAATGACGCGCTTTAACGCGACCAACGGAGAATCAAGCACTGGTAACTTGTCAATGCACAGCAAAACTAAAGCAACGACCATTATTGTTAATACGTAAGCAATCGCGATACGCGATATAAACTCCGTCACTCTACCGCTGATATTCCTTTGGTAAACGCTCTCAAAGGCATAAATTGACAAAAACACACACGACAGAAGAAAAAGTAAAGTGAGGTTCGTTGTTGGCAAACTTTCACCCAACAACCAAGCCTCTTCAGAAAATGAAATTGGCACGGCGAGAGCAAAGGCGCCAACAAAAATCTGCCCTGCATCCTCAAGGTTGAAGCTCTTTGACACGAGGCCTCCTAGCCAATATTACGTGCATTGGTCGAATTAATAGTCTAATACGGTGTCGCTACATTTTTGAGAGTATATAGCAGAAAAACTAACTATGTTTAGTATACAGTAAGAATCTGTTAGTGCTTCTGTAACTGCCTAAAACTGATGAATTTTCATTCTTAACGAGGATAAACATGTCTCAATTTGGCTATGCAAAAAATGCTCCTAAGGGCCTTATACATGCAATGGTGTTAGATGGTGCCGGAGGTGGTGATTTAATCGATTGGGAGCAGGTTAATGACTTTGAAAGTGACCAATCGGGGCTATGGTTGCATTTTGATTATAGTGAACCTGAAGCTCAACAATGGATTCAAAACTGTAGTGGTTTGAATGAAATTGCTGTTGACGGTTTGATCAATCCAGACAATCGTCCGCATGTTCTTACTCGGGTAAATAATTTGCTTCTTATCTTAAGAGGAGTGAATTTGAACGAAGGAGCGAATCCCGAAGATATGGTGTCCGTTAGAATTTGGACTAATGGCAAAATATTGATTAGCACGAGGAAGAGAGTTCTAACCTCAACACAAGATATTTTGGCGAGTCTAGAAAACCATTCGGGTCCCTTATCTGCAGGAGAGTTGCTAGTTCAGTGGACTGACCGAGTGGTCGCGAGGATGAACGATACGATTAACTTCTTAGAAGACAATGCATCAGAGATTGAAGAAGCGCTGTTCGTTGATGAGCCGAGTCAATTACGTTCGAAACTACTCAAGAATAGGCAGCAGTGCATTGGTATTAGACGATATATCGCTCCACAAAGAGAAGCATTAAACAAGCTCGCCACCGAACCATTACATTGGTTGAGTGATATTGATCGTATGGCGTTACGTAGCATCGCGGATAGGCAGATCCGTTATGTGGAAGACATCGATACTATTAAAGAACGCACCAATATGGTCAAGGAGGAGCTTCTGAGTAGGGTGTCTGAAGAGCTTAATAATCGCAGTTTTGTTTTAACCGTTGTGGCAGCCATTTTTCTTCCATTAGGCTTTTTCACTGGCTTGATGGGAGTTAATGTCGGAGGAATGCCAGGTATCGAAAATGAACTCGCTTTTTGGTTTGTTGTGGGTATTTGTATTGGCTGCACGGGCCTACTGGGAGCTTACTTCTACTTTAAGAAATGGTTTTAGGTGCGCGAGTATTTTCAAGTGCCCATTTTGAACTGCGAACGATCAAGTTTTCTTTAACCGCTTTCATTGAAAGCTAACAGGGAGTCGTAAGTAGTATAATGCATTATAACTAAATTTCTATATTCCAATTGAGCTATCCAAAGACAAAGTGAATCATTCTGGCAAAGGATAATCGTCACCAATTTTACACACTAGGCTCCCCACAATAGCTTTTTCAAATCGAATGGTACCTTCGGCATCTGAATCAGCCATATTCATCTCACCATCAATCATGTGGTTGATTTCCTGAGCCGCTCCGAGTGGTACTAACCAGATACAAGCCGCTAATGAACATGCCTCAGATGAAGGTTGGCAGCCCGTTTCAGAGCTTCCTCTCACCCATGAGCTGTCTTTTTCTTTTAGCAAGATCTGTGTCGCGATATAGTCAGGATGACTAATGTACTGGTCCCCCCCGATCCAAGTATCTTCGAAGGGTAGGTATGGACCTTGCCACGTGGATAATCCTGGGTTCTCGATAAGGTTGTTGATATTCAAATAACCAAAGTTAGCGTCAGTATCTAAAGTGATAGGTGGCAAACCACCATTGTCGACGGCATATTGGTGCGTTGCATCTAATACTTGGTCAAGGTAGTGGATGATGAGCTTTGTTTCTTCAGTCTCAGACGCATTGGAACTGAACGCTTGGCAACCGAGTAGACTAGCCACGATCAAAGCAGTGCTGGCTACTGCTATTTTCAATTTTGTCATTCGAACTAAAGGCACAATTAAAATCCTGGTATTTGTAAAGCTGTGGCGAAAGAGGGAGAGATATTCAGAGCGGTGAATTTATATCAGAACATACTTAAAATTGTCACAAATTTGTAATTAAACGGCGTATTTGCACTTAGTTTACTTTGCCAGTAAGTTATTCATCATTGGTAAACAAGGTACTCAGGGCTGATGGATAAGATAGAGGTATTTTTAGTAAACGCGTTTACAAAGGACGGAGGTGGGGGAAATCCGGCTGGTGTCGTTTTGAATGGCGGTCGTCTCAACGATGAGGATAAGCTACACATCGCTCAGATTATCGGTTACTCAGAGACAGCGTTTGTAAGTAGAGATGTAGAAGTGGACTTTGAAGTCTCTTTCTTTACTACCACTGGCGAGGTGGATTTTTGTGGACATGCGACGTTGGCTACATTTTCTGTATTACATCAGAAAGGTTTTATCGCCGACGGTCAATATCGCCAGAGAACCAAATCAGGGGTATTACCTGTATCGGTCAACGCTCTGGGTGAGGTCACCATGGATCAGGCTTTACCAACGTTTGGGCGTATTTTTTCTAATTCCGAAATGTCTGGTTTAATTCGCCTCGAAGAACAAGCATTGGAGTCTATAAGCTTTCCAGCGCAGGTGGTATCGACCGGTTTACCTGACCTTATTATTCAAGTGCCTAAAGGATATCAAGACAAGTTAAACATAGACGAAGCCAAGTTGATTGAATTCTCTAAAGAGTACGAGTTAGTTGGCGCTCATGTGTTTGAGTTATCCGAGGACACCGAAGTAACCGCAAGTTGTCGCAACTTTGCACCTTTGTTTGGTATCTCAGAAGAGTCTGCGACGGGAAGCGCAAGTGGCGCTCTTGCTTGTTATCTAGATAAGTATTTGGCGCTCGAACATTCACGTTCATTTGTTTTTGAGCAAGGCCGAGCCATGGGTAGCTTGTCTCAGATCTTCGCTTCAGTAGAATCAAACGAACATGGCGTTCAACGAGTTAAAGTTAGCGGTGTCGCGAATGTCATGGGCTCAAAGATTGTTAGTCTATAAGGCTTAGAATCACGACGTTTTGCTTGGATAGATAATGTAAAAATGTTGCTGTTCAAGAATGCTCAGCATTCGCTGAACAACAACATTTATGGTTATTATCTATTTTATGGTAAATAAGCACTTTGGTTAAATAACTTCAATATCACGTAGTAAGACTAAGATTGAAGTAAGGCAGGGTATTTAGATAAAACTCTGCCTTATTTATAACGCCTTTGATTTAACATAATGTACGTAATACGAAGTCGGCCTGTTATAACAAAGCGAAAATGTCCTAATATCATCGAAGTTAAAATGGCGCTTTATCTAGCTTTGAATTATTGTGGTTTGTGCTAAAGAACAGTTAAATATGCCAGTTAACAACGAATAATATAGAAACCTGTCGCTGTATTTATATTAGATAAAGACTCGTGCTCTCACACCGAACACCCATGTACTGCTCTCACTAGAGAACGCTGGGTCTTTGATATATTGAATATCTGGTGTTATTTGCAGATGATCACCAAACTGCATGTTGTAGTAGATCTCCGCAGTCCACTGTTCGGTGTTACCGCTAATGGCTTTGGCTCCGGCTTCAAAAGATTCACCATTCACTTCAGCCCAGTTAACCGCGACGCCAAGGTTATTTGTCGCCTTGCCTAATCCAAAGTAACCCAAACCAACCGAAAGTGATTTATCGTAGAGAGCAACATCACCTTCAGAGAACCCACCACGGACAAATGGCATTACTTGTGAAGTCATAAACTGACTCCAAGAGAAGTTGATACCTTTTCCTCCTTCAGCAGAAGCACTGTTACTATGCCTAGTATCGTCGCCAAAGTTCCACAAAGTAACATGGAAGTTATCCGTATAAATCTGCTCTTGTGACTTTGTCCAACCCAGTTCTAATGTCGTGAAATAGGAAGCATCGCTGCCAAACGCAGTATCGAATCCATCAAAGATATCATCTGACTTACCGTTTGCATCGGCAATGCCACCCACCACATAAAAGTTCTCACCAAGCATGTGACCCGCTGACAAGGCTAACACACCATCATCTGGAAGACCCATCGCCCCTGAGCCTGTTGAGAACGCTAAATTAGTAAAGCCAGACCACGGGCTAGCCAAAGCATAAACATCAGCATAGTTTGTGACATCTTGCCAGCCTACAATAATCGTACCCTTACCATCATTGATTTTTTGCTTCCAGTTTAGGTCTGTGACTCGAAAGCCTTGGTCGCTAAAAGCAGGACCAATCATTCCTACATATCCGATTTGGTCCGTTCCAATAAAACCAAATTCTTTAGGAGAAGTATCGCTATATGAATGACGATGCTCTATTTTCCATACCAAACTACCTGAGTTCTGAGTGTCCTTACCTAGTAGGTTCCACGATCCGTATAAACGAGCAACGCCTGATGAGGCATCGACGCTATCACCATTAGCCCCATCGTTTGAGGTTAGCCCTAAAGCGAAATAATCGGCACCAAATGTAAAACCATCCTCGGCGAGTTTTTCACGCCAATCTAGCTGCTGCTCTTTTTGTTGAGCAATGGTATTTTCTACTGAATCTGGGCTATCGAAATTGGCTGCCATAATTGGAGTTGCCAACATTGAGCTAATAACCGCAAGGCTAATCGTGGATAGTTTTGTATTCATTAATGATACTCTCATTCATCTGATTCCTTTCGATGATTTTAATGATCTAAACTTTGAAAAATGGCCATTTAACGACACTCGGAACAAGTTGTACTTTATGAACTGTCGTATGTTTTTGATTTAGTGTCCAATCTATTGGAAGCGCTAGATGAGCTAAAGGTAATCCTCTACTATCGTCGCTTTCATTGTGTAACCCATAGTGACATTGGTTTCACCATCAACTAAATACACATCATCCGAATGAAGCGATGAGTTGAACTTCCCTTCAACCCAAACAGGGTACTGAACCGTTTCAACCTTGAAACCTTCTGGGTAACTAACCCGAATAATCTGATTAGCAGGCGGAGGAGGCATATGGATACATGCTCCAGCAACTGGAACTAACAAAAATTCGGAAGCCACTAAGGGGCTAGAAAACTCTAGAGGCACTAAATACCCCGGAATACGAACATACTTTTCATCATAATCAGAAGTGGTTGTTTCAGCCGCTTTTTGTTCTTGTTGCATGTATTCAGTACGTAGTTCAAACAACTGCTCGAGATCGATGCCTTGTGCTTTGAACTGTGAATATATTTCCGAAATCCGAACTGAATTTTTTTCGTTAGTAACATTCATTAAGGTGTAAGCTTCTTGTACCGCAGCCCTCTGGTTATAATCTAGTATCGGCAGCTCGACTGTTCTAGGTACATGTGGTCTCAATTGCTTCCAATCTAACTCGATAACCTCATAGGCCGAGCTAGTTGAAGATATTAAACTGAGAAGAATTAAAAGTAGACGTGACAAACTTACTCTCCGGCGTACATCTAAATTAGGGGTGACAACGTTGAACGTTGAACACCCCACTCGTTGACTTAAATTACAGAATATTCTTGTAGATCACGCCATCCTTCATGATCAATACAATTGATTCTGGGCTTTCAGGACGTTTATCGGCACCAAACCACTTATCACCTGTTCCAACAACAGAGAAATCTTTAAGTGGATTGCCATCCAACAATAAGATATCTGCATATGCACCCACCTCAATCACTCCGAGTTTCGCCTCTGGGTAAGGGTTAGTAAAATCACCTGTCAGTTCTGCAATTTCACCACCAACGGACGTCATTGCTTTTAATGACTCAAACGCACCAAAAAAGTCGTAGTTCAGTTTCTTTTCATAGGCAATTTGTATATTACAAGCATCTACCGTACCTACGCAGTCAGTATGGAAACCGCGTTTAACTGGACACTTCTTCATATTAGGGATGTAGTCCTTGAAAGCCTCTGTAGCGGACTGAGCTTTACGTAAACTTGCAGGGACACTTTTAATCGCAGGAATGTCGAAAAGATTTGGATCAAATGCCGTTAAGTTGGTTGTGATAAATGCACCTTTCTCATTCATCTCGTCGGCAATTTCACAATCGAACATAAAACCATGTTCAATTGACATCACCCCAGCATCTAGCGCACTCATAATAGCTTCTTTTCGGTAAGAGTGAGCCATTACGTAACTTCCATAAGTATCAGCAACTTGAACTGCAGCTGCTACCTCTTCCGGTGAGCCAGATAGCAGTTGCCACGGGTCGAATGCCGAAACCACCCCACCAGACTGCATGTATTTCAACTGAGTTGCACCCATTCGAAAGTTGTTGCGCGAAAACTTCTTAACGTCAGCCACATCGTCCGCCTCTTGAGCCATATTGAGACGACTAAAGTTGGTTTCTACCCCAGGAGGCGCAGTATAATTTGCGAAATCAGCATGTCCGCCGCGCGCGCTTATAAACGCTCCCGATGGATAAAAACGAGGGCCTGCAATATTGCCAGAATCGATAGCTCTTCTTAGCCCGCCATTCGCTCCGCCAGCATCACGCACCGTAGTGAATCCTTGCATCAGATACATTTCTGCCATTTGAGTACCATGGATAGCAAAGTCTTCCCACGTAACATCGGCTTCCATCTTAGGTAGACTTGGCCCCATTAACATGAGGTGTGCATGGTTCTCTATAAAACCTGGCGTTAACGTTTTCCCATTTCCATCGATAACCGTCGCGTCGCCTGCTTCGATTGGCTGTGCTGAAATCTTGGTAATAAGATTGTTTTCAACCAATACATGGTGGTTTTCATAAAGTTTGTCTTCTGTACCGTTAAACACATCTACATTAGTAAAAAGTGTTGATGCTGCCGAAACAGAAAAAGCCGTGCTGACTGACACCGCTATCGTAGCCAACTTAATTGATTTCGCCATACTTTGTTCCTTTGTATGTTGTGATAATCCATATCCATCCAGAAAATTGTTCAATCAATTAATCAGCAATTAGTAGATTTGAACAATTAATTAGACCCAATCAATAAGTTAGTTGTGTTTTTTTATTTTATCCAGTATTGAGACTTGCCATTTGGCGACATAAAAATCAGCTATTCCAAACTTAAGTTTTTTAACGGTGTTTTCGTCGGTAATTGGACGGTGAACACCCAAAAATGCGCTTAAAAGAACGTGTGAAGTGCGCCGCATCTGAATATCCATAACGGTTGGCTATTTCAGTAATTGACTCTTTAGAATTGACAATGTGTTCTGAAGCCTGTTCAAAAACTAACTTTTCTACAAACTGCTTATAAATAATATTCTCGGCGCTTAGCTTACGTTGCAGAGTTCTTACATTCATTCTTAAGATATCAGCAGCAATTTTTATCGGCAGTTTACCCATAGAAAGGTATGGCTTAATTGCTAACGTAAACTGCTCAGTAAAACTTAACGACTCTAACTCTTCGGCAGTAAGTGGATGGGTAAAGGCCTTAATTGGCGCTGATATTTGAACTGGATCTAACAGAATGGCTTCTGGGATCTCTACGGCAGTTACCGGTCGTTCAATAAAGAACTGGGCTAATTCCAATGAAGGTAATTTACGGAACTCTTCAATATTGGGACTCTGAATGCCGATTCTCGCCGGTTTCCATTTGTCATTGCTCAACGCTCTCAGAAGTTCCGTCATAAAGAGCACAGAAAACATTTCTGCATATTTAAACCACGTTTCGTCCAAACCGGATTTTTGTCGCACTAACCACCATGTATTGCCAGCGTGTTCAAGGTACACATTCGCGCCAGTCGACTCGTGTTTTAATATCACACAGAACTGTTCTAATGCATCTTTGACTGTGGTTCGCTCTGATATCAACGATAAGAAACGAGGTATATAGGTTTCCTTACAGTTCCTAAGAAATAACCAGCCTAAAGAATCGTCAGAAAGGTGTTCGGACAACACCTCTAAGAAGTTCTTGAGGCTTGACTCCGGTAGATACTCATACTCAACATCTGTATGAATGTCATTGGGGATCGTCGCAGAACGCAATAATGCATAAGTTTTGCCATCGATTTCTTTAAACATTGAGGCGAAAAACTCAACGTTTTCACGAGAAACTAATGCGATGTCCTTATCTTGTTTTTTACTCATAAGTACTTCTAATCGTTGAAAACCCTAATGAGTGTTAGCAATTTGTGTTACTTGGTCAAATTATTTATACGCTTCGTTATCCGGTTCAAAAACAAAGAGTCCGGCTAAGTAAGCCGGACTTTGACTAATTTAGACCCGTTGCGTAAGACGCTCAAAGCGTATTCTTAAAGATCTTACCGTCTTTCATCACTAGGTCCATTTCTGTTAAGTGAGAACCATCTTTTTTGGCATCGTTCGCTTCACCAAACCAAGTATCGCGACCACCAATCAGAGTGATATCTTCCAATGGGTTACCGTCAATCAATACGATGTCAGCGTAAGCACCGACTTCGATAACACCCAGTTTTGCGTCTGAGTAAGGGTCGATCCACGGCTGCATAAGCTCTGCTGAGATACGGCCTGAAGTCGAAGTCATTGCACGTAGTGCCGAGAAGTTACCGAACATATCAGCGTTCAACCAAATCTCATGAGCAATCTGCTTAGCACAGATATCAGCAGTACCTACACAGTCCACATTGAAGGCACGACGGTCAAAACCTGCATCTTCAGCTGCTTTCATCTCTTTTTGATAAGTACCAAATGCCGCTTGTGCAGATGCAAGTTTTTTCTGAATCAGTGGGTCTTGTACCACTGGGATTGTCGCAATATCTGGTGAGAATGCCGTTAAGTTGGTCGCGATGAATGCACCTTCTTGGTTGAACTTCTCTGCCATATCCGCTTTAAACATAAAGCCATGCTCAATCGATTTGATACCTTGGTCAAGCGCTTGATGCATGCCCTCTTCAGAATATACGTGAGTTGCAACATAACTGCCGTACGACTCTGCAACAGCGACCGCTGCACGCACTTCCTCATCTAGGTATGAGTTATACTGCCAAGGGTCAAATTTCGACGATACACCACCCGATTGGAATACCTTAGTAAACTGACCACCTTGACGGTAGTTATATCTTGCCTGTGCTTTAATTTGATCAACACCGTTTGCGTTGCTCATGATATTTAGTAGCTCAAGGTTCTGGGGCGAATCTGTTAGACGGCGCGATTGCAAACCAACATCCGCATGAGAACCGATTGGAGCAACCGGTGCACCTGAAGCATAGATACGCGGCACTTCTTTCAAGCGTCTATCACGTTCCATGTCTGTCCAAGCACCATCAGCACCACCCACATCACGAATAGTTCCGAAGCCCATGTCTAGGTACATTTCAGCAAACTCTTGACCATGAATCGCGATTTCTGACCAGCGCATATCATTGGTACCCAATAAACCCTTAGGCAAGGTTAAGTGCATGTGCGCATCGATAAGGGCTGGCATCAACGTTCGGCCTTCGCCATCAATCACTTCCGCGTCTGTAGGGATATCTGCATTGCCCTTCGTGATAGCAGTAATTTTGTTGCCTGTTACCACAACCGAGTGGTTGTCATACAGTTTATTTTCAGTTCCGTTGAAAACATTCACATTCTTAAATACAACAACTTGAGGCGCTTCAACTGCCGTTGGTGCAGTTGCTGGAACAGGTGCTGGCGCTGCGAATGAATAAGTGGCGGTCATAGCTAATGAAGCAGCAATCAGTGTTTTCTTGAACATAAAATACTCTCTTAGTTAGTAGTGGTGCCCTGAAATCTGGCGCCATAATACCCACCCACTAAGAAGCTGAATTGCCATTTGATGACACTCAAGATAGAAGAGTTCATCTTATTAAAAGCGTTAAAAATGAAAAAAGGCACCTCGACGAGATGCCTTGTAGCTCATGTTCAACTTTAACTGCTGAAATCAGCAATAGCGTTCTATTGTAAACTCAATAAGTCTCTAACTTTGGTATTACGCTTGTGACCAAAGAAATATAATGAGGGGCTCATTAAAGTCCCGTTGCTAATTTACTTTTCGATTAGATACCAACTTCAAGTTCTTTTCGAACGATGGCGGCTCCGGCACTTAAAGCGTCCAACTTGGCATTGGCCACAGTGCGAGATAATGGTGCCATACCGCAGTTAGTGCATGGGTAAAGCTTGTCAGCGTCGACGTATTTGAGTGCAGTTCGTAAGGTCTCTGCTACTTCTTCTGGCGTCTCAATTTCATCGGTCGCTACATCGATTGCACCAACCATGACTTTCTTGCCGCGAATCAATTCAAGTAGTTCTACTGGAACATGCGAGTTGTGGCATTCCAAAGAGATGATGTCGATCTTCGACTTCTGTAACTTTGGAAATACCTCTTCATATTGGCGCCACTCTGAACCAAGTGTTTTTTTCCAATCAGTGTTCGCTTTAATACCGTAGCCGTAACAGATGTGGACAGCTGTTTCACACTTAAGGCCTTCAATCGCTCTTTCTAAGCAAGCAATACCCCAGTCATTCACCTCATCAAAGAATACGTTAAATGCCGGTTCGTCAAACTGGATAATGTCCACACCAGCCGCTTCTAACTCTTTCGCTTCTTGGTTCAAGATTTTAGCGAATTCCCACGCCAGTTTTTCACGGCTCTTGTAATGATCATCGTAAAGCGTGTCGATCATCGTCATTGGGCCGGGAAGCGCCCACTTGATCGGTTGTTTAGTCTGAGAGCGTAAGAATTTCGCATCTTCAACAAAAACAGGTTTTTGACGCGAAACCGGACCTACTACTGTAGGCACACTTGCATCATAACGATCGCGGATTTTAACGGTTTTTCTATTTTCGAAGTCAACACCACTTAAGTGCTCAATGAAAGTCGTCACAAAGTGTTGTCTTGTTTGTTCACCATCACTGACGATATCGACGCCGGCAAGTTCTTGAGATTGCAATGAGACACGTAAAGCATCTTGTTTGCCATCGTCCAGTTCGTTACCTTGTAACTTCCACGGTGACCACAACTTTTCTGGTTCAGCTAGCCATGAAGGTTTCGGTAGACTGCCTGCGGTAGAGGTTGGTAGTAGTTTTGACATATATACAATCCCCTAGCCTTAAGCGAAACTTGCAGACCATTGGTCTAACGTGTGTTGGAACGGTTTGATAAAGTGCTCTTCCGCGAATTTACCTTGCTTGATTGCTAGTTTGCTACGCTCTTCACGGTCGTACACAATTTGTGTTAGTGAGTGATCTGAGTTCTTTAAGTTTGGTTGGTAACGATTACCCGCAACCGCATTCGCGTTGTAGATTTCTGGGCGGTATATCTTCTGGAAAGTTTCCATCGTACTAATTGTGCTGATCAGCTCAAGGTTTGAGTAATCGTTAAGTAGGTCACCAAAGAAGTAGAATGCCAACGGAGCAACACTATTTGGTGGCATGAAGTAACGCACTTCTAGGCCCATTTTCTTAAAGTATTGCTCAGTTAAAGATGATTCGTTTGGCTGATATTCGAAACCTAAAACTGGGTGTTGGTTGTCTGTGCGTTGGTATATTTTATTATCTGATACGCTTAGGCAGATAACAGGTAGTTTTTTAAAGTTCGCTTTGTATGTGTCAGACTTAATGAACGATTTGAATAAATTACCGTGCAGTTCACCAAAATTATTAGGAACGCTAAAGCCAGGCTTATCTTTATTATGCTCTAACAACAAAACACTAAAATCATAATCTCGCACGTATGAAGAGAAGTTATTCCCCACTATACCTTCAATGCGTTCATTAGTCGCGTGATCGACAATGTTAGTTTTCAATACTTCGATAGATGGGAAGTTTTCGCCTTTGCCTTCAATGTCGATATCAACAGACACGATCTCTAATTCAACAGAGTAGCGGTCTCGATTTGGGTTGTCCCAGCTTGCTAAAGCATTGAAATTGTTGTTAATCATGTTCAATGCATTACGAAGATTTCTCTGACGGTTTTCACCACGCGCCAAGTTGGCAAAGTTGGTTGTAATACGCGTACTGTCTGAAGGGTGGTAATTTTCATCAAGTCCGATGCTTTTAATCGTAAAGTTGAAATCAGTAGTCATGTTGAGCGGTATCCTATTTCCTGAGTTGAAAGCTAATTTCCTTACTCTCTCTAGGCTTTCTGGATTATTTTTATAGTCCCAGTCATTAGTCACCACAGCTTTATTTAATAATTGAATAACTTCAAATGCCAATATAACTGTAAGTTGTCGCTAGATTTAGAGAAGAGTTTATTTTATAGCGCGAATCAAGAGTCAAAAAACAGTGGTATTCCTTCACATTGATTATGAGAAATATTCATGTAGTTATAGGGTGGCATTGATGTGCTACTCAGTTATATTACTTCATCACATTTTGATGATTTGCTTTGTATGGAATGCAAACCCTAATATTTAATAGGAGAGTAAGGGTGAGTGAAATAGTACTGATATTGTGTTGTGCTGTGTTAGGTAGCGGCGTTGGCTTTTTAGCTGGGCTATTGGGTATTGGTGGCGGTCTAGTTATCGTCCCAATCTTAAGCATTATTTTGTTGCAGTTCGGCGTGTTGCCTTCGGAGCAAGTGGTAGTCGTCGCTATTGCAACCTCTTTAGCGTCAATACTCTTCACTTCGACTTCTTCTGCTATCGCTCACCACAAAAATGGCAATGTACCGTGGGATATCGCACCTTGGATTATGGTTGGTGTTGCTTCGGGCGCGCTGATCAGTGGGTTTATGGCCGCGCAATTGCCAGACCAAGTCGTTAGAACCATTTTTGCTGTGAGTGTATTTCTTATCGCAATTAAAATGTTCCTTAGTAGCAAAACTGACAACGTACCTGAACGTACCTTACCTAATAAAGGTGTACTTACCGCTCTTACCACCATCACTGGCGCATTGTCTGCGATGATCGGTATCGGTGGCGGTGCTCTTTTGGTTCCTTTGTTGTCTTTCTTTTCTGTTAACGTCAAAAAGGCTATCGGTTGTGCATCGGCATGTGGGATCATCATCGCGCTGTTTGGGTCTGTCGGTTACGTGAGCTCTGGCCTTCCCTATTTTTCGTTGAGTGATGGTTTTGCCGGTTTTGTTTATTTACCAGCCTTGCTTGGTATTGTTTCGACCTCTTGGTTTACTGCACCATTGGGAGCAAAGGCAACTAACCATCTTCCTGTTGCCACGATTAAGAAAATTTTTGCCGTTCTTTTGGTGGTGATGGCTGCAAATATGGCGTTTAATTAGTTCCTAACGTTTTAGTTATACACGAGGAGTTCTTCTTGGAATTTAAATAAATTGAACCCTGCCAGGTTCCGTTTGATTTGCTGTTAGAAGCGGATCCATCCGAGGCGAGTATTTCCTCGTATCTATATGATTCTTGGTGCTTTATTGCTTGTGATAATAATGAAGTACTAGGAGCTTGTATTGCTAAACCAGTCACTTCTACCACTGTTGAGATTTTTAATGTCTCAGTACTGCCCAGTCTCCAACGTCTTGGTATTGGTACAAAACTTTTAAAGTCGGTGCTTGCAGAGTTACCAAACAAAGGTATCACTCGCCTAGAGTTAGGGACTGGTACCTTTGGCTATCAATTAACGTACTATCAGAAGTTGGGGTTTCGTGTTGATTCGGTATCTAAAGACTATTTCCTTATCAATTACAGCGAGCCAATATTCGAAAACGGTATCCAGCATAAAGACATGCTTAGGCTGTATATTAATCTCTGATCATCATCTTAATTTCCCATTTAGGCTCATTGTCTAATTAACAGACGAAACTCACCTCGTTTGATGGAGTTTTTTATGTCGACCGTCGCCCTAATTACATAGTGTGATATAATTACAGTTATATCACACTATATTGTTAAAATAGAAACAATGACGAACTCGAACTTCCCAACGAAACGACAAAGCCAAGTGACGCTGTCACCTGAGCGTTCTCATCAAGAAACTGTCCAGCAGTGGGAGAAGCAAAAAGAAAAGCTCAGCCGCTTTAAACTTAACTTTCCCAACCTTAATGAGAGTTTTGATCCTAATTGGACTGAGTTACCTCTAGTGCGAAAGCACTTAGACGAGTTCGAAGAAAACCGCGGCGGCTTGAGTATTCACACTTTAAAGATGTTAGCGTTCGTTGTGCGTAAATGGGATGACTACTGCAAAGAACAAAACGTTTATAGTTTTCCAATATACGCCCCTGTCCTATTAACTTGGTTCAAGTCGCTTAAGCTAGAGTTCGATGTGAAGATTAATACGCTTAAGCAATATCGAGCGCAGCTTAGCCTGTTCCACAAAATTATGAATACGGATGACGTCACTAAACTGCCGGCCATCTCCACGTTCTTTAAATCACTGCCAAAAGATGAGATGGAAATTACCGGCTCGCAAGTTATCGAGCTGCAAGCTAAGCCATTTCGAAAGCACCATTTGCTAAGATTGATGGATTTATGGGGCAATGAAAAGCGCGCGGTTCCTTATCGAGATCTCGCTGTTCTTACCGTTGCTTATGGCACCCTACTTCGAGAGGGCGAAATTGGTAAGATACGAAAAAAACACATTAAGTTTCTTGAAAATGGCGACATCAACATCGAACGTGTTACATCTAAAACCACAATCAGTCCAGAGCCGAAGCGATTAACAGGCCGGTTTTCAGCGATTGTAAAACGCTATATCCAAACCTATTGTCAGCCGTTGGATGAAGATGATTTTATCTTTTGTTGGTTAACCGTCAAAGGTGGACGACCTGCAGGCTATCGACAGACTCCGATGTCGGGAATGACTATCGACCGCATTTATCAGCGTGCTCACGATCTACTCGTTGAATTGGGTGACGTTGTCACACCAACAGAAGCTCACCGAAATGTATGGAGCGGTCACTCTAGCCGTGTCGGCGCACTACAAGATGGTTATCATGCAGGTTTAAATTTAACCCAGCTCATCCAACTCGGTGATTGGAAAAGTAATGAAATGGTACTGCGCTACTTGAGAGGTTTGAATAACCAAGACAGTCCAAACCTCATGCTCCAGGGCTAAAAACGAACCCCTTTAACCTGAATTAAAGCATTAATTTACACAGAATGCGTGCAAGTCTTTTATTCCAAGCTCCGCCACTGCGATAATCATCTCTGGCGACACATCATCCATAGAGTGAACTGATAAACCATTGAGAAACGTGGCCATGAAATGGGTCATCACTTGTGGATCAGCAGATTCAATTAACTGGCCTTCATTTTGAGCCTTGGTGAACCTTGCTAGCAGTATTTCACCCATCTCTTTTCGACAATCGATCATCGCCTGTTTGATCGGGCTAGCATCAGCGCTACATGCCAAGGCACCTTGGATCATCAAACAACCTTTTGGCTTATCTTTACAGCTGTGTGCTTCTGCACACCCAATAATGATGTCCGTGATCACCTTTCGTATGTCAGCCTGTTCTAATGCCTGATAAAAATATTCTGATTCACGGGCTTTGTACATTTCGACCGCTTTAAGAAACAGTTGTTCTTTATTACCAAAGGCGGAATACATACTGGGTTTATTGATACCCATTGCCTTGGTTAAGTCAGAAAGAGAAGTCCCTTCAAACCCTTGTTCCCAAAACACTTTTAATGCTTCTTCTAGCGCCTTTTCTTGGTCAAAACTGCGTGGTCGACCTGCTGTACCGACTACCATAATCTCACTACCACTTATTCGTTCAATCCCCTAAATGGTAATGCGGCAGGCATACGTTGTCCATATGTTGTAACCATTCATTCTATAAATTTTACTTGATCAATATCAAAAGTCAGGATTATTATACCGATCGGTACAAAAATAACATAAGGATAGCGAGATGGTAGGCAAACACCTTAAAACGCCTCTTCTACTAATCTCATTTGCAGCGCCATTGGTGTTGTCTGGATGTCAAGATTCACACGCCGAAGCTCCTGCATCAGCGCCACCACCGCCAACAGTTGAAGTGGCACAAGTACTTGTAGAACAGGTTACCGAGCTTGATCAATACACTGGCCGATTAGAATCACCTCAAACCGTAACCGTGATGCCACGAGTGTCGGGCTACGTTGATCGTGTTCACTTCCGAGAAGGTCATCTCGTGGAAGCTGGAGAAGTGCTTTTCTCAATCGACAATCGTTTGTTTGTTGCTGAAGTTAACCGTTTGAAAGCGGAACTTAGCAGTGCTCAAACAAGCTTGAATCAAGCAATCAAAGATTATGAACGCGCTCAAAGACTGAGCAAAACCAAAGCGATTTCCCAAGAGACCGTTGATGCACGTTTTGCAGATAAACAGCGCAGTGTGGCAAGTGTTTCAGCTCTTAAAGCTGCTTTGGCAAAAGCTGAATTAGACCTTGAGTTCACTCTAGTACGTGCTCCAATTACAGGTAAAGTTTCTTTTGCAGAAGTGACCAAAGGTAACTATGTAACTACAGGTCAAACGGTACTTACGTCCTTAGTGTCTACTTCGAAAATGTATGCTTACTTCGACATTGACGAGCGCAACTTCCTTAAATATCAAGAAATTAACAACCTCATCTCAGCGGATGGCGAAATTGAAAATGTCGTTCAAATGGCGCTAGCTAACGATACTGACTTCCCTCATATCGGCTACATCGATTTTGTAGACAATGCGATTGATGAATCAACAGGAACCATTCAAGTTCGCGCCGTTTTTGATAACGCGGATAAGCAATTTTTGCCGGGTATGTTCGCAAAAATGCGCATCGCGGGCTCTGATAGCTACCAAGGCGTGTTGATTGATAACAAAGCGATTGGTACGGATTTGAACAACAAGTATGTTTTGGTTTTAGGCGATGACAATATTGTCCAATACCGAGCGATCGCTCTTGGTGAAGGTCTTAACGGATTGCGTATTGTGTTAGATGGTCTAAAAGGCGATGAAAAGATCGTCGTGAATGGCTTACAACGCGTTCGCGCTAACATGCCTGTTACCCCTGACGAAGTTGCTATGGCTGATGAAAAGACCCTTGCCAATATTCGCCAGCAACAAGCATTAAGAGATCAGCAGCGCACTGAACTACTGACTCTGCAAGTGAAGCAATAAAGGAACCATTGCAATGTTTTCCCAGTTCTTTATTCGTCGGCCGATCTTTGCATCCGTGCTGTCGATACTCATATTCATCGGTGGTGCATTGTCTGTATGGCAACTGCCTATCACTGAATACCCTGAGGTAGTTCCTCCGACTGTCGTTGTAACAGCGACCTACCCGGGCGCGAACCCGAAAGTCATAGCTGACACCGTCGCGTCGCCCCTTGAAGAAGAGATCAACGGGGTTGAAGACATGCTGTATATGTCTTCTCAAGCGACTTCGGATGGGGTAATGACGCTCACCGTCACGTTTGCCATTGGTGCCGACGTAGACAAAGCGCAAACTCTAGTTCAGAGCCGTGTTGATCGTGCCCTACCTCGTTTGCCTGAAACCGTTCAGCGACTTGGTGTTGTGACGGAAAAGTCATCGCCAGATTTGACCATGGTAGTTCACTTAGTGTCTCCAGATGAGCGCTATGACCTGCTGTATCTTGCGAACTACGCAGCGCTTAACGTTAAGGATGAACTTGCCCGAATTGAAGGTGTGGGTGCCGTTCGCCTGTTTGGTGGCGGCGAATACAGCATGCGTATTTGGCTTGATCCAAACAAAGTCGCAAGCTTGAACCTAAACCCTAGTGAAGTCATTTCTGCGATTCGCGAGCAGAACCAACAAGCTGCAGCAGGTAGCTTGGGAGCTCAACCAAGTGGTTCGTCAGACTTCCAACTGCTTATCAATGTTAAAGGTCGTTTAAGCGAAGTTGAAGAGTTCGAGAATATCATCATCAAGGTTGGTGAAGATGGCCAAATCAACCGCTTGAAAGATGTCGCTCGTATTGAATTAGGTGCCGAAACCTACTCGCTTCGTTCACTACTTGATAACCAAGACGCGGTTGCAATTCCAATCTTCCAAGCTTCTGGTTCAAACGCCATTCAGATTTCTGATGACGTAAGAGCTAAAATGGAAGAACTGTCAGCTAGCTTCCCACAAGGTGTGAGCTACGAGATTGTGTATGACCCAACGGTATTCGTTCGTGGTTCTATTGAAGCAGTCGTGCAAACTCTGCTTGAAGCGGTATTGCTTGTTGTACTGGTTGTTGTTCTGTTTTTGCAAACTTGGCGCGCATCGATCATTCCATTAGTCGCGGTTCCAGTTTCGCTAGTCGGTACATTCGCTTTCATGTACTTAATGGGCTTTTCATTAAACGCCCTGTCATTGTTCGGCTTGGTACTTGCTATTGGTATCGTTGTTGATGATGCGATCGTGGTGGTTGAAAACGTTGAGCGAAACATCGAAGAAGGTCTCGCACCTATCGCGGCAACTGAAAAAGCGATGCGAGAAGTGACAGGCCCAATTGTTGCGACTACTTTGGTACTCGCTGCGGTATTCATCCCAACGGCGTTTATGTCTGGCTTAACGGGTCAGTTCTATAAACAGTTTGCATTGACTATCACGATTTCGACATTCATTTCTGCAATCAACTCACTGACGTTGAGCCCAGCTCTATCGGCCTTGTTGTTACGTGGTCATGACCAACCTAAAGACTGGCTAACGCGTACAATGGATGGATTGTTTGGGCGCTTCGTATTTACCCCATTCAATAAGCTATTTAACAAAGGTTCTGTCGCTTACGGTTACGCAGTCAAGAAGACCATTCGACTTGGAGCTTTGATTGGTGTGATGTATATCGGCCTACTTGGCTTAACGGCGTACCAATTCGATCAAACTCCAACAGGATATGTTCCAGGTCAAGACAAGCAGTATTTGGTTGCGTTCGCTCAATTGCCAGACGCGGCTTCACTTGAGCGTACTGATGCCGTTATCCGTGAAATGTCTGAGATTGCGTTGGCACAACCTGGTGTCGAACACTCCGTTGCATTCCCAGGGCTGAGCATTAACGGGTTCACTAATAGTCCAAACAGCGGCATTGTGTTTACTCCGTTAGCCGATTTCGACGAACGTCAAGACCCGAGTTTAAGTGCCAATGCGATTGCCGGTCAACTGAACCAAAAATTTGCCTCTATCCCTGATGCATTCATTGCGATCTTCCCACCACCACCAGTCCAAGGTCTGGGTACGATTGGCGGTTTCCGTTTGCAGATCCAAGATAGAGCGAACCATGGTTATGAAGCCTTATATGGTGTGACTCAACAAGTGATCATGAAAGCATGGGCTCACCCGGCACTAACTGGCGTGTTTTCAAGCTATCAAGTGAATGTTCCACAGTTAGATCTGGATGTTGACCGTACGAAAGCACTCAAGCAAGACCTATCATTAGACGATGTTTTCTCTACCCTACAATCGTATATGGGGAGCACTTACGTCAATGATATCAACCGCTTTGGTCGCACATACCAAGTGAACGTTCAGGCCGACGAAGAGTTCCGCCAAACACCAGAGCAGATTCGCCAGCTAGAGGTTCGAAACGCGAACGGTGAAATGATTCCTTTGGGCGCATTTGTAGATGTGAATTACAGTGCTGGTCCTGATCGTGTGATGCACTACAACGCCTACACTACAGCAGAAATCAATGGTAGCCCGATGCCAGGTTTCAGCTCAGGTGAAGCACAAGCTGCGATTGAACAGATCCTTGCTGAGGCACTACCAATTGGCATGACTTACGAATGGACAGAACTGACCTACCAACAGAAGTTAGCCGGTGATACAGCCATGTTGATCTACCCATTGGTTATCTTGTTGGTATTCCTGGTACTTGCTGCGCAATACGAAAGTGTACGTCTGCCAATGGCGATCATCCTAATCATCCCAATGACGCTTTTATCAGCGATCAGTGGCGTGATTCTATGGGGTAGTGACAACAATATCTTCACCCAAATTGGCCTAATCGTGCTGGTTGGTTTGGCGACCAAAAACGCCATTCTAATCGTCGAGTTTGCCAAGGAGTTGCAAGACAAAGGTCATACTGTAATGGAAGCGGTTCTTGAAGCATCGCGCTTACGTCTTCGCCCAATCTTAATGACCTCGATCGCCTTCATCATGGGTGTAGTACCAATGGTGTTCTCAACGGGTGCTGGTGCTGAGATGAGACAAGCAATGGGCATCGCTGTGTTCTCTGGCATGATTGGTGTAACCATCTTTGGATTGCTACTCACGCCACTGTTCTACTATGTGCTGGCTAAACGTACCCCAAAAGAGCAAAGTGATAAAACAGCGCAAGTATCATTAAAGCCAATTAACGAATCCACTGTCTAATCCTTTATTCAAGTGATTAGAAAGGCAGCCCGTGCTATTTGGGGCTGCCTTTTTTTTGAACTACGAGTTGCGTTTATTAAAGCTCAACAACAGATACGCTTTAACCCAATGGTTATGTACGTAAACATCTGTCGCTTCATATGCTTAGTTCGTTATTGGCTTACCGACAGCTTCGGTTACCTTTTTACCAGGTTTAACTATCAGCCCTATTCCGATAAGGAAAAGAACACAGGCAACAACTTGCGCAGTACTTAGTATTTCATCATACATGTAATACCCTGATATCAATGCGAAAACAGGTACTAGCAGAGTCATTGGTGCAGTCGTACTCAGCGGGTATCGAATCAACAACCTATTCCATACCCAGTAACCAAATAGCGTGGTTGGATAAGCTTGGAACAGCACAGCAATCGTCGTATTCATATCCCATACTTCAAATGCTTCTGTCACGATGTTTGGCCCGTAAATACTCACCGCAAACATAACCAATGGAATTGGCGCAAACAGCATTCCCCATACGTTGAACGCGAACGCTTGAGTTGTTTTAGAAGCCTTGACGATCATCCCCATAATTGTCCAACAAGTCGCCGCTATCATGATGAAGATACCACCTTGCAACGTCACATTTCCGTTGGTCGCTGAAACAAGGACCATTAATGCAATGAGTGCTGTCATAGCACCAATAACTTTCCTTTTTGAAGCCAACTCTTTATGAATGAATACCCCTACAGCCATGCTGATAAGCGCATTTGACGATAGCAACACCGAAGACATACCTGAAGATAAGCCCGCGGTAATCGACCACGATGCCATTCCCCATATACCGACACCAAAAACCAACCCGTAGCTGAACAGATAACGCCAAGCGACGTTTGGCCTACGAATGAAAAAAATTGCAGGAATCACCGCCAAAGTGAATCGTGCGGCTGTCGCCAATAATGGGTGAACCTCTGTAATGCCCATTTTGATCATCGAAAAATTAAAGCCCCAAATAGCCATTACAAAAACAGCCAAAAATAAATCGTTTCTAACCATAAACTGCCCTCCTTCTGCTTTGAAAAAGAGTATCAATCAAGTACAGTTTCCAGTACAGATACAGTTTTTAACAAAAAAATAAGTACAGTTGGCATCTATGAGTCTTTACAAAACATTGGCAAATCAGTTTGTTCAAGAAATTGAAGATGGAAAATTAAGCGAAGGAACTCGTATGCCTTCCCTGCGGCAGTTAGCAAAACAGCAAGCTGTAAGCATGTCGACGGCGGTCAGCTGTTATCAAGAGCTGGAATCTCAAGGTTGGATCCATTCACGCCCACAGGCTGGTTACTATATTTCTGCAAGAAGCAAAAAACACAACACGCCGGAATGGACGCAGTTTGTAAGTACAGTGTCTCAAGTTCATCAAAGTTTCTCTATTCACTCGCCTCACAACGGCCCACTTGGTGTATCTAGCACGACTATCGATGACACCGCACTGCTCGAACTTGAACGTAGTTTCCGTCGCTCAAGTAAGCGATTAGGAAACCGACTGAATCATTACCCTAACACGCAGGGCGATCCATCATTGTGTGACGCTTTAAGTGTTCATTTTTCGAAATTGGGCATCCATATCAATCCACAAGACCTTGTGATCACATCGGGGTGCATGCCTGCTATTAAAGCAGCCCTAGAATCTTGTACTCAAGTCGGCGACGCCATAGCCATCAGTTCTCCATGCTTTAGTGGGATCTTAGATCTACTGGGAAAAATGGGGAGGAACATTGTCGAGATCCCGTCAATCGATGAAGGGATAGACCTTTCCCAGTTAGAACTACATTTGCAACAAGGGAGTGTAAAGGCTGGTATATTTTGTACGTCACATATGAACCCGCAAGGTATCACTATGTCTGCTCAGCAAAAACAAAAACTCGCCGAGCTTGCCAATCATTACCAAGTACCAATGATTGAGGACGACGTATATTTAGAATTATCGTATTCAGAACACACCCCGTTACCGGCCAAGTATTATGATTCAAATGGCTACATACTCTGGTGCGGTTCGATATCTAAAAGTTTATCGCCGAGCTATCGTCTTGGTTGGTGTTTACCTGGCCGGTTTGCTGACAATTATCGCCAACATCACTCTGCTTCATGCTTCGGAGTTTCGCTACCTATTCAACTGGCCGTAGCCGACTTCATTGAATCGGGTAACTATGCCAAGCAGTTGAAGCGTCGAAGAACCAAGCTACTGAGTTTACGACAGTCTTATCTCAACTACTTATCCGAACGTTTACCAAGCGGGGTTAACATCAGCCAACCGCAAGGCGGGATGGTACTGTGGTTACAAGTGCCAAAACTGGACCTCGAAAAGTTCACCGCATTAATTGAAAAGCATCAAATCGATATTCGATTGGGGCAGCTGTTTAGTACGCTGCCGCTCTACAATGATTGTTTTAGGATCAATATTGGTTTTGATCTTACTGAAGACGTGAAAAGAGAAATAGACTTGTTGGCGGAAGCAATAAGCAGCTCGCTTTAATCATCTACGAATCAATAATTTGCTGTAAGTAACGCAGTAACGGACTGACACCAAGAGAAATTAACGCCTTTATCCGAATCCCCTCAATACTAAAGTTATTGCCTAACATATGACCTGCAGATAACACTAGAAAATCACATTAATTCTTATGCAGGTCGTATTATCACTTGAGATTTTCTACTGACTTTCAATTTTTCTGGCTCACATCTCAAAATTAACTGATTAACAAAGAGTTAGATATCACACGCTGTTCTATACTTATCACAAGCATCTAATTATTTAGATTCTAACACCCTAAGCAACATACTCAACATTACACATAATGGATAAAGGATTACCATGCGTAAATTACTACTTGCGACGACCATTGCCTCGCTCTCTACAGCGGCAACTGCGTCTATTGAAACCAAAGACTGGCATGAGTTTGCATCTAAAGACGCTCAAAAGTATGTCGCCGATAACATCGTGCTCGACTTTTACGCTTCACCAAGCGGTACAGGGTTTAGCAAAGATTCTGAAGTGGCGAACTATATTGATTTGGCTCATGAGCGTGGCATCACTGGCGCATCGGTGACTCTTGGCGCACCACATACACCTAACCTGCTTGCGTTTAAATCCGAGCATGGAAAGTGGACCAAAGCGTCTTCTTCAGCCAATACACCGATTCGTTACGTTAAGAGCGTCGATGATTTTCAAAAAGCGCATGACAATGGCGAGTACGCCATTATGTGGGCAAGCCAAACAACCATGCCTTTAGATGGCGACGCAGCCAATGTGGCAGTTATGGCTGAGTATGGCGTAAAAACGATGCAGCTTACGTACAATGAAACAGAACTGACTGGTTCTGGTGTTATTTCAATGATCAATGGCGATACCAGTGGTTTAACTGACTTTGGTAAAGAGGTGCTTGATGAAATGGTGAAACACGGTATTACCGTCGATTTGTCTCACACATCTCACTACACGACCAAGGGCATTACGGACTACATGCAGAAGCACCACAAAGGTGTGCCTGTTATCTACTCTCACTCTCCTATCGCCTCAACTTATGGTTGTGAACCACACGAAACCCTGACGGAAACAGAAAAGCGCATGGCGAAGAAGAACCTCAAAAAAGGTGATCCAGATTTTCGTCTAGCGGCTTGTTACCGACTACTTTCTGATGAACAAGCGAAAACGGTTGCTGATATGGGCGGTGTTATCGCGGTAACCGCAACGGAGTGGATGATGGATGGTGTTTGGCCTGAAGACATTACACCTAAGCAGTTTGCAGAGATGATTGATGGAGCAGTCAAAGTTGTCGGTATTGATCATGTCGGTATCGCAACCGATGATATGATGACAACAGCAAAAGTGGTTCCTTTCACCATCGCTAACCCAGACAAGTATGCAGACAACGGCTACATGGTTAGTGCTTTCAACAAAGGGGCGACGGGTTGTGCCGAGTTGTCAAAACACATCGCAGGCGTTGTCGATAGCTTATGGGCAATGGGGTACTCAAATGACGACCTAGCTAAGCTATTCGGTGGCAACCTATTGCGCGTTTATGAGCAAACTTGGAAATAGAGTCTAATCGCTCTTTTTCGTAACGAGACTTAACGCTCACAACCAAACCTTGTGAGCGTTTTTTGTATACCAATAATCATTTACATACAACCAGTGACAACAATCCACAATAATTGAGACAGGAGAGTGCGAGTTGATCCCTCTGATCCATAAATACGCGGTCATTACTTTTATTGAGTCTCTCAAAAGTGAAGTAAAAGACGTTTGGCCATTAATACAAAGCGCCAACATGCCTATTTATTTAGAGACCAGTTCCGCCCAATTTACGTCATTTTCAGCCTTCGCAAAGCTACTTGCAGAGGCGCATGATAAGTTACCCTCCTCTGTATTCATCTCACTATTGCAGCAGTCTGCAGAAAGGTTCATTGAACAAATTCAACCGACCAACAGCCCAAAAGCACCATTACTACAACACCTCGTAGAGCACATACCTGTCCATTCGATTACCTTAAATAAAAGCGTCAGTTTTTGCTCTGTAGAGCTTGAGTTACCACAACAAAACTCGTTTCCATTATTGGCTGAACTTTATTTGTTAGTCACCACTCACAGTTACTCTAAAAGGATAGATACCCATTTAGGTGCTCCGATTAAATACCACTTAAAGCACAGACATGCCTCTGACCTTAACCAACTCAGCATAGACAGTCGCACGCCTCAGTTCTTGGGTCAGCATTCGACGGCTCTTTTCTACGAGCAGGCCGCTACACTTGAATCAAATCACAATGACTATTATCCCGTGACTATTTACCGCAACGAGCGCACTTATTCAGAGCAGATCTCCGCAGTGCTTGAAGGCTACATTGGGCGAGAGAACCTCTCCATTGAACGACTGAGCCAAATCATTGAGGTCAATGAACGCACTATCCAACGATATTTAAAGACCGAGGGTTATACGTTTAGAAGAATCAAAGAGTCATTAAACATTGCTTTTGCAAAACGAGTCTTGGTTGAGCGCAACGCCTCAATTTCCGATGTGGCAGAGCACCTTGGCTATGCTGACACCTCTCAATTTATTCGAGCCTTTAGAAAATCTGAAAACACAACGCCACTGCAATGGCTTAAACAGACTCGACAACCCTAACAATTCAATGCGCTGTTTTACATTGTCGTAAATTGCACATTTTCCCAGTTTCAAATCGATATATTTGCACTCGTAAACTAATTCGAGGGCAAACAGATGAAAAAGCTACTTATCGCAACGTTAATCTCCGCAGCGACCTTTCATGCACACGCATCAATTGAGACCAAAGATTGGCACCAATTTGCATCCAAAGAAGCCAAGCAATACGTTGCTGACAATATTGTGCTCGATTTCTACGCCTCACCAAGCGGTACAGGGTTTAGCAAAGATTCTGAAGTAGCGAATTACATTGACTTGGCTCATGAGCGCGGAATTACTGGCGCATCAGTGACCCTTGGTGCACCACATACACCTAGTCTACTTGCTTTTAAATCCGAGCATGGAAAATGGACCAGAGCGTCTTCTTCCGCAAAAACACCAATTCGTTACGTTAAGAGTGTCGATGATTTTCAAAAAGCGCACGAAAACGGTGAATACGCGATTATGTGGGCAAGCCAAACCACCATGCCGTTAGAGGGCGACGCAGCAAACGTGGCAGTCATGGCTGAGTATGGCGTAAAAACAATGCAGCTAACCTACAACGAAACGGAACTGACAGGATCTGGTGTGATTTCAATGATCAACGGTGACACCAGTGGTTTGACTGAATTTGGTAAAGAGGTACTCGATGAGATGGTGAAACACGGCATTACCGTAGACCTTTCGCATACATCTCACTATACGACCAAAGACATTACGGACTACATGCAAGAGCATCACAAAGGTGTGCCTGTCATCTACTCACATTCGCCTATCGCCTCAACTTATGGATGTGGGCCGCACGAGACCTTAACGGAAACAGAAAAGCGCATGGCGAAAAAGAAACTAAAAAAAGGTGACCCCGATTTTCGTTTAGCGGCTTGCTACCGCCTGATTTCTGATGAGCAAGCAAAAACGGTTGCCGATATGGGTGGGGTTATCGCAGTGACCGCAACCGAGTGGATGATGGATGGTGTTTGGCCTGAAGATATTACGCCTAAACAGTTTGCAGAGATGATTGATGGCGCAGTAGAAATCGCGGGGATTGATCATGTGGGTATCGCAACCGATGATATGATGACAACAGCGAAAGTCGTACCTTTCACCATTGCCAACCCAGACAAGTATGCGGATAACGGCTACATGGTTAATGCTTTTAATAAAGGCTCTACCGGCTGTGCGGAGCTATCTAAACACATGGCAGGTGTCGTAGACAGTTTATGGGAAATGGGTTACACAAATGACGATTTAGCCAAGCTATTCGGCGGCAACCTAATGCGAGTTTATGAGCAAACATGGAAGTAATCTTTTTGCTAATGAGCTATTCGAATCAATAAAATACTTTGGGCGACTTAGGTTGCCCAAAAGTACTCTTTTCCACATAAAAAAGTCTCACCAAACACCCCATCACTTTCTACCTACTTTAATTCAAACAAAGAGTTGAGGAATTTTATCGACTTATCAATCCTTTGCTATCACACTAAGAAAGGTATTAATCAAATCACATAATAACGAAGGCGTAACCCGCTCTATGACGCTAAAAGAAATCCTTCAAATACGTAACGTTCGCTATTTCCTCATGTTTAGAAGTAGTTACTTTGCTCGGTTTTACTACCCAGTATTTACGTTGCTCTACTTGGATTACGGCTTAACACTGTCTCAATTTGCCATGCTTAACGTAGTTTGGGCGGCGACCATCGTACTGGCTGAAGTCCCATCGGGCGCTTTTGCGGACACTCTCGGTCGCAAGAAGTTGGTGGTACTTTCATCGATTGTAATGTTTATCGAAATCGCCATGATCGCCTTTGTGCCTACAGGTAATCCTAGCCTTGTGTTTGCCGTCTTTTTGATAAACCGAGTGTTAAGTGGGCTTGCAATGGCCCTTGCGAGTGGCGCCGATGAAGCTTTAGCTTACGACACCTTAAAAGAACAAGGTCATGAGGAATTGTGGCCTAGGGTGCTACAAATCCAACTGAGAATCGCTTCAACGGTCGGTATTTTTGTCACCCTAGTCGGCGCGGCAATGTACGACGTTAACTTCATGGGTAGTGTTTATCAGGTTCTTGGGTTCGATGCACCGCAGAACACCCAAGATATTATGCGTATCCCTGTTTACGCCACGCTTATCGTCGCCCTGATCGCAATCTATGCTGCCATTAGCATGGAAGAAGAAAGCAAGCCTACCCCACAAGGTAGCAACAAGTTAACCAGCACAGTCGAGAGTATGAAACTCACATTAAATACAGGGAAGTGGGTATTATCGACGCCATATGTGTTGTTCATCATGCTCTATTACAGCTTGTTTGAGCATACATCTCGCATGTTCCTGACCATGAACAGCCAATATTACACGGCCATCGATATTCCCATTATCTATTTTGGTTTGATTGGTGCAGGGGTCAGTCTGTTGAAAATCATTATGGCGGGTCAAAGTCGACGTTTAGCTGAGAGCATGGCACCTAGAGCGTTTATTTTAATCATGGGTGTGGCGAGTATGGCAACCTATTACTGGATCAGTTTAGGTTGGTCCATCTATGGTGTGATTCCCGCGTTGGTACTTATCTTCATCATCATGACAATGAATATATTTATCAGCTACCACTTAAACAAACAGACCGAGTCTAATAACCGAGCAACGGTTCTTAGTTTTAAGGGGCTCATGTTTAACGTGGGTTATGGCTCGATTGGTGTTCTCTACGCCTACTATTACAAGCTGCTATCTCAGAACTACACTGACGAAGAGGTTGAGCAACACTTAGACTTCATCGCTTCGCTCTCGTCGTTTTTCTATTACTTCACTTTCCTATTCATCGTCATTAGCGTCGCCTTCTATCTAAAAGACAGAAAGCGAGCCATTTTTTAGGTCGACTATTCAGGCAAGCGTAATTCGATCTGTTTCAATAGCTCTTGAATGCCTTTTTTGTCGTAGGTTTGATGTGTTTTGGGATGACTGCTTTTGCGTACAATCAGCTCTACTGGTATACGAGTTTGCTTGAATGGAATCGGCGTATTGGAGGTTTGCTTTTTCAAATCAACCGCTTGAATGACACACTGTTCGCCAATAGCCGTAAAGTCTTGTTTCACTGTCGTCAGAGGCGGATTGAAATATGCGCTGTCCGTGATGCCATCAAAACCAACAACGGCAACTTGATCAGGAACCTTGATATTAAACTCATCCAGTGCGCGTAATACGCCTAGCGCCATTTGATCACTGGCGACCACCACGGCATCAAAACTCATCTGCTTTCCGATCGCTTCACTGATCGCAAGGTAACCACTGTGGGCTTGCCAATCACCTCGATAGCAATCCACTGCTTTGGTTCCTGAGTCCGCAATTTCAGCTAACCATGATTGCAGACGGATATTTGCAGCGGTAGACGCCTCCGGTCCTGCAACCAATAGAAATTGGGTTCGTCCTGTGTCTACGAGATGCTTGATCACTTCAGAGGCACCGACAGCATGCTCCCCATGAACGAAGTGTACAGGGGTCCCATCTGGTACATCGATAAAAATCAGGTGTAGGCTTGGGAATTTTTCTGCCAACACAACGGCATCATCTTTACTCAACGGTACATTGAGAATAATACAATCAACTTGTTGCGCTATAAGCTCCCTCATCGCACCTTGAATGCTTGATAAACTGGGCTCAGACACGACCGAAAACGCCGTTCCAAAGTTCAACTCATGAGCTTTTCTTCTTACGCCATTGGCAATTAAAGCCGCTCCATGTAAAGCCATGTCTAGAGTCACTAGTCCAATATTGGTCGACTTTGCTCGGCTCAACATTTGTGCACCTTTATTAGGTACATAACCCAGCTGCTTGATCGCATTATTCACTTTGATGCGTGTCGATTCAGCAACACTCTCCGACCCATTTGTGACTCGAGATACAGTTTGCGTTGATACGCCCGCTAATTTGGCGACATCTTTGAAGGTTACATTCATCGTCTTTTCTTGTTCTCAAAATGGTCTTACGTCAACTCTAACAAATGGGTTTGATAAATAACGCTACACACCTCAAAAATGTTTGCGAAAACATTACTTTTTTGTTCCCGAAAACAGTCGATCCAGCCCAAACTTATTCAATCTCTAAGCCATCTGAGATCACACTTAAGCGCTATTTGAGTTCTAAAAGTCACGTATAAGAGCAATATATCTCTCAGATAAAATGTTCACGCAAACAAATAGCAGAGCGAGCAAGTAATGAGTGAGTTTGTCCATTTACAAAGCAAGAATCACAGTCTAATTATCAAAACAGAACGAGTACCAGAGATCCTTCACTGGGGAGCAAAAATAGCCCAGATAGATGAAGACTTGCTGCTTTCAACAGAGCGTCCTATTTCTCAAGCTCGTTTAGATGTCGATGTGCCATTATCATTGTGTCCAGAGTTAGGGAGCGGTCACTTCAATGCTCCCGGGATTGAAGGACATCGCGACGGCTACGATTGGGCGCCCGTATTCAAGCTGACATCGACACAACTTGAGGATAACCAAGTCACATTTGTGATGCTTGATGATGTTGCAAGCCTTGAGCTGACGGTCGAGCTTAAACTTGACTTCGATACCGATGTTGTTCAAAAACGAGTTAGTGTAAAAAACCTAGGCAATAGTAAATATTACCTTGGCAAACTCTCTTCAACTTTGCCTTTGCCAAACCACGCTAATGAGCTGATGACTTTCCACGGTCGTTGGTGCCACGAGTTCCAAACACAACGACAACGTTTCGAGCATGGCGGATTCATGCAAGAAAACCGTCGTGGTCGCACTTCTCATGAAAACTTCCCTGGCCTATTTGTAGGTACTAACGGATTCAGCGAGCAGCTTGGTCAAGTGTGGGGCTTCCACCTTGGCTGGAGTGGTAACCACCAAATGCGTGCAGATGTGCGCAGTGATGGCCGCCGCTTCGTGCAGGCTGGTGAGCTTTTGCTTGCTGGAGAGTCGATTCTTGAAGCTCAAGGCCAATATCAAACGCCATGGTTGTATGGGTGTTACAGCAATACTGGTCTCAACGGCATTTCTCAACGCTTCCAACAATTTGTTCGCGATAATATTGTTAAGTTCCCAGTAAGCAAGCCACGCCCTGTACATCTGAACACTTGGGAAGGTATCTATTTCGACCATAAACCTGAATACATCATGCAAATGGCCACAGAAGCGGCTGAAATGGGCGTCGAACGTTTCATCATTGATGATGGTTGGTTCATCGGTCGTGATGGCGAACGAGCAGCTTTGGGTGACTGGTATCTAGATGAAAAGAAATATCCTGATGGTCTAGAGCCGGTGATCAATCATGTAAATCAACAAGGAATGGAATTTGGTCTTTGGGTAGAACCTGAAATGGTAAGCCAAGATTCAAATCTGTATCGCAATCACCCTGATTGGGTTCTCGGTCTACAGGGCTATCACCAGCCTTCTGGCCGTTGGCAATACGTGCTCAATCTACAGAATGAAGATTGCTTCAACTATCTTTTTGAACGCCTAAATGATCTACTCACACGCTACAACATTACTTACTTGAAATGGGACATGAACCGCGAACTGGTTCAGCCCGGCCACCAAGGTCGCCCTGCAGTAAATGGCCAAACACAAGCGCTATATCGCCTTGTCGATGAGCTAAACAAAGCCCATCCAGAAGTAGAGATTGAATCTTGCTCTTCTGGCGGTGGCCGTATCGATTTTGAAATTCTTAAGCGTACCCAACGATTTTGGGCCTCTGATTGTAATGATGCTCTTGAGCGCCAAGCTATTCAAAAAGGCATGAGCTATTTCTTCCCGCCGGAAGTGATGGGTGCGCACATTGGCCCTTACGAGTGTCACTCAACCAATCGTCGCCACGGCATAAACATGCGCGGTGTTACCGCCTTGGGTGGTCATATGGGTGTTGAACTCGATCCAGTCAAAGAATCAAAAGAAGAGAAAGAAGCCTTCTCTCGCTATATCGCACTACACAAAGAGTATCGTCACCTACTTCATGGTGGCCGTAGTTTCCGTATTGATGCTGCAGACAAGAACCAAAACATTTACGGCGTCGAGAGTGACGATGAAATGTTGATTACTGTCTGCCAACTAGCGATGCCGGATCATGCCCTGCCCTCTCCACTGAGAATCAGTTGCGCCGATATCAACGCTAAGTATCAAGTGAAATTGGTTGAGATGCCTCAAACAAGTTTCCAACTGATGAAACAACGTCCGAAGTGGCTAGATAAAACGCTCACACTAAGTGGCGATAATCTGAAAGAGATCGGCGTGACATTGCCAATCCTCGACCCAGAGTCAGCACTGATCGTACACCTACAAAAAATCTAATTCGTCGTCAGTCAAAACAAAATATCGGGCAAAGGCTGTTGTGAAAATCATCATGACGCCTCTGCCTGACAGGATAACTACATCCAAAATTCCAATAATTTAAGGACAAAACTATGCCAATGACAATCCTACTGTCATTCTTTTTCTTCACTGGCTTGGTGGTATTTTACACCTGGTCACGTGTTAAGAATCAGAAAAATGACTCCAAAGATGGCTTCTTCCTCGGTGGTCGAAGCCTAACCGGTGGCCTTATCGCGAGCTCACTTATTCTAACTAACCTTTCCGCGACCAGTTTCGTTGGTATGAGTGCCCTATCATTTAAAGGCAACATGTCAGTGATGGGATATGAAGTTGCTTCAGGTATCACACTGATCATTATCGCGCTCTTTTTGGTGCCTCGTTACCTGAAACAAGGGATTACCACGATTCCTGATTTCTTAGAGTCTCGCTATGACTTATCAGTAAAGCAATTCGTAACCGTATTGTTCCTATTGAGTTACATCATCAACCTTCTACCAAACACGCTATACGCAGGTGCAATGGTTATCGGTGGTATTTTTGACATCGAAAGCATGCTCGGAATCAGCCGCTTCCAAGCGATTCTACTTATCGCATCAATTATCGGTTTCCTTGGTCTGTTCTACGCTATCTACGGTGGTCTGAAAGCGGTGGTAATCGCAGACACGTTAAACGGTGTGGGTTTGATTGTTGGTGGCTTGATGATCCCAGTCTTCGGCCTGATCGTTCTGGGTGACGGTAGTTTCATGGAAGGTATAGACGTTATTACAACCAACGCAACCGACAAATTACAGGCAGTCGGTGCAGAAGACGATCCTAACGTACCCTTCTCAACAATGTTCACTGGTCTGCTACTCGTTAACCTTTACTACTGGGGTACCGACCAAGCTATTATCCAACGTGCACTTGGTGCTAAGAACCTAAAAGAAGGTCAGAAGGGTGTTATCCTTGCGGGTGCAATTAAAGTTGTAACACCTCTGTTCCTAATTATCCCAGGCATCATTGCTTACCATATGTTTGGTACGGTAGATGCGACAGGTCAAAGCTACGAAGCAGATACGATGTACACGCGTTTAGTTAACGAAGTACTGCCTAAACCGCTTGTTGGTTTCTTCTTAGCGGCAATGTTCGGTGCAATCCTGTCAACCTTCAACGGTGTATTAAACTCATCAACGACGCTATTTACACTTAACGTCTACAAACCAATCTTTGATAAAGAGAACAAACTCTCTGATGAACAGTTAGTTAACAAAGGTCGTTCATTCGGTCTGTTCATTGCAATCCTATCTGTGGGCATTGCACCGTTCATCATGTTCGCACCGAATGGCCTGTTCGACTTGCTACAACGTTTAGCTGGCCTATTTAGTGTACCAATCTTCACTATCGTGTTTATGGGTTACATCACTAAGCGTGTACCAGCGATGGCGGCGAAAGTTTCATTGGCAGTATTTGTTGCGGCTTACGGTATTGTACAGTTCACACCAGCTTCAATGCACGATTACTTAGGTCCACTTAAGCCATTGGCTGAACTGCACTTCTTCCACCAGCTAGCAGTATTGTTCGTGTTATGTTGCGGCATTATGTTTGCAATCGGTAAAGTGCGTCCACGTGATACGGACTACGTGCTTCCAGTTAACGAAGCGATGGACATCAAGCCTTGGGAGTTCCGTTTTGAAGCCTCTGCTGTAATTCTATACATGGTGCTTGGCGCTTACATCACCTTCTCTGACTTAGGCTTAGTCGCAGGTGACACGTCATTCATGGTGACCTACGCACTTTGTGGCATCGTAATTCTAGGCGGCCTATTTGCCCGTATCAGAAAAAAGAAAGCTCAAACAGCGCAGCTTAATGCTCAGAACGCACAGTAACTAATTCAATCCCCAAAAGTGAAGCAGAGCCTATTATCGGCTCTGCTTTTTTGTGTATGCTCAAAAAACAAGCTCAGCGAGCGAGTTCAACTGTCGTTGGAGCATATGGTTTTTTGTTCCGAATAAAGTTTGACTGTATTTGATCGTTGTTAATGAGTATTGTGCGGACAAACCGAAATACCAATGTCCCTTTATTGGCTTCATAACAAGCTTGCGTCTGCGGACAAGTTAATTTCCCTTCCTAATAACTAATCTGACACCAAAAATCGTAAGTTATATAAATATCACTGTACTGCCATGGGCTCATGATAAAACTGATAATGTATGCCTTGTTAAAATTTCAAATTCTTCATTAGTGGTGTTTGATACATAGAGAAGACCAGTATTGATATTAGAAATGCTAGATATAGAAATAGAGTTAAAACAATAGTCTTTACCGTTGACGATAAAAATGGTTATATCTATCTGACGTCAGTGGTAATTAAACAAATAACATTGGGAAAAGAGGGGTTATTTTGCCCCTATTTGAAAAGAAAATGAATATACTTCTCACAGAAACTTCGGCTTTGTCAGTTGGCTGCAAGTTACTTAGTGAAAACACGTTGAATTGTGACTCATTAGCGTCCGATGAACGCTACCTTCTCTGCTCTTATATTGAGAACGCAAAAAATAACGGATTCTTCGGCTGGTACTTATTTGAAGATATCCATAGTTTTCGAGCTTGGTCATCGATCGCTGCTTATCTAATGTTTATTGATTCAAAGGATCAGCAGACAGATAGTATGCTCGAAGTGTTATGTTTTGCCTTACTTGGGAAAAATAAATATCTTATCGATCTCGTATTAAATTATGATTATCGATTTTTAGACGAATCTTTTCTTGTCAGTGTTTATGACAGAGGGGAGAGTTTTCACCTACACAAGTTCGCACTGTTGCAGCAGTGGGCGGCACTGCAAAATCACATCCAATTACTAGAAAAAAGCTATACAGAAGAGCGCTATAAAAATGTGATGACGGATAGCGTTATCAAAACTCCGTTTGATTTGAAAATGGAAATGGATTTCTACACAGCACTATTGGCTAAAGACCAAAAAGCAATGCAAACGGTGATCGATGCACTTGCTAAAATGCATAAAGCTAACCAATTAAGCTCAAATGCAAGCGAACGAGATCAATATTTGTTTTCTTTTACATCTTTTTTATTGAACACCGTTGCCATAAAAAACGGATTTGCGCTTGATGTGTCTGAAGATGTAGTTCCAAATGCTTGGTTAGATAATGTCAATTATGATATTCAACCGACGCCCTGGCGAATGATGATTGAGCTGCAAGAGTCGTACTCTTTCTTTGAACATTCCAATATTAATATTGACTATAGTTCGAGTAAAGAACCTAAGGTGTTAGAAAATGTCTGGACTGTATTGCGTTTATCACAACTGCTAAATCTCGACTCACAAAATTCAGACCTTACTTGGACTCACGTTCTTAAGAATAGAGATATTAATCCGTCTGTTATCAGCAGTTTTGCAGCCTCGCTTTACTCAATTGATAAGAATGTAGATATATTAAAGTTCGTAGCGGTAGGAGTTAAAAACCATTGGCGCAATAAGGTCACTGCCATGGCAATTTATGATAACTTGGCTTGGAGTGATGTAGTCTGTGGTCAAATTTGGTTACCTATTTTAGGAAGAAAAAAATCTATTATTCAATCAATTAGTACTTTCCCTAATGTTGATGAAGATTCTCTTTCTCACCAAGATCGAAAGTCGCACCAAACGTTCCTAGAGGACAGGTTAAAGATAGGTTCGAAAGTTCATCGCTTTTGGTTATTCCAATTAGCTTTAGCCAACGATGTTGATACGCTAAAGAGCCATGCTGAACAGGTATTGGAGTCAAACGTCACCAAAGAAGCAAAAACGGAAGCCGAGTTTTTTGTCAGTTTGTTAGATGGAAAAATAGTGGATATGACAGCATCAATTAACCAAATGCTAGTTGAGTACGAATCAGGCCGTAGAAGTAATAACTATTTCGGGATGTCTAACTTTATCGCTGTTGATGCACTAGTTTGCTCATTGGTCGCTAAACAAAATGGTTTTGTCATCGACATTCAATCCCCATATGTGCCTCAAGCGTTGCTGGAACAAGGGCAACCGAGTGATGTTAGTGGACTTATCACTTATAACAAAATCTTAGATGGGGTAAAAAATGCTATCAATGAATTGAAGGCTTCGTTTGATATTTGCTGACGCCTATTCGCTTAATCTATAGCAAGTTACCTATGGTGAACGTGAATACTCGATAAACTGTTGCAATTAGGCTGGACACTAAATTAAGGCTACTCTTTCCAACTTTACTGTCGAAGATAATGGCGCTGAACATCGTGCTTTTATCGTTGGTGGCCATAGCATAAATGACAACGATAAGAATACAACCTGCTAAATGGTAAATTGGCAAAGCCACTGACAAGTTTCTGCACTAAAACGAACTAGGAAGTAGATCCATATATAACTCAAGCTTTCATATTTGCAAGGATATCAAACGAAGTTGTCTATTTTTGAGCTTTAGAGTATTTCGTAGAATAGCGCCATCAACTTGCTAATACATAATGAAGGTTTGCTATGAGCACATCACAACTAATTCTTGAGTTATCTCTTATCGGCACGATGCTACTCGTTACGGGTATTTTTTTGGTTCGTAGCTATGACAAAACCGACAGCGTAGGAACAAAAGTTCAAAAGATCCTAACCGGTCTTCTTGGTGCTTTTATGGTGATGGCGGGAACGGTAAAATTCTTTGACCCGTTTACGACTATGTTCGCAAAACAAATCGCACTGAGTGAACTGCCTTTCCCGACTCTGTCTCGTTGGGCGGGTCAATTAGGTGAGATTTTTGCAGGTTTACTGCTACTGATGGTGATGATTGGTAATAAGGCGCTCGCAGCACCGATTAAAGATAAAGCGATGCAATTATCAACACTATTAACGACCGCAATTATGATTGTCGCAGTGTATGTTCACCTATTGCCAAGTGTACCGGCAGAAGTGCTACCGCTTCAGTCTAAACCACCGGTAATGACACTGATTATTCTTGGGTTGGCTTGGTTAAATGCATTCTTATATTTTCGCAAAAAGTAATCGTTAAAGTCATAAAATAAACGCCAGATTAGTTCGTCTAGTCTGGCGCATTTCATTTATAAATAGGCATTTCATAAATACAATAACTACGAATCTCGCTCTGAATTAATCGAAGCCAAAAATTCCGCCGATTGCCCAAACCGTTCAAAAATCATGTCCCTAAAGGCGACCACTCTGGTTGCTATCAATTTTCTGTCTGCCCACACCAAGAATGCCTTACCCGTTGGGCATTCAACCTCTGGTAATACCTCTACTAACTCATTTCTTGCTGCATGCTTTTCAAAGGCTGCTCTTGGCATCATGCAGATCCCAGCTCCTGTTATTGTCGCATCAATATTTAAACGCAGACTACTTATTGAGTAACGAGGCTGATAGGGAATACGGATCGCCTTGCCATCTTCTTTGAGCTCCCAATATGGCATGTTGTTACCTGAGAGTAGCTGATGATTAATCAACTCTTCAGCTCGTTCTGGCTGACCATATTTTTCGATATAGCTTGGTGAGGCCGATAGCATTAATGGTGATTCAAACAACTGACGCTGTATTAAATGATTGGCATGAGGTGGTGTCGTCACAATCGCAAGGTCAATCTGCTCATCAAAGAAGCGCTCAGTGCCTGCACTAAATTGAATGGTTACCGACACTTCTGGGTGAGTCTGCATAAACTCGATCGCCATCTTTTGCAGGAAGTTGTCCGCAAATGGCTCAGGACAAGAGACTCGGATTTCACCCGTTAATACTGGCTGACTATTCGAAAGCTGTTTCCACTCATCATTCAACTGCATAAAGAGAGCAGCGAAGCGTTGGTAGTATTCGTCACCTGCGTTGGTGAGTTGGAACTGTTTTGCATTACGGTGTACCAGCTTTTCACCCAGTTTATCCTCAAGACTTGCCACCGCCCTTGACAACGTTGGGGCTGAAACGTGTGTTTTAAGACTCGCTGCTGCAAAGCCACCGCACTCGACAGATTGGCAAAACAGATAGAGATTGGAGATGTCTTTTGCTTTCATAATTGATCGCTCTTTAGGATTGCATTCTGAGTTAATCATTCAAATATGAAAGATTCAAGTTCAATGTTGTCTATTTTTGATCAAGAAGTTCAGGGCTAATATAACCCCATCAGTTAGCCAATCGAAGTTAGGCATAAGAGAGTCAATCATGAAAAAGTTTTCACGTAAGTTCCAGTACCCACTAATGGTTTCTATGGTTTTACCTACTATGCTTCTTAGCATGCCAGCCATCATGGTAGCTAAAACACTGCCAGAGAACGGCGTATTTTTTGATGCATGGTTAAACGCAGTTTCACAAATGGTGCCATCTACACTGTTAGTACTCGCCCTTGTTGCACCAACGGTACGTCTATTCGTAACCAAAGTGCTGCTAGAGCCAGAGATAAAATAAGTAAACGTTAATAAGTCCGTAAAGTTAATAAGTTAGATAATAGGAAAGAGAAAATGAGCGAATTTAAACTACACACTGTTGAATCAGCACCTGAGAAAAGCAAAGCAATCCTTGAAGGCGCACAAAAGCAAATGGGGATGGTACCAGGTCTTTACGCGGTCATGGCTGAGTCTCCTCAAATCCTAACGGCTTACACGCAACTGCATCAGCAATTCACCAACACATCGTTTGATGCTGAAGAGCTAACAGTAGTATGGCAAACCATCAACGTTGAACACGAGTGTCACTACTGCGTCCCTGCACATACTGGGATCGCGCACTCAATGAAGGTTGATCCTGCATTGACTGAAGCACTGCGTAACGATGAAGCAATGCCAACTGAAAAGCTTCAAGCACTGAAAGACTTCACTCTTGCTGTAGTGCGTGAGCGTGGCAATGTATCAGAAGTAGATCTAGCGGCATTTTTTGAAGCGGGTTATGGCCAGCAGCAGGTTCTAGAAGTGATACTTGGTCTATCGCAGAAAGTGATCAGTAACTATGTAAACCACGTTGCTCACACACCAGTAGACAAAGTATTTGAGAAGTTTGCTTGGTCTAAAAAATAGTCCCACGAGCAAGATGTTATAGAGCGAACGAGTATGTTCGCTTTTTTTTCACAAAACTTCATGTTTAGATGTCTGTTAACAACAGTACAACGAGGGAACATATGGAGTGCAAGAAAAAGACAGGCAATGACGTATAAAGTGGATGAACTTTAGAGATTCGAGGTCATCCAAATGAGTTGTGGCACTCAATGTTTCAGCGAGATTCATACCCCACCACACCTCCATCAATTGATGTACAATACACGTGCTTGAAATATCAGATCCAATAACTCCCCATCGCACAAGGTGAATCTTGCGTTTAACTAGCTTCAAATACAAAACTCGTAAAGGCCCGGACTATCGTCATGGGGAGCAAGTGTCGTTTATCGACATACGAGATACCTTTGGCATTGGTAGCATTCGTGTTGGTAAATGGGTCAACCAAGAAGAGAAAGACCTAGCCGCCAATCTGATCTTCGATTCATTTGCTGATCTTGCTTATATACTGGCGCTACCGCCAAAAGCCATTGGGTTACGAGGTAGTTTAAATCTGGCTTTTGGTAGCGGTGGACAAAAAGGTGTTCAGGCCCATTACGCACCAAATCAAAGAGAACTCGCGCTCGCGAAAAATGCCGGAGCTGGCGCTTTAGCGCATGAGTTTTGGCATGCTTTTGACCACTATATTGCAGAAAAAGCGTTTGACATCGGCGACCGATCAGGGCCACAAAAACGAACAATCTTTGCGAGCGACTGTTGGTTAAAAAACGCTAGGCACTTTCCACACCCGTTGAATGACAGATTACTGAAGATCTTTGACGCGACGTTGCTCACTGATGATCAACAAGACAGACACGACTATGTGTCACGAAGTGTTTTAGCTGACAAAGCGATGGGAAGTCATTATTTCTCTCTTCCTACAGAGATGATGGCGAGAGCCTTTGAGTCGGTTGTCGAATCGTGTTCTGGAATTGAAAATAGCTACTTAGTGTCCGGGACGACCAAACCTGAACACATCAAGACTTACCCAGACGTAGAACATCGGATGAAGATTCATAAAGCACTACAAGCCTACTTTAAACCTCTGGGGGAAGCCTTGAGTAGCTTGCAATAAAAGACTTAACTGTCGTATAACGAAATGGAACGCTTTCTATATCAACTAAGTGCTATCACCTGATTCAATCTGCTGTCAAATGGATGGATATCGCAATGCAGCCCACTCTCAGTATCAGAGCCTACACTAAGAAGCTAAACAGTCATTCACATGATGACTACCACCAGCTTGTACTGCCTGTTCAAGGCAACATCAACATTCAGATGGATAACTTCTCTGGAAAAGTGACTGTGGGTGAGTGTGTTGTGATTCCTGCAGGTACTACCCATGGTTTTCAAGCCGATGAAGCCGCTCGATTTATTGTTGCTGACTTGCCAGCACTTCCAGACCATCTTCTCGAGAGTGATGTGCACGTGTTTTCTACCACAACGCCACTACTGAGCTTTATCTACTTTGTAGAAAAACAGTTACAACATCAAGTAGATAAAGCGATAGAGTCTTCGATTCTCGATGTCTTTACTATGCTACTCACCCAGCAACCGATAACTTCAAAAATTGACCCTCGGATACGTGCTGCACAGAGTGAGATTTTTGACAATTTAGCGAACCCTCTTTCAATTGCCGAGTTATCGAAAGTGGCTTGTCTTAGTCCGACTCAATTTAAAGTGCTTTTTAAAACTAACCTTGGTATGAGCGTCCAACAATACGTTACTCACCATAGAATGGAAAAAGCCAAAGCGCTTCTTACCCATACTGATTTACCCGTTCAAATTATCGCTGAAAGAGTTGGCTACAACGATCTTTCTGCTTTTAGCCGACGCTTCTCTCTTCATTTCGGCCTACCCCCACGCCAGTTCACACGCAATTAAAAGCGTCTTTTCAAAATACAATTTCGTCTTTTCAGCAAAGTACGACCTTTATTCATCGCTTATCCTTTCAACATCAAATGGATGTTCGGATTAAGAAATGATTACAGCACGCTTTCAGTTAGCCCCCCATCAGCATGGGTCTATTTTTATATTACTGGCTTCGATCCTCTGGGGAACAACAGGTGCAGCGGCTACCTTGGTTCCGGAGGTGAGCCCATTGGCTATTGGTGCTTTCTCTATGGGCGTAGGTGGTGTGATACAGGCCTTGTTAGCAAATACGGCCTTGAAAAAAGATGCTTCGTTACTAAAGCGCCACAGAAAAGACGTAGTGATTGGCGCGCTTACATTAATGATCTATCCAATGGCTTTTTATACTTCAATGAGAATGGCTGGTATTGCGACTGGCACCGTGGTCTCTATAGCCTCCGCCCCACTGTTCACTCTTCTTTTCGAGTGTCTATTTAGCACAAATAAGAATGCAAATATTCGTAAACTTTTTAGCTTAGTCCTAGGAATTATTGGCATTGTTCTTCTCGTCAATGCTGAGACCACTCACAGTCACTCTGAACCGCAGCTTAAACTTTGGGGAATCTTACTAGGACTCGTCGCAGGCTTGAGTTACGCCACCTATTCCATAATGGCGAAAGAGCTTATTAATAAGGGGGTTCAATCACAGGCCGCTATGGGTGCCATCTTTGGGCTGGGAGCATGTTTACTTCTACCCACCCTGCTGGCATCAGGAGACAACCTATTTGCATCTCAAACCAATAGCCTGGTGCTCATATATATGGCTGTGATTCCAATGGGCGTTGGCTACATCATGTTTGGGGTGGGATTAAGACACATCAATGCGAGCACAGCCAATATCCTAACGCTTTTCGAGCCTGTTGTTGCTGCAGTCATCGCTGTCTTAATACTCGAAGAGCACATTCCTGCTATGGGGTGGTTTGGAATTGCTTTAATCATGGTTTGCTTGTTTTTTCAGTCAACACATAACGAGCAATCCGAAAATAAGCTGATCGATCCCTAACGATTGCACCAACACTGAACAAGGCTGGCAACTTTTAGTGCAACACAATCATGGTTTTATATCTGACTCCCCAATAAATGGGCACTTCATCATTGGTACGTATATTGCTCACTATGTAGATTAAGGATTGTATACAATAATAAATACATTAAGGAAATCACATGGAACAACGTAACAGTGAATTGATCTACGGACTGGATGATCGCCCATCAGTCAAAGCCGCAAGTTATGCGGCGCTTCAACATGTTCTGGCTAGCTTTGTTGGCATTATCACACCCACTCTTATCATTGGTGGTGTACTTGGCTTAGGGGAACATATCCCCTATCTAATCAGTATGGCCTTGATGGTTTCTGGTGTTGGTACCTTTATTCAGGCGAAGCGAGTTGGCCCTGTTGGAGCAGGGATGATCTGTGTACAAGGCACCAGTTTCGCCTTCTTAGGCTCTGTCTTGGGCGCTGGCTTTCTCGTTAAAGCCAATGGTGGCGGTCCAGATGAAATGTTAGCGACTATTTTTGGCGTCTGCTTTTTTGGTGCCTTCATTGAAATTCTGCTTTCTCGCTTTATCGATAAGCTAAAAGTCGTCATCACGCCGGTCGTGACTGGTATTGTTATTACCACCATAGGTATCTCTTTAATTAAGGTTGGAGTCACCGATATCGCAGGTGGGTTCGGTGCTGAAGACTTCGGGGCTCCAAGTAACCTCATGCTTGGCGCGATCGTTCTTGGAATCATCGTCGCTTTAAACCTTAGTCAGAACATCATGGTAAGGCTGTCGTCGATCTTGATAGGTTTAAGCATTGGGTGGGCAATAGCGATTACCATGGGTAAAGCATCTATGCCTGACTTCGCTTCGCAGCCGTTGTTGAGTATTCCTGTACCGTTCAAATACGGCTTTGCTTTCGACTGGCAAGCGTTCTTACCAATTGCGTTCATTTACTTAATTACGGCTATCGAGTCGACAGGTGATTTGACGGCAAACAGTATGTTCTCAGGCCAACCTATCCAAGGACCTAAATACATCAAACGTCTTAAGGCTGGCGTACTAGGTGATGGCGTTAACTCACTCATTGCTGCCGTATTCAACACCTTCCCAAATACTACGTTCAGCCAGAATAACGGTGTGATTCACTTTACCGGTATCGCGAGTCGATACATCGGTTACTTTATCGCGGGCATTCTGTTCTTATTGGGGATGTTTCCAGTGTTGGGAGCAGTATTAATGACCATTCCAAAACCAGTATTGGGTGGCGCGACTCTAGTTATGTTCGGTACTGTCGCTGCGGCAGGTATTAAGATCATTGCTAATGAGGAGTTAGACCGCCGCCGTATTATGACTATCGCCATCTCTTTTGGCTTAGGTCTTGGCGTTATGCTCGTGCCAGATTTGCTAAAAGAAGCGCCTAAATTAGTTCAAAGTATCTTCGGCTCTCCGGTTACTATGTCGGGTATCGCTGCGTTAATCATTACTGGGTTAATGGCGTTCATCCCTGAAAAAATCAATAAACCTTTACCAAGCAATACGCAAGCGAGTGAAGCTTAGTCCAAGCATCAATAGTGATATGAACATACTTCGGTTAGTTGACCAGGCCCAGCTAACCGAAGTATTTCAACAATCGAGATGTCACCTAACTTCAATCATACAACCTTCGAAACTTGGCGAGCCCAACGCCGAATCATATCCCAATTACGATAATCTCCATCCTCTACCCCTTTGACTATTGCAATTAACTTAAGTGGGTATCGGTAATACCAAGGCATCAGCTTTGGTTGCAATGTACCTGAAAAACCAGCAACCATGATGGGCTCAACGTTGGGATTCATCTTAATCAATGTGTGATCGTAAACCTGTGGCGAATTGAATGAATTCGATGGCTGTTTTGCGAGCGCCAAACAGGTATAGAAATATGCCACAGATGTCGATGACAGTTCATTTTGATACGTTCGGACATAATCTCGGACTTCAATTAGCCATCTGTCATAGCGGATTGGAGCGCCAATAATAACCGCTTCATCTGCATAGGGGGCTCTTGCACTCTCGACGGGCAACACTTCCGTTGTCATACCCAGTTCTTGTAACTCCTGAGCGATGGCATATGCAATTTCTGCTGTCGAACCAAAACCCGAACCGTACACAATCAATACTCTTTTTCTAGCCATGTAAACCTCCCATATTTTGCGAAAAATACAGCCCAAACAAACTACCGCATGAGCAATGCTTGTTGAGTTTGTTTATTACATCTAATTAAGCGATGATTTGATTGACAGGAAATCGTCGAAGATTTGCAGGAAATACATTTATGGAAGACAAAGCCAGGCTAGCATTATCAAAGTTTGATACGAAGAAACGGAAGAAGAATGGTGCTAGCTCTCCCTTAAGTGAACTGAAAATGAGTAGCGTGTTTTACACTCACTCAACGATGAAGCAACCGTGGGGCATCAAAATGCCATCCATTCCATCGAGCACCATGTTCCACTTAGTCCTTGAAGGCGAAGCGATTGTCATTGTCGATGGAACACAGATTAAGCTGAATGCCGGCGATTTTATTTTGCTTCCACGCGGGACTGGACATGACATCGTCGATATAAATAAGTCAGCTGCCACCGATTTATTTGAGAATGACATAGAAGAGATTACAGAGCACTATGAGCGGCTAACCACCAAAGGGACTGGCGACACGACAACAACTCTATGTGGCACGGTTTTGTTTGAAAACGAGGTCACGACTTCGGTCATTACATCTATGCCTGAATTCGTATTAATTGACTCACAATCACAGGCCCACGACACGATTAAGAGTGTCGTTCAAGCCATACACAGAGAAACGAAAAATGAAGAGTATGGCTCGGAATTGGTGGTATCTAAATTGGCCGACGTGCTGATTCTACAGTGTATTCGAACCTGGATAGACCAAGTATCTGACGATAATCAAGGTTGGATAATGGCGCATACCGACAAACGCTTATCTCGCGCAATGAAGAGAATCCACAGCGACAGTGCTGCCAATATCGATATTGAAACACTGGCTGATATTTCAGGGATGTCTCGTACCAGCTTCATTGAGTACTTCAAGAGAACTGTAGGGGAAACGCCCAAGAAATACATAACCGATTGGCGACTATCTCTCGCCAGAGAAAAGCTGCTACATGGTAAGGCTCATATTCTTAATATCGCTCTCGACATCGGCTATCAATCTGAGGCCGCATTCAGCCGAGCCTATAAAAACAAATATGGTGAATCTCCATCGACCACTAAAAAGAATAGCCTAACCCCAAAATCTTAGGCATTTACGAAAACAGCCCGAATAAGCATTCAGGCTGTTGTTTCACTTTTTACTCCCGCTCAAAGCAGCTAAATCTAATAAACGACAATTAAGTCCAATGGCCGACAGCTAATCCCAGTAACCGGCGGCGATCGTTTTAGATACATAGTCTGCGAACTTAGTCGGCTTACGTCCCGTCGCTTCTTCAACGCCATGAGTAAGATTTGAATTACGTCCATCGAAAACTACGGTGAACAACTCATTCAGCAACCATTGATAATCTTCTGGTAAGTTTTGGCTCTCTAGAATACCTAAATACGCTTCGATGCTCACAGAGGTAAACTTGATCTCCTTCCCGAGCTGTTTTGAAATCTCATCAACACAATCTTGAAACGTCATCAACTCCGGGCCTGTCACTTCATAGAGGCGATTGCGCTTACTTGGATCAACCAATGCCGCCACCGCAACTTCTGCAATATCATCAGTGTCAATAAATGGCTCTGGGGTATCGCCTGCGGGTAACACAAGTTCGCCTTCTAAAATACCCTGAGCCATAAAGCTCTCGCTAAAGTTTTGCGCGAACCACGAGGCTCTAACAATGTTCCAATCTAAACCACTATCGATAAGTATTCGCTCTGCTTTTTCTGCGCCCTCTTCGCCACGGCCAGACAGCAATACGATGTGCTCTACACCTTGCGCTTTAGCAACCTCCACGAATGCGCTGATGTCTCCCTCAGCGTTAGGCACTGCCAAGTCAGGTTGATAGGTAACATAAGCTGAGCGTGCACCGGCTAAAGCAGTAGGCCATGAGCTTCGCGCTCCCCAATCAAAATACGTAGCAGCACTACGAGAAACTTGGCGCGTTTCAATACCAAGTTCACACAGTAGCTTGTTAACTCGAACACCCGTTTTGGCATTTTTGCCGATAATCACAATGGGTCTTACTGAATTGATGTCTGACATGATCGTTCTCCTACTGATATCACTTAATGCTTAATTGCTGCACTATGATGACTTAGGAGAACCGTGGTTGATTGATGTGAAATTCGGATTTGTTTACTGAAAGTTCGTGATGTCGCTTTTAACTACCAGCAAAGAATAGTAAGAAAGTTCGTCCTCAAAACATGTTATTTTTCCGTCACTTGTATTGAAAAATGAAACAATAAACTGCTAAAAAACCTATCTGTCCTCACAAAATGTATGGTTAAGTTATTCATTCGAAAAATAAATCTATAAAGTGCAACTCATCTTATCAATAGCATAACTAACGAGAGCAATCGAGGGCCACAATGCATCTCTACACATGGAAAAAAGAATACAACTTAGATGTAGAAGAGCTCGATCTTCAGCATAAAAACTTACTCGCAATGATCAACAAGCTGATCATGTTTCAGAACGAGTCTAAAGCGATCGTACGCCGTCTAATTGATGAAGTGATAGCCTACGCAGAGTTCCACTTTTTGAGCGAAGACAACATCATGATGATCACTCATTATGACGGATTCGAACAGCACCAAAAAGTACATAAAATGCTGCTCAAAAAACTGAGAAATCAATACACACATTACGTTAATGGTCAGATTGAACTTAAAGAAATCATTGTTTTTATGGCACGCTGGCTCATCGACCATATCATTGCAGAACAGAATGATCGTGCGTTAGCCAGATACTTACGCTCTTCAGATAAATACCGAAACCTACTGACGTTAGAAAACAGTAACTAGCTCCAGAGTCGACCATGTGAAACCAGTTTATAAACGACTCTTACCGAAGTGATGTGCCCCACCTCATTTACACAACAATTATCTGAGACAATGGGCGTTGTTGTGTTCAAGAAAAGGGCATATCTACACCATAGGCAATTCCCTTTACCTATAGTTTGCTTGTGTTTGATCAAGCAATCAGTTTGGCTAAGTTAGCAGTAGTATCGACATTGCAGTAACCGAAGCTGAGAGCCGACATGAACGCTGCATGGACATGGCTAGACGGTACCATCACGCCATTAAATTCAAGTGCCAAGGTTGTACACGCGTCATGAGCCACGTTGCACTCATAACCGAGGTCCGTTGCAGCACGAGTCACAGCATCAATACACATGTGGCTCATAGCCCCAACAATAACCAACTTTTCAATCGAATTTTGACGTAAGATTTCATCAAGCTTTGTGCTTTTGAAACTATTGATTTCGTGCTTAACAATAACAGGCTCATCATCAATCGGAGCAACACATGAGTGAATTTCTGCTCCCTCAGAATTAGGCAAAAAAAACGGGGCGTCATCTGTGAGTGACTCATGCCGAACATGGATCACAAGTCCCTTCTTTTCTCTAAACAGGGAAAGCAGTTTTGCACCATTATTCGCCGCATTTTCAGTTTCAGATAGTGGCCATTTAGCTTCACTGTAAGTAGGAAAATAGTCATTTTGATAATCGATAAGCAGTAATGCTGTGTTGCCCATAATTAACTCCAAATATTAATTGCTATGTTAATGCGCTTTAACGCAAACCTAATCCGCCATCAGCACCAATCACCTGCCCTGTTACCCAAGCACTTTCTGGCTCAGCCAATTTAACAATCCAACGGCTGATATCTTCCGGGTTTCCTCGCCTCCCCATAGGAATCATTGATGCTTCTTTCTTCTCAACTTCTTTCGCTTGCTCTTTTGACAACCCCATCATTCCAGTTAACGCACCGGAATAAGTCGGCCCAGGAGCCACCGCATTCACGCGAATGTCTGGCGCAAGTTCCAAAGCCCACGACTGAGTTAAATACTCAACGGCGGCTTTACTTGCTCCATAATGAGAAAGATTCGGAGCAGGCATATGACCAATGGTGCTTGAGATATTGATGATATTGCCTTGGCTCTTTCTTAGGTATGGGAGACACGCCTTCGTCAGCAAGCTTGTTGCGACGACATTGATCGAGAACATTTGATCAATTCTCTCTGAGCTTATCTCGTCTAAGCTCGCATTAGCTCCCGCACCGGCATTATTTACCAGCACATCAATGCGTCCCCATTTTTCGATTGCGGCATCTACGATCAGCTGAGCGCTGGTTTGTTCTTCACTATCTGCAACTATCGTTTCAATGTTTCGATGTAGTGAAGCCACTTCCGCTAAGGCGCATGCTCTTCGCCCTGTTATCAATACATTGGCGCCTAAATGAGCAAACTCTAAAGCCGCTGCTTTGCCAATCCCATCACTGCCACCGGTAATGATGACAACTTTATTGTTCATAATGCTTCCCCTACGTCACCATTACGCTTCAATCAAAGGGCGAAGAAAGATTTGCTCACGCAGAACTTGCCAACGCTCATCTTCAAATCGCAATTCGATGTTGCACAACAACATCATCTCTTCACCATTCATGCCACTGTGCTTACGAGTTAATACACACACCGCTGAGTCACCCAGAATGTGGAAATCATGCCATTCTGCCCATGTGTTGAGTTGGTTTTTCCCTTCTTGAGCTTGCTTAGCGAAATGCGCTTTGAACTCCGCTTTGTTAAAGGTTTGCACTGTGCTATCAGGCATGATCAGCGTGGTGTGAAAGTCTTGGTGGTAAATCGTGTCTAGGGCTTCAATATCAAAGTTTGTAGCACGATCAATCAGGTGATCCATAGCTTCACGAATGGCTTGTTTGGTATGAGTCGGTTTCATCATTTTTCTCTCTTCTATCGAATGTTTGGTTGACGAAGAAGATATTAACCACACTGGATTTGTTATAGAACCAAGCTAGAATGAACAGCATCTATTCCAAAATCGAATACATATATGGACCAACTCGGGGCAATGCGCGTATTTCTTCGCGTAATACAAACAGGAAGCTTCTCGGCCGCAGCCAGAGAGCAAAACACTTCTCAAGCAACCATTAGCAAAAAAGTCGCCGCACTCGAAGATAAATTGGGGGTAAAGCTGCTCACACGTACAAGCCGCGAGCTATCACTAACTCAAGCGGGGCAAGAATATTACGAACACTGCTTGAACATTGTGCAAGAGATTGATGAAGTAGAAGCCAGTGTTCGCTCCCAAGTCAGTTCACCCAAGGGAACGTTACGCATTGCGGCCGCGGCGCCATTAGCGAGGATTCTCCTTGCACCGTTAATTGCGGAATTTTTAGAGGAATACCCAGACATAGAGGTGGATATGGTGATCGATGAGCGCCATATCGACCTTGTCGCTGAAGGCATCGATGTCGCCATTCGTGCGAGAAAACTGGAAGATTCATCATTAATCGCAAGGCCACTTTTCAATAACCCATTGCTATTAGTAGCTGCGCCTGACTACCTAGAGAAACATGGTGTGCCTACACAACCAAAGGATCTCAAATCTCATCAATGTATTGTTTACACCTTTAATCGCTCCCTCAACAACTGGCATTTTGTCGACAATGGCCAAGATGTTTCTATCCCTGTTCGAGGCACTTTTCGTAGTAATAGTGGTGAAACCAATCTAGAGATGGCGCTTGCTGGTTTAGGTATTACCCAACTCCCTATTTGGATGATGGATGAGCATTTGCAATCAGGAAAACTAGTAAGAGTGCTGGAAGAGTATCCAAGCGATACCGTTCCGATCAATGCTATTTACCCGCAAAGCAGACACGTTCCTTTGAAGGTGCGTTGCTTCGTTAACTTTATCCAAGAACAACTGCGTGGTAGGTACCCATAACCCTACAAGATCAGAAAATTTTACAGGAGAAGATCAATGCTCCCTTATCTCATATCTTTGAGGGCAATGAGTGTTTTGGGGGTTAAACTGGAAGTCTTGAGGGGAAAATGAAGTCATAGTGCAATTTTGGTCTAAAACGCGCGTTAAAGCTAAGGTCTAACGCGCTTGATAAAGCTCTTTCTCGATATTGTCCATGACGTTTTATTGAGTGTATTACGCCAAATTACAATGTGAGCAACGAACGTAGTGGTCAGTTCACCATTCGAAGCTACTTCGAATAGTAATCTGTTAACCTTTGGATAAACAGCTGCTTATCTTCTTCGAATAAAGCATTTATGCCTGCAGCCGCTTTACGCCCGCCCCCCGTCGGAAAGCTTGAACACACCTCATCAGCGCCAGTTCTATTCGACAAAGGTGCACGTAAACTCACTGTGTAAGATTCGCCATCTGGGTTTCTTGTTAGCACAGCCTGAGCACGGCTTGGATCTTGGTTAACGATCTCGTTCCCAAATACCCCACTAATCCTTCTCGCCCAAGTTTCACTCGGTAATTCGAAGACTCGCACTGAATGGTTCTCATAGGTTGGAGCAAGGATAGAGACTTGCTGCTTGTCACTTTGGTAAGCCGAACGTAAATGGTAGAACACCGACTCTTCGTCACTCAAGAGATCAAACGGATTTGGATATTGATAAAGCGTTTGGTAAAGCTCAACAGGCGTGAAGTGGAGATCACTGAGTGATGCTCCATAGCCGTTGTAGTTGACTAAAGTGCCCAGCTCTTCCAAAAACACAATTTGTGAATCATCGAAACCATTTTCTATTGCCAGCTTAGTCGCAACTGTTTTTAAGTTGTCGCCAAAAGCTGCTGCGATTGCCCATGCGACATGCTGACCGTTGAGTTTTTGGTTAATCAACAAACTAGTACAACACTCTGGCGTAGTATCGACTAAGGTTTCAAGGTGAGCAGAACTAGGTACTTCACCCGTACGATGGTGGTCGCAATAGAACACATCGACCTTTGCATCCAACAGCGAATGTAACGCATCTTGATTTTTCTCCATCGATACATCAAGTACCGTAACAGAAGAAATATCCTTTTGAGCCACAACTTGAGAGAGCAACTTAATATCACGCTTAACGCCCGTAATAAGTACACTCTCTTTTGGTTCACTCAAGCGCAGTTGCAACAACGCAATAATGCCGTCCGCGTCTCCATTGAATACATCGTAATGCATTGGGGGTTCCCTTCGTTCTCTAAATCGAATTGGTCAAAACATATAGTTGTATTTTTACAGGCGACTTCATTTCATATCAATATCAAGTTGTTAGGTGATATAACACGATTGAACAATATTGCAGACAACAAGTTCTCATGAGCGATGCAAATATCGACAATGCTCCTTAAGAGAATAAGCCCTGTAGGTTCGGTATTAGGGTTGTTGTTCTGCTAAGAGTACTTTCTTTAACAAATGCGCCAGCTGATCTTGTTCTTGTTTACTCAGGACGTTTAGCATTTTATCCATATTGGCGACATGTGAATCCAAAACTTTATCTACAAATTCAACACCTTCTTGAGTCAAGACGACTTTGCAACTTCGTCTATCATGCTCACTAGCAATTCGCTGGACCCAATTACGTTTCACCAACTGTTCAATACGAGTACTCACTGCGCCTGAAGAAAGCATCAGAGTTTGATACAACTCTGTTGGAGTGACGGCAGCATCACAACGACGCAACGTGGCAAGAATATCGAATTCGATACTGCTAAGCCCGTATTCTTGGAACACCGGATCTAGCTTCTTCTTCCACACACCACTGGTGCGACGCAATCGCCCGACCACTCCCATCGCTGAACAGTCAAGATCCGGTCTCACTTCATCCCATTGAGCAAGAATCCTATCGACTTTATCTGATGCCATTTTTATCTCTCCAATAAATATCTTTTCAAAAAGATACTTGACTAAAAAATAAACCTCAATTACTTTTTTAAAAGTATCTTTTGCAAAAGATACTTTTAAAAAACAAACTACCGATTCAGAAAGGTGAGGTATGAATAGATTTCAACAGATGAAAACCGTCGCACTAACGGCTGTTGCACCAATTGTCTGGGGCAGCACTTACATTGTGACAACAGAAGCACTACCACCAGAAAGTCCTTTAATTGCGTCTACTATTCGTGCGCTGCCAGCAGGTCTCCTATTAGTGCTCTTAAGTCGTACCTTGCCTTCTGGGTTATGGTGGTCTCGTATGGTAGTGCTTGGGTTTCTAAACATCGGACTGTTTTTCTACTGCCTATTTTTCGCGGCGACTTACTTACCAGGCGGATTGGCTTCCGTCGTGATGTCGGTTCAACCGATCATTGTGATGATCATAAGCTGGTACTTATTAGGGGCGCATTTTTCTTCAAAACAGATGGCAGCATGTGGACTTGGGGTTATTGGGGTCACGCTTTTGGTTCTTAATAACTCGACGCAACTCGATATACGAGGCGTACTAATCGCCATACTTGGCACATTAAGCATGGCTTCAGGGGTGGTATTAACGAAAAAGTGGGGGCGCCCTTCAGGCATGACCATGCTTGGCTTCACTGGTTGGCAGTTGTTGTTTGGTGGAGTGGCATTACTGCCTGTCGCGCTTTGGCTAGAAGGTATTCCAGCTCAACTTACACCAACTAACTACTTGGGTTACGCCTACCTAAGTTTGATTGGAGCCATTTTGGGATACTTTTTATGGTTTCGCGGCATTGAAAAGCTCGCACCAGTAACGGTCTCATTTTTAGGCTTTCTCAGCAGTGTTTCTGCCTGCTTTCTTGGCTACCTCGTTCTAGATCAGAGCCTTACTTGGCTCCAATCACTCGGTGCTGTTGCGGTTGTCGTCTCGATTTTCCTCTCAACACCTCGCTCAACTAAAACACAACCATCAATCACAACTTCAGATCTTAAAAAGGGATTATTATGAAAATCACCATCGTATCCGGAAGTCAGAGAGCACAATCTCAAAGCTTAAATGTCGCTAATTATCTGCAAAAATTAGCTTCGTCCTACTTTGATGACACAACTGTTCTTGACTTACACCAACTCAATTTGCCGTTTTGGAATGAGGGCGTATGGCAAGGCAGTGAAGAATGGGACTGCTGGAAACCAATCGCTCAAACCCTCAAGCAATCAGACGCATTCATCTTTATCACACCCGAATGGCATGGAATGGCAACACCAGCACTCAAAAATTTTTTGATGCTGACCTCTGATGATGAACTTGCTCACAAAGCCGCGTTGTTAGTGAGCGTGTCAGCCAGCATAAATGGTGTTTACCCGATAAGTGAACTCCGATTGACGGGCAGTAAAAATAACCACGTATGCTTTTTGCCTGACCATTTGATATTTAGAAATTGTGAAAACACCCTAACTGCTCATCATGAATGTACAGACCAGCAACTCCACGAGCGTAGTCAATACACCGTCGAGTTACTCGCCGCTTACGCCAATGCGTTAGCCCCTATTCATCGTGATATGGTCAAAGTTGGCAAAGCTTTCCGCTATGGGATGTAAGCAATAGATAACTAAGAACCACCTTCCCAAAACAGGTGGTTCTTAGTCGACATAAACTTAAGAGATTAAATAGCTTTTTCGAGCCCTGAACAACTTAAAGTGATAGGAATTACAAGCACATCAAACTCCTCACTACTCAAATTAGATCATTTGAGAAACCCTAAATCTTTCACTGAGAAGTTCGTCAGGTTAGGAAAAATATAGTCCATCGCGCTATCGGTATTTACTCCCATCCACTTCGCGATAGTCGCACCGATTTGCTCAACGGATGTCGTTGGAATCATACGCCCTTTGTTGAAGTCATTATCTCCATCAAGGATCAGAGATGGCCATTGCCCGTATAGTTGCCCACCATTCAAAGCTCCGCCCATCACAAGGTGATTACTCGCCCAGCCGTGATCGGTACCAGTACCATTACTTGCCAAACGGCGGCCAAAATCAGACATGGTCATGGTGGTCACCTTGTCACCCAAACCCGATGCTTCCATGGATTGGTTGAACGCAGCTAAAGACTGGCTTAAAGCACTCATCAGCTCCGCATGGTCGTTCAATTGATTTGCGTGGGTGTCAAAGCCACCAAAACCGACAAAGTAAACTTGCCTTTGATGACCCAGCTGATCGCTTGATTTAATTAAACGAGCAACTGTATGCAGCTGCTTACTTAAAGATAAATCGGGAAAATGCCCTTCTTCAGGTATCGAACCAATCGCGTTTGCGAGCGTATCTCTTATCGAAACCGAATCATTTTTCACGCGATCAAATTCTCGCCCAAACGCTGTATGTGGCGACAAGCTCATAACACGATCGAAACTTTTGCGACGTTGAGCGTTGTTAATTCCATTCACTCTTGGTAGCGAAGAGGCATTGATCAGATTGGCAGTATGGTCGCTACCATTCAATAGCTGAGCATAGCCGTTAAGGCTGAAACTTGGGCTAATGGAGTCTGATTCACTACTCAACACATCCATTAAGCGACCTGCCCAGCCTAGCGTAGTGTTGCTACCAGACCAACCACGTTGCCATTCGGCTTGTTGGGAATTGTGAGAGAACAGGAAAGGTGGCATTGCATGTGTGCCGTCCTTCAGCCCTGTCTTAGTCGCAGGTTCAATGAGTACACCACTATTGGCAATAGCAATCATTTTCCCAGCATCGAACAGGCTTTGTGCTTCTCCCATAGAAGGGTGCAAACTCAACGATAAACCTGAACCAGTGTTTAGTGACAAAGGCAGTAGTGATGCTTGTGGGATGGCAATGTCTGGACGAGCATTCGCGTATTCATCGTAGTGTGCGTTGTCGTTAGGCACCAACATATTAAAGCCATCGTTTCCACCAAACAAAAATACACAAACAAGGGCCTTATAGTCGTTGTTTGGCAATGCATAAGCGGAGTTAGTCCCCATCATCGAAACAATAGGTGTCGAGGCCATGGCCGCTAATAATTGACGACGTGAAATCATTGGGCTAGCTCCTCGATGTGAAACTCTTGGCTCGTGACAGCGATATAGATGGCATTGCGAACCTTTAAACTCTGTTGGGTATCTCGAAGCTCCTCTAATGCTTCTAATACTATCTCCCGAAGCTCATCACTCATTCTTTCAGAGAGCAAACGCCTTTCAATTTCTGTAATCAGAGCTTCATGATCATTGGCGATCGCTTCTAACGGTGCCGTGTTGATGACAATACGAGTTGGATTCGTTTCGCCCTCGTAATTGGTTCGCCCTGTCGCTGTCCACAACTGGTTGTTCGTCAGAATAAAATTATTCCAACTGAGTATTTCAAATTCCGGTGCTACGTCTTTCGCTGCCGCTATCTCGCCGTTTGGAGCGTATTCTGGAGAGAAGAAGTTGAACACACTCGGTGAACCTAATGGCGATTGTCCGTATGCACCAAACATATTGATGGAGTTATGGAACCGCCCAGTAGGATCAGCCGATTTAGCCTCAAATGCTCGGAAAAAATTGGTCATCGCGATAAGTGGTTCTTTCATCTTAGCAGGGGTTCGATCTCCGCCACTCAGTGCTTCAGCGTCAGTCAGAATTCCACGAATCACAGCTTTAAGATCACCTCTGACACCGGAACCGTTGTCAGAAAACAATGCACTGATTCGAGCAACATAAGCAGGCGAAGGGTTCGATGTAACCAATCTTTGAATAAGGTGTTTACTGATCAAAGGCGCGGTATTAGGGTGGTTGAGCAACATATCCATTGCCTGATCCATGTCTTGCTCTGGCGTTTGCCCTTGAGCAAAAACATTCCCCATCACGACCTTCTGTTCATCATCATGGTAGTCAGGATACGCCACCATTGGGACGAGCCAGTTCCCCTCTTTAGAACCCCACCATGGCTTAGTTTTTTCGGCGATGTGCCAGCCAGTAAATACTCGCGCAAGGTTTTCGATGTCATCTTGCGTGTAAGTTGGGATCAGTTGCCCCTGACTGTCCAATTTATCTGTGCCATCGGGGTTCAATTCATAGAGACCGATACTAAACAACTGCATCACTTCACGTGCATAGTTTTCATCTGGAAAACGATTATTGTCCGGATCCGCTTTTTGGTTTGCCATCATGGATAAATAATCACCCATTGCAGCATGCAGCGTGACAGATTCAATCAGGTCGCGATAGTTACCAAACGCATGCGTGATGAGCATATCGTAGTAGTCTGTCATCTCTACCGGACGACCACCCAAACTTGCGCCATATCTTGAGATCACGAAAAGCTCACTCAACGCGAACGCGACGCGCTGACGCAATTGGTCTGGTGCGTTCAAACTAACGTCCCACCAAACAGCAACGCGATCGGATTGATTGTAACTGTCAGCGTTCTCCGCCAGTGGATACTCTTGCAGACGTGTTGAGTGCAAAGTTGGAGACATAGAAAACTGCTTATTTAGCCAAGCCGAATAACCCAAGCTTTCTAACTCTTGATAAGAGCCTGGCGCTGGCCCAAACGTCGAGCGATACAGAAGATCGTAGCGCTGCTCTTGCGTTAGAGAGCTTGGCGCAGGAGAACTGCCACCACCATCTCCCCCACCACATGCCGAGAGAATTGAGAGACTCAGAAAACACACACTCAGTTTGAGGTGAGAACGCTTTAACATAGACAACAACCCAGAAACACTAACTCTACAGATAATTTACCGCACACTAGCGAAGAACATCATTCGCGGCAATCCAGCGCAGCATAAATCGTGCTACGGGTTCAAGTTTAGCAAACCAACCGATGTTCAACTCAAGCCATGTCAACTAATACAATATGTGTCGGCACAACTATCCTTACAGAGGAGTCAATCGTGCAACTTACTCTTGCCAGTCAGCGAAATATTCGAGTAAAAAGTCGATAGCCAATCTCGCTCTTAATGGCAAAAAATGGCGGTTCTGATACACAATCCAGCTGCTGTTGCCACTCCCCCAATAAGGTTCAAGAATGGGCACTAAATACCCAGAAGAAATGGCATCGTTGAAGCTGCTCTTTGGCAAATAAGCAACACCTAGCCCTTGAGTACAAGCTTGTAAAACCGTTTGAGCATTATTGCTCTTCCATCTACCTTGAACTCTCACGCCATCCATAGCTTTGCCATCTTTTTCAAACAACCAAACGTCTTTGTTCGCGATAATACAGCTATGATGTTTAAGCTGATCCGGATGCGTTGGTAAACCATGTTCATCAAGATAACTCTGGCTGGCAGCCGCTGCCATTGGACGATCCACCAGCTTTCTTGCCACTAAACCTGAATCACTTAATCTTCCGTAACGAATAGCAAAGTCGAAACCGTCTTCAATAAAGTTCACCATGCAGGTGTTGAAGTTGATCTCTACCGTGAGGTTTGGATGCTGCTTAGCGAACTCCATTAAAGCCGGCGCGACATGATTCTCAGAAAACGCCCCAGCCGCACTCACTCTTAATACACCGCTCAATTGTGTCTGTTGAGTAGTCAGGGTTTCATTCGCTTGCTGGAGTCCAATCACTAACTCTTTACACTGTTGATAATAAGCCTGACCAGCTTCGGTCAAGCTCACCATTCTCGTTGAGCGTGCCAACAGGGCCACGCCCAATCGTTCTTCTAATCGTGTGACTTGGCGGCTCACGTGACTGGTACTGCATCCCAACTGTTTTGCTGCTGCAGAAAACCCTTTGCTCTCCGCAACCGTAACAAACTCGTTAATGCCTTCGAAGCTATCCATATTTACCTGTGCCATATTCACCTTTGCTATTTAGCAATAATGTTTTGCCGTTTAATCATATTATCACCCATTTGGTTAGCAATTAGTATGAAGGTATTCAACAGATACCCGTAACCTCACAAGGACATCATCATGAACAAAGTACTGATTATTGTTACAAACCATGCAACGCTAGGTGAAACCGACCAAGCAAATGGAACTTACGCACCAGAGCTAACTCATGCCCTGAGCGAATTATTGAATGCTGGCTTTGAATACGACATTGCTTCTATTAAAGGTGGTCAGGCTCCTCTGTACGGTACAGACATCGAAGGCGATGCGGTAAACGCGAAAATCTTGGCAGATGATGATTTCCAGAACCGTGTAAACAACACCATTCCTGTATCGCAAATCAATGGAGATAACTACGATGCGATCTTCTACCCAGGTGGTTTTGGTCTACTTTCAGACCTAGCAAGCAACGAAGACTTCGCTAAGATCTCGGCTAAGCACTATGAAGATGGCGGTATTGTGGCAGCAGTTTGTCATGGTCCAGGTGCCCTATTACCAATCACGCTAAGCAATGGCGAAAAGCTGCTAGCATCTAAGTCAGTGACTGGTTTTACACGCGAGGAAGAGATTGATTTTGGCACTATCAATGACATCCCATTCTTATTGGAAGAATCTCTGGCTCGTAGCGCGGCGCGTTACTCTAAGGTGCAGCCATGGCAAGAGTTTGTGATTGTCGATGACCGAGTGATCACAGGTCAAAACCCGACGAGTGCTCATGGCGTAGGCCAAGCTATCGTTGATCTTCTGAAGTAAAGATTCACCTCAAACCGAATAAAAAGGAAAGCATGTTTCGTACTGCTTTCCTTTTTCTTTATTTGGAAGCGTGTATCAGCGAGCCGAAGATACTAGTACCCTGCGACTTAGGTAATCTAGGTCGCAGTGAGAGCTTTATCTTCCAAAGGCACACCAAAGAATGAACGAAAAGCTAGCGACAGCATAAAGAATGATAACGAGATCAGTGATAAAACGAAAAATCATAGTGTTGTTATAGGGCATATATAAGTGCCTATCAGAGTCCTCTAAATTGAGGAAGTTCCACAATTCTTCCTACCTAAGACATTCGCATTAAACTTGACGAAATTTCGACAAAAAAGTGGGATGGCTTCAAATATCGCCTAGCTTTAGATTATAAAGCGCTCCAATCTAATCACGTTTATTCACCGATTCAGCAGGCGGATAACCAAAGGCTTTCTTGTAGGCATTGGTAAAGTTCGAAGGGTGACGATAACCTGCATAGTAGGCTACCTCCGTTATTGAAGTTAACCCTTGTTCAAGGTGTTTACGAGCAACTTCTAAGCGGCGACGACGTATGTAACTTTTAATACTACAGCCAATCACTTCTTTGAACTTCCGTCTAAGATTGGATTCGCTTGTGTGCGAATATTCCGCTAAAGCCTTAACAGAAAGATCGCTATCGAGATTGTCTTCAATGTGGTTAATAAGGCCATCAATGGAGCTCTTGGTGCTATCCGTTGTGATATTAGAGCCTTCTAACGGAACGGGGTTCACTGGACTGTCACTGTTTGTGAGCTGCTCAAACACCTCTAAAACTAAGTTTTGAGTTAGTGCCTCCAACTTAATTTTCTTAAATGTTTCGTTTCCATTATGCAGTTCAATAATCTTGTCGATGATTGCACGTAGATGCTCATTAGAATACAGGTCAAAGTTAGCTAAGTGCTGTGAGATAAATTCGTCGACTCGACTGCCCGCATCTACTCGCTCCTCAACCCACTCCTGCGGAATCAGTACCTTTAACTTGGCAACCTTGTTTCCTTTCTGAACAGAGCGTCTAAAGGTAGCAGGTTTGGCCAAGTTAACGACCAAGCCTTGGTAGCCATCTTTAGAGTCCATATTGAAGTTCAAATCATCGTAACTGAAGTCAAGCTTGCCGCCCGTTAAGATTATTAAGATCAAAGCTTTACGCGCTGTGGATATCACTTGATGATCTTTAAGCTCTGTTGTGGTTCCCCAATGCAGAGAGAAGCTTTCTTTAACCTTGCACGTATCCACATTACCTTCAAGAAGTGGATCTGTCTCTGTGAATTGTTCAGACACCATTTGGTATTTCTCTTCAGCCTCAACCCAACGCACGAGAGCGCTTTTCCTAAAAGATGAAGATATTCGACTATTCATAAATGCCTGCCAGTTTTCATAACAATCTAGTTACTTTGCATAACTCAAACTGCTGTTAGAGGGTGAAAAAGAAAATTACTATAAATGATAATTAATATCATTAACACCAATTGGACTTTTCATGAAATGGATTTTTCTCTTTTTTGCTCTTGTCACTCAGTTATCCAGTGCTCAAGCAATGATCATTAATGCAAACAAAGCACAGAACATCAAATTCGACACCGAAACACAGCTATCTTTGAAGGTCGATAAACCTGGATATTACCGTGGCTATATCCGCAGCCAAGGATATATGGAGCAAGTGATTGCATTTAACTCGTCTGGCGACCCAATCAAGAAACTACTTAACGACCACTCCCGTGAAACCGAGATATTTTGGTACGTCGATGAAGCAGACACCTACCAAATAGAGGTGACAGCGGACAGCAACAAGCGAGTAGAGGTCGAGATGCAACTCAACCCGATCGCGCTCAAAAGCGATCAATACTTATCGCCAGATCTGCCAATCCTTAGCCCAACCCTGTCTAAAACCGCCAGTGACATCAAAGGTGGTGTAAAAGATGCTGAAAAAAAGTTTTGGCAAGCCATTGAGTCGCAGGGCGCGCCGCTCGTTGAATATCAAACCCTTAACAAAGCGATCGTTACCTTTTTATATAAAGGTGATGTCGACAATGTCCGCTTGTTAGGCGCTCCTTATGGCGGCCATGCTCAGATGAGCCAGATTGAAGGTAGTGACATCTGGTTTCATTCATTTGAAGTACCCGACACCACGCGCCTCTCATACCGAATTGCGCCCAATGTTCCCCAGTTACTAAAAGACGCAAATCGAGAGCAAAGAAAAGCGGTATTGGCGACCGCCGCACCCGATCCACTGAATCGACAGCCAACTTTTGGATCAGATACCGATCTCTTTGGCGCTGCGTCAACGTTAACGCTGAAATACGCGTCGAGCGATCAGGTTGCAACCGAGCAAAAACGACCAAAAGGGCTGGTTAGCCACTTTTCTTACAGTGACTCGATGAGTGATGAAGAGAGAAAGATCAGCATCTATCAGCCGAACAAAGTTTACCCGCTAGATAAGGCTTCACCGTTACTGATTCTATTCGATGGCGACGCCTACCTAAATAAAGTACCGACACCCGTTGTCATGGATAACTTGATTGCCGACAAAGCTATCCCACCAATGAGGGTCGTGTTTGTTAACCCATCAAGGCCAAGTTTGCGAGGTAAGGAACTCACACCCAATAAGACGTTCGCCAACATATTGGCTAATGAGCTGATGCCATGGCTTTGTGACACACATTCTATATGCCCTTCCGCAGAGAATACGGTGTTGTCTGGCTCGAGTTATGGCGGCTTAGCATCGACTTATATTGCTTTGGAACACCCAGAACGTTTTGGCAAGGTGCTCAGTCAATCTGGCTCATTTTGGTGGAAACCACGAGGCACCAAAAAGCAATTGCCACACCAGCAGAGTTGGATGAGCGAATTTGCCTCGACCAAGAGCAAGATGAACATCCAATTCTATCTCAATGCCGGTGTATTTGAGACAGAGCCAAAGAACGCAAGTATCTATCAGACCAACAGAAACCTATTCAACACCTTAAAACAGAAAGGCTATCCAGTGACGTTCAAAAGCGTTGCAAGTGGTCACGACTACTATAGCTGGCGTGTGATGCTCGCAGATGGATTAACAACGTTATTTAGTAAATAAGCCCCAAGGACTTCCCAAGAAATGGAACAAATAAAAACAAAGAAACATCAATTAGCAGTGGCTATCGCTTTAGCAGGCTCAATCTCGTTACCTTCAGTAGCAAGTGAATCCATGCAACACACAGAAACTATGGTAGTAACGGCAAACCAATACGAGACATCGATAAAGAATGCGCCAGCATCAATCTCGGTGATCACACGTGAAGATATCGATAAGCTGCCTGCCACCGACATTTCGACAGCACTTGAGAGCGTGGCTGGTGTACACGTTGCCAAGACAACAGGTGCAGAACCAAGAATCATTATCCGTGGTCTACAGAATCAAAATTCATCTAACGGAAACTACACTCTGTTTTTGATCAACGGACGTCGAATCAGCTCTAGTGAGACGGTGATCCGTGGTGCTTCATTCGATCTATCTAGTATTCCAATGAGCGCTATTGAACAGATCGAAGTCGTAAGAGGGCCAATGTCTTCGCTCTACGGCAGTGAAGCGATTGGGGGCGTGGTTAACGTAATCCTGAAACAAGCTTCAACAGAAACCAATGTCTCAGGTAGCCTGACCTACAGCATGCCAGCAGACAACAATGCCAGTGCACTATTGCCTAATGCTGGCGGTGAGTTGAAAGCAGGTAATACGTTTGTTAGCGGCTCCATCATTCCTGACGTTCTGACTTACACTGCGACCGTAGACATCAGTGATCAAGAAGCATGGTTCCCAGATAATGCAGGTGAGAACTTTTCTCCGCAGACAGAACAGAAAAGAAACGTGTTCCGAGGCTCTTTGAACTGGTTTATCACAGACAGAGACGACATCTATCTTGATGTGTCGTACTCAAAAGATGAACGTGTAGAAAACAGCTACTTCAGCAGCAGGAACATGTTAGCAACCAGCTACTACGACGGAAAAAAACTGACCAGCACTTTAGGTCATGTACGCAGTTGGGATTGGGGTGAATCGGATACCAGTTACTTCTATGAAACAGCCAAAGTGAACGAAAACAACTTCCACCCATTGGTTGATGAAGCTGAACTAAATCAAGACAATCACACAGTAGATTCAAGATTTGTTGTCGACCATTTTGACAGTCAGATCCTGTCTCTGGGTGCGCAAGTCTCTTACACCAGCGTTGAGAACCAGCGCGACTATTCGAGCTCTCGCTCAGTCACGCAAAGTGCCGTCTATGTTCAAGATGAGTATTTTGTTACGGATGATTTCGCGGCAACCTTAAGCGGCCGACTCACGCACAACAACCAGTTTGGTAATGACTTCAGCCCACGTGTCTACTTTGTTTACAACGGTATTGATAACGTCACCCTAAAAGGCGGGTACGGTGAAGGCTTTAAGTCACCAACACTTTTCCAATCATCTGAAGACTTCTCTCTAGTAAGTTGTGGTGGGCGATGTACGCTTGTGGGTAACCCAGATCTAAAGCCGCAAACGTCGAAAACATATGAGTTGTCTGCCATGTACTCTGGCGTCGATGGTTATGTGCAAGCGACGGGTTTCTTTAACGATGTTAAAAACCTGATTGACCGTGACTTAACACCTTTCTTCGACGGAACATCGACCATCATTCAATACGAAAACGTGGATAAAGTTGAAACCAAAGGTGTTGAACTGGAGGGTAACTATGAGTTCTCAACAAGCTGGTCGTTTACAGCCAACGCTACCTATACCGATGCCGTTAATAAAGTTGACGATGAGGACATCGCCTACACCCCAGAGTGGTTAGCAAACGCAAATCTGAACTGGTTGGCAACACGCGACTTATCTTTCTTTACTGGCCTTAACTACACCGGTAAGCAGAAAGATGGTAGCGACAATAACCTCGACGCCTACACTGTCGTTTCATTAGGCGGTGCATACGCGTTCAACGAGAACTTCACGTTCCGCGCCGGTGTAACTAACGTGACAGATGAACGTTTAGACCAATCAACACAAGCCTACGAAGAAACAGAAATGGGCCGTACATATTACGTGAAGGTCGATTTCGACTTCTAGCATCAATACGGCGAACGATTGAAAAAAACCATCATTAATTAATCGCTAACCCTGCACGTTTTACCATGCAGGGTTAGATAGCCACCCAACAAGTTACCGCGTCACATCCATTTTTGTTTCAATTAGATATTGATCAGCTACACCCGACCATAAGTGATAGTACCTGTAGAAAACATCATGTCCCGAAGCTCCAGAGCCGAGCTGATATAGCTCAAAATCCATATTTCCACCCGCGTTCTCATAAGACATTGCGTAAGTCTTTATCGACTCATCGGAATAAAATGGGTCGTTTCGTCCGTAGATAAATAAAGTCGGTATGCTGAGCTTACGTGCCGCATTCTCGAATAAAGGTACGTTTGGTGATACACCGCCAGCAACACAGGAATCATCAACCCAACCTCCAGCAAAGTTCATCACCCCAGTGAATGCACCTGGATGTTCTGAAGCAAACTTCAACGACAGGATCCCGCCTCTTGAGTTACCTGCTAACATAACTTTCTCTTTGTCGACCCACGGTTGATCTAAGATGAACTGATACGATGCATCGAGAGATTCCGTCGCATACTCTATACCCTCACTGATTCCCTCAGTGCTACATGTGTATTGTTCTTTGTAGCTCCCTTCTGAACCACCTCGACCTCTTCTCATCGGTATCACGAGTGCGATGTTTTTATCATTTAGATATTTCCCAAAGCCCCACGGATTGACCGTTTGTTTGGCGTACTCTTTATCACCTCCTGTCGAGCCGTGATTAAAAATAACGACAGAGAAGGGCCCTTCTCCTTGCGGCTTATAAAGAGTAGCTTCTAGAACAATATCGCTATCCCATAACCAGCCCTTATCTTTCATAGGAATTTGAATTGACTGACCGTGATCAGCAGCGACAGCACCTAAAGCAAAACTCGCGCAGGCTAGACTCAACAAAACTTGATTAGAAGTTGGAAACATGATGAATACTCGTTAGCTAATATATTGTTTTTCATAATAACTATCGATAAACGCGCAATTTGTGATCGAATCAAACTATTACAATGTTATAAAACATCATCGAACTATGTGTTCAAGCCGTTAGCTAGCCGTCTCTATTTCGTTGATACGATCACGATAGCGAGCAAGCGCTTCTATCAGGTCCGATTTTATTAAAGGCTTGGCCAATACTTCATTCGCGCCTACCTCTAAAAAAGCTTCAGTTGATGTTTGCATAATGTCGGCGGTCCACCCAAAGATCAGGATATCGTCATGGCCTGCTTCACGTATTTTCTTAACTGTCTCCACCCCATTCATTTTCGGCATATGATTGTCAATAATCAGAAGGTTAAAGCGCCCAGTCTCGACCATAGCTAAAGCCTCGTACCCATCTGCACAAGTTACACACTCAATGTTTAATTTATCTAGAAAACCATTGGCGATAATACGGTTCATTTTGTTGTCGTCTGTCACCAGCACCTTAAATGATGAGAGATCTATTTCTTGAGGTATTGAGCTTTTATCTTCTTCGTGAACAATTTTTGGCAATTTAATAACAAAACTAAAGCAACTTCCCTTTGATAGCTGACTTTCCACATTAAGCTGGCCATTCATAAGAGTGACAAGCTTGTGGCAAATGGCTAACCCAAGCCCAGTACCACCATAATTTCTTGTCGTAGAGACATCTGCTTGCTCAAACTCATCAAAGATTGAACCAAGCCTTTCTTGTGGAATTCCTATCCCCGTATCCTCCACGGAGAATTGAACTTTCGATTGCCCTAGTGGTTTTATGCTGACGTTGATCTTGCCACTTTCAGTGAACTTCAATGCGTTACCAACCAAGTTAAGCAGAACCTGTCTAATTCGCACGGAATCACCGTTGTATGCCAAGTTAGCATCACACTGGTCGTTCAAACTAAACTCAATGCCTTTTTCTGAGCATAACGTCTGATAAGTATTCAAGACTGGGCTGGCTATCTCTGACATTTTGAAGGGATGAGGATCGATCTCTAACGAGTCGTTTTCAATTTTAGCCAGGTCGAGAATGTCGTTAAGAATGGCAATGAGATGCTCACCAGACCCAAGAGCTAACTTAAGGACATCTCTCTGCTCATCTCTTTCTAAATCGTCGACGAGCATCTGCAAAATACCCAATAACCCATTCATCGGTGTTCTGATCTCATGGCTCATTGTTGCCAGAAATAGTGACTTCGCATCATTAGCTTGGCGTGCTTTATGGGCTTGGTCTTCGAGCTCCAATCCAAGTTTTTTAAACTCTGTAACATCACGCTCGATAGCGATAAAGCGTTCGACTTCCCCTTCCCCATTTCGTAAAGGAACGATATCAATATCGACCCAATAGGGTGTTTTATCTATGGTGTAATTCAAGATCTCTGCTTTGACTTGGTTACCCTGCTTTATTGCAGAACCGATATTGCTCGCCATTTCGCGGCAAGTATCCTCTCCTTGCAAAAAGGAGCCTGGAGTTAACCCTTTGACTGCATCAAGTCGGTACCCTGTCATCGTCTCAAAAGCACTGTTAACCCACTCAATACGCCCTTCTTGGTCGGTAATCACGACCGCATCTCTAGCCGTTTTTACTACAGTTGCAAGAAGGTGACTTTCACGCTCTTTCTCTGCTAACAGTTTGTTCGATTCTTCAAGTTGCTTCTTCGACCCGTCTAACTCACTGTGAGGGTTCACAAACAGCTTCTTCCCCATCAATACAACCAAAACTGAACTGATCGCCAAAACAATCAAGAGTCCATTAAATAACTCTTTCTGCAGAGCTGACAGTTGTTCATCGAGAAACGAACGACTAATACCTTGAGTGAGAACCAAATCTCCTCGAGTTAATGCCGTTTGAGTCAACAACCACTCTTCACTATTGTGGTTGTGTTTTACGTTGGTGTGTGAATGGCCATCACGTGCGAGTTCACCGCCCGTTTCTAAGAGTTCTGTAACCGGAGGAACTGTTTGGCTGAGTTCATACCACCGCTCTCTACTCGTCACAAATGAACCAAAAAAGTCATCATAATCAACCGCAGTTTCACCGTATAGAACACCTGTGAAGTCGCCGGATTGATACAAAGGCATGAATAGCTTGATACAGATATGATTCGTATCATCGTGCAGCAGATATAAAATACGCTCATTCACTTCTTTGTTGGCAAGTGCATTGAAAATAACGCGCTCTTGTTTGGCTGCGGGGTGACGAAATGTATCCTCAAATAAGATCTGCCCAGTACGGTCTCGTACCGCAAATTGCATCGATTGGTTTTGACCTTTGAAGCGCTCTAACTGAAAGGCAAGGCGTTCTATATTTGAACTGGAAGCAGCATCAATCACACCTTGATACTGAGACGCCAAGATAATGCGATCCTCTGCGACTTCGAGGTACTTCTCCATAAAAATTTTGGCGGATTCAAGCTCAAAGCTACTGTTCCCACTTTGCAGCTTTTTAACCGTGGATTGGCTGTGATTTGAGAGCACGTATATTGAGATGGCGCCGTAAGTCAACGACGTCAACAAAATGAACAGAGCTAGAAGAACTTTGGGGCTCACCGAAGATAGCTTGGCCATATCTAAATGACTTCCATGTAATTTTCAAAGCGTGATATGAAAACTATAGGATAAATCTGACTCTGCGATGCCGAATTTCCATCCCAGTCATACATTTAGAGTGTTACTGCCGTCGGTGTTTGCATTTGTGGGCTCTCTAACATTGGTCAATAGATATGAAAATCCAGCGCCTAAACGCTGGATTGAGCCTTAATATTTCTGTAGTGCTATTTCACCGGTACCAATGGCGTGTTGCGGATTGTCTCTAGGTACTCAACATTGGCCTTCCAATCCGTTGGTTCATAGAAACGAACAAGTCCAGCCCAACCATCGACGACATCAACAGAGTGCTTTGCATACTCTGGATGGTCGCTACAGTTTACAAACAGTGATGTTGTACCATCGCCATTGTCTTTCATGCGATCGTTACCGATGTAGAAGTTATCTTTCGCAATCCAACCGTCGCCACCGTAAGTCGTCAATGACCAGTAACCGCCTAACGCTTCGTTAAGATCCGGGGTAGGAATTCGCCATTCTGAACACTCTGGCGATTCACCTTTAAGTTTCGCTGCATCGAGGTATTGAGCAATATCTGATTTAAGGCCGCCCCAACCGTAAGCAGAAACCATGTTGAAGTGATGGAAGTCAATGTCAGCCCAGTCACTACCAAAACCCTTAACTGCTAAGATCGGAGAGCCTTTCATAGCTGAAGCAATGAGTTTCTCACGATACTTAATCACGTCTTCTTCTTTAAAGCCCTTAGCTTCATAAGGCTGACTCGAGTTAGTGATAAACTGCATTAGATTTTGGCGACGCTTGAGGTCTTCGACATCTCCCATGTCTCGTGTACGAGCCAATAAGTAAACGTGATTACCACCAGTGAGATCTTCAGGAGTGATCCTAACTGTCTCTCCACGACGAACCACTTTATGTGTCATGTGGTTCTCATCGATAATGTGGATGATTTGAAAGTAGTCGTTGTTTTCAGCTGGTACGTTAAAAACAGCGCCTTTAGATACATCGACGACCGCTAAAGAGTAAGCAACATCACGGTTTGAACGAATAACGGTTTGGTTTTCCATACTTACAGGTGCATCATGAATCCAAGTGTTGACTGGTACATCTTCTAACACTTTAAGGAAGTTCCAATCAGACTCTGCCACCGAGTAGTTGTTCCAGTTCACATTGTTTACCGCTTCGTAATCAAAGCCTAACTCGAAAGAGTCAACTGTTGAAGCCGCGCGTGGTTGTGCCTGTTCCGGGTTGGCATTTCGCTCGTTAGCATGAACGATTGAAGTTGCTAATAGGGTCATTCCTGTTGCAATAGTTAGAAGTGTTTTTTTCATGATTTACTCTCGTTGTTTGGTATGACGAGGAGTATCCATTGAATTTGAGCTATGCTCCAATGAAGTAAATGAAATCAAGATATATCAATTTGTAATTTTTGGAGTATGGGAATGAATCTACGGCAGCTGGACATGAATCTTTTACTTGTCTTGAAAGTACTCCTAGAGGAATGCAACACGCGTCGAGCCGCAGAGATTCTCAACCTGAGTCAACCTGCTATCAGCCGAGCACTTGGGCGATTAAGAGAGAATTTCAATGATGAGCTGTTTGTCCGTTCACGTTATGGGTTAACCCCTACCGCTAAAGCAATAGAGCTAAAAGTTGGATTACTTCCTGCTATAGAATCATTAGAGCACGCTTTATCGCCTCAAGACAGTTTCAGTCCTAATCAACTAGAAGGAACAATTACCGTCGCGATGAATGGATTTATCGCCAACGCCTATTCAGCAACACTCTGTAAACAGATGTTAGAGCAAGCGCCGAATGTGCAACTAAATGTGGTCTCGTGGGACAATCAAACATCAGACAAGCTTTTGAGTGGTGAAATTGATGCCGGAGTGAACTACTACCCTTTGGAACTGACGAAACAGTTGTATCAAAAAAAGATCGCAAACGATCGATTCGTCTTGTTATGCCGAAAAAACCACCCTCTTGCCGGCAAACAACTCGATTCTGTTGCCCCTCAGTCGGTCGATATTGCCAGTTTGGTAATCCCCGATTGGAACGAGAAACAGGCCTTTGCGATACGGGCATTTGAATCGGTGGGGTTGGTTGGACAAATCAAGTTCCGTAGTAGTTATCTGCACAGTATTGTTGAGATGGTTGAACAAAGCGATTTGGTTTTCCCATGCTCCGAGTTACTTTCACACCGTCTGAGCAATCGCTTATCCACTATTGAAGTTCCGTGTACTGCGGATATCCCCACTGGAGATCTAGCCGTCGTGATCTCTAGAAGACTCTATCGCAGCCCAAAATACAATTGGCTACGTGAACAAGTTGAAGCATCGTTCAAGCAAACCATCAAATAACTCGCGATATCCTTAAATATTCCGACTTATCGTTAACTGCTGCTTAACGATTAATTAATTTATTGTTAATTCTATTAATTTATTTTGTGCGTAAACTTGTTAGCACTCGAGTCATAGGGTGAACGGATAACACTATTTACCCCACGGTTAACCCGATGGAAATCAGCTGGCTGAAAGCTCAAATTTGACTGGTGTATTGAATATAGGAGTACTGAGCAACTAGCCGCATTTTAGTTAAATACTTCAACGGTAAATTTAAATGGTACACAAGTTTTCTTTTCTAGCAACAAGCGCCACTCTCTGTCTAAGTCTATTAGCACTTCCAGCCCAAGCCTCAGTTAAAGTGGGGATGGCTGTCGACCACGGCTTAGGTGTGAATCTCAAGTTTAATGACACAGTAAATGTCTTCGCCGGTAATGACGGCTTTGCACTCGATTACCACTTCACTAAAGGCTCGATGTCCAACGACGGCTCTGTTGGCTATTTTATTGGCTTTGGTGGCTGGACAGATTGGGATGATGATTTTGGTGTAAGAATGCCATTAGGTTTAGATTGGAACTTTACATCAAACTGGCACCTTACAGGCCAATTAAGCCCTGCCTTTCAAATACAAGACAAATCCAAGTTCAAGATAGACGCTGGTTTTGGTATTCACTACCAATTCTAAAATCTTTCCTACATAGGTTTATTTCGAGAGTCTTCAATGAGTTTAGAACGAAAGATATTATTTTCTCTCGTGATCTCTATATTTCTATACAGTGGATATATTTTCGATCATATCCACTCCAAATCGAACACGGAGATGCGTTCCTTTAACATGGCAGTAGAGAATGTACTCACCATGAAAAACCTACTGTTACTGAAAGCCGATATGGTCACAAAAGAGATTTCCGATGTAGAGAAATTGAAGGACGATATTTCTTCAGAAATACTCAATACAACAAGAGAGCTCGTAAAATACGATGCTGCCCATATTCGGAAATATGGCGCGCTGTACTTTCGCAACTATGAAGATAACTCCGTTATCCATATTGAAGACGGGCATGACGACTTAACGTCTGGCAGCAATCTCATTTCAAGGTGCGATAACAATGAAGATTGCGCCTTAAACTCAAGTCGACAGTCATGGGTGGATAACGTCATTATATCTAAGTTCCATGGAAGCTTTTTTACGATAAGTTCACCTATCTATTACGGCAATAAAATCATTGGTGACCTATCTTATGACATCAACTTTGACTCATTACTCAACACCTCGGTGACCTACGATTACTCATCAACCATTAATAACGGAATAACCATTCTCCAATTGTCCGACCGCACGGGCATGAAAGAGAATGCCTTATCCTCTTTTCGGGTAGAAGTTCTCGACGATCGGGCACTGATTACGATTAAGCTCTACGCAGGTTACTGGATATATGAAAGACTATTTGCTCTGGTAATATTTTTTGCAATCTGCTTTCTATTCTTTTGGGGATGGGGTAACCACCGCTCTTTAGGGTTCGAAATTATAAGGTCGAATACAGACTACTTAACGAAAGTACTCAATCGAAAAGCGTTAGACGCACAAATCGTAAGACCTGATATTAAAGACTTCCTTTTAGTATCAATCGATGGAAACAAAATTAAGCATGTCAATGATAACTATGGCCACGCAATGGGTGATAAAGCGATTATTAAAATTGCAAATACTCTCAAAGATACACTGCGTTCCAATGACCTTATCTACCGTACAGGAGGTGACGAATTTATCGCCCTACTCAAAAACTGTCCTGAAAAGAAGGGTGAAGAGCTGATGGGTAGAATCAATGACAAACTCGCCGTCTGCCCTGTTGTTGAGAATTTAGCTATCAGCATTAGTTACGGCCTTGCGCAAGTAAAAGAGTTCAGTTCCTTTGAATCGGCATTGATGCATTCGGATAACGAGATGTACTCGCATAAAACAGCAACAACAAAATAGAAGAGCGCTCGACATTTCGTCGGGCGTTTTTTCATCTATAGCAGGCTTCTTGCACTTCTCTCAAAGTAGATACTTATTCGCACTCGTTGTTTATAAAGCTCGGGATCTTACTGCTAACTTTCCACCAGCTGTTATCGGGTTAGCTGCAATCACAATATCACCACTAGTGATATCTTATATCAATACGAGTCTATTTTTCGCCCTCTAATTTCTCGTCATACTGGTTAGGTAATCTAAAATACTGAAGCTTATTTGAGAGTAATTATGAAAAAAACCATCCTAGCTACTTTAATGTCACTGGTGTCCACCTCTGTTTTGGCAACCGAGGTGACTAAAGAGAACTACGTTGAGGCAGAAACCGATTGGTATTTTACCGGTGTTCAAACAAAAGCAGGTGTAAACACTTGGATGCACGACGCTCCAGTGAGTATCGATAATCAACAAGTGATTCGTTCGAACCGTGACGTTGCTTACTCTATCGCTATTGTCGATGTCTCAAAAGGGGCGACTTTTACTGTCCCTGAGTCCGATCATTATCAAATCATCCACATCATGGATGAGCTGCACCTTTCGCACCAAGTGGTATCACGTGGCGAATCATTAACCATCACCGCGGATGATATCAATGGTGAATATGTTTACATCCTAGCGCGCACAAAAATTGCGGGTGATGACACGGCAGAGCGTCAACAACAGCTTAAAATTGAAGCCAATGCTGCTCGCCCTTACCCATCAAAAGGCTTTGCAGAGCAAGACGTAATGGCACTACGCCAAGCCCTTGTGATGGAATTCATTGAAGGCAAAGCCAAGATCTTAGAGCACAAATCTTTTGTAGATAAGATTGAGCAGGCCGACCCTACCTCTTACCTTTACGCAACCGCTGTGGGTTACGGTGGTCTTCCTTCATACGAAGCTCAATACCTACCATACGTAGTGGGTGGTGGTTCAGCTAACGAGTGTCAAACATTCAAGATGCCGAAACCCGACTTAGACTATGCCAATGGTGGCTTTTTCTCTCTTACCACCTATGACACTGCAGGCTGGATTGTCGAAGACAACTTCTATATCGGTCACGAAAACATGAAAGACAACGGCGACACGTTCGAAGTGGCGTTTAACTGCCCTGGTGTTGCACATTCGATTGATGTTCAAGAAGGATGGACGGGCGTATGGCGATTCTATAAGCCAAACGACGAGATGGCATTTATCGATTTCATAGACAGTATCCGCAGCGTGAGCGTTCAGTAATCAGCAAGTCGGCTTTAGAACCAGCACTTCACTATGCTAATGCAGCATATTAAGATGAACCTTCTACTTCGGTAGGAGGTTTTTTTTGAGGAATGCGCATGGATTACAACCTAATAAAAGTGTTTGTTGCATTAAGCCAAACTCGCTCACTAACGAAAGCGGCTGAAATGCTCGGGATGACGCAACCGGGCATTAGCATGGCGCTAAAAAAGCTCAAAGCGGAAGTAGGCTATGAGTTATACATACGCAAAGGCAGAGGCGTGGAATTGACTTCGGAAGGCTTATGGCTAGCTGAACGCTTTGCGCAGGCCGAATCACTGCTAGATGTTTCTCGAACTAAGGCTAAACCCGTTATTTATTGCAGCGAGTCGTTATTGTATCAACTTGACGGCAAAATCGATGCTCATTTTTTGGAGTCTCCTTTAAGCGATGAGCAGCTAGTCGAAGATTTAACTTCAAGAAAGGTCAACTTGGTGGTTGACCATCTGCCTAGACAATCGAGCGCACTCATTTCAGAGGTGATCTATCAAGACCAAATGGTGGTTGTGTGTCGCCAAGATCACTCTAGAATCCAGAGTACCCTCACAAAAGAGCAGTATTTTAGTGAGCAGCATGTTGCCCTAAAGATGAAGCGTCAAAGTATGTCTGCGTTTGAGTATCTGCAAGTCGGACAAAGCGTAGAGCGAGATGTTGTTGTTGAGACGAGTTCGATTGCCAGTATGATGTTGTTGGTTTCTGAAGGTGAGCGGTTAGGCAGTGTTTCAAGAAGCATGTATGAACGCTGGGGAGAAAAACTCGGTTTGAAGTGCTTTGAATTTCCCTTTGAGTTCAGTCCTGTTGAGTACCATTTGATTTATCACCGTCGTTATCTTAATGATCCTGTTCACAGCGAACTTCGAGAGCAAGTGAAGGCTATTTTCAAGTAAGTCGATAAGCTAGGCGACATTCGTTCTTTCTAAAAACGGGACAAAAAATCAACTGTTCCGCACTTACCAATGGTGAGTTAATTCATAGTTACTCACCATTGGTAAGACTAATAAGGTCAGGTATATGCCTGACCTTTTTGTTTTTAACCAAAATTTACACTACGTTGTGGTTATACACATGCACATCTCGTTGTGGAAACGGGATTGAAATACCTTCTTTATCTAGGCTCTTCTTCACTTTTTCCGTCATGTCCCAGTAGACATCCCAATAATCAGCCGTGTTTACCCAAGGACGAACGATGAAATCAACCGAAGAGTCACCGAGAGCGTGCACACGAACCATAGGCTCTGGTGTCGGAAGTACACGCGGGTCACTCGTCAAAATATCCATGAAGACCTTTTTAGCCTTGTCGATATCGTCTTGATACCCAATGCCAAATACCATATCAACACGACGAATACTCTCTGCCGTAATATTATTAATCACATCTCCCCAGATCTTATTATTTGGGATCACTAGGCGTTGGTTATCTACAGTTTGAATTGTTGTCGAAACCAGACTCATTTTGTTTACCTTGCCTTGAATATCGTTCACTTTCACAAGGTCGTCTACATCAAATGGTCGGTAGATAAGAATCATCAAGCCTGATGCAAAGTTGGACAGAGTATCTTGCAATGCAAAACCGATGATCACACCCGCCACACCAAGACCAGTCAGCAGCGGCCCTAGCTCAATGCCAACTTGCGACAGCGCCACTAACGCGCCGATAAACATCACCGCTTTAGAAGCAATCGAGGTGAAGAAGTTTTGCATCAAGACGCTAAAGTTCATCTTGGCGCTTTTCACGCTCATGCCAACACCGACCGCTACCAGGTTGGCAACCTTTTTAGCTGCAAACAGTATTGCTAAGCAAAGCAGCAGACGAACAACCAGCGATGGTGCTTTATCCACCATCCAAAGCTGAAATGAGTGCACTGTTTCTTCAACGAAAGAGTAAGCAACGTCCACATCCAGAAGATCAGTATTGAGATGCCTTTGGAGCTGTTCAAGTAACGCTTGTTGTTCCGTCATCTCCATTCCTAAGGAAGACATCATATCCACTATCGATTTGAAACTATGAAAAGCGATCTCTAGCTCTTCGTTTTCTTGTACCAATTCACGCGTAATGTCCTCATTATTGCTGATGAATGCACTACGATGCTCTAGCTCGATAATTTTGCCTTCTTTATACAGCAGGATGTTGGCTAAAAAGTCTGCTCTAGCGCTCACCGAATGTTTGAATGCCGACTTTGCGCTGCTGATAGGAACGCTATGAGATTCAAGTTGACTGATCGTGTCCATCAACTGCTCATAGTAAGTATCCATCATCATAGAACGACGCTGAAGGTTAGCGAGTAAACTCGGTTTTTCGTCTTCTTTAGCGGAACGAAACTCAATAGCGAGCGTGTTGATTTTCTCTTCGCTCAAGCGCAGCAAGCGTTGAGTAATATCGAGTTGCGCAAGGAGTAATTCAGATGCACCTTCAGTATCTTCTTGAGCTAAAAGCTCGACGATCTGGTTCTTAAAGTGGTCATTTTTCCGTTTAAGAATGTTCTCGTGAAAATCTTGTTCATTAACAGGAATATCACCGGCTTTGTGAGCATGCTCAAGGGTAGATAGGTCATCGAGCAACTTACTTTGAGTTGATTCTAAGTCTGTAGCGAAACTGTGTCCGGCAACAAATAGAGCCAAAAGAAGAAAGAGTTTGGTTAGGAGTGGGTACATTAGTGCATCGCCTATAGGTTAGCGTAATGACATCCTTGATCGTTTGATTAAAGTTATTGTTTATACGAGGAAAAGAGGAGCCAATATACTCCTCTCTAATGTTGACTAGTCGCTGCATAAGACTCAATATTCATCCTTATGCAGCGAGCGATAGTCACAAGTGTTTAGAATTGGTAGTTAAACTCAATGCGGTGATCGCCATCTTCAAAGCTGGTGTTTTCAGTCCAGTTTGCAAAGTAGCGAACGTTAGCGCGAGGCGTGATTTGGTAGCTTACTGCAAACTCATGAGCAAGTACGGAGTCACTCTGTTCAAAGCCGTAGTTTTTGAATTCAGACGATCCTGAAAGTGAACCAAGGTACATTGGGTTATAGTTCAGCCAAACTTTATCGGTCAGCTGCATTTTGCTGTACATACCCGCGACATAGAAAGTACCGTGCATGTTGTAGCGATCGCTAAATTCAGCCGCGTCCAAATCCCCACCTGTAGTCCCTGGCAGCTCTTCGCCAGCCGCAATACCTAAACCAGCTAAAGGATAGAAATTAAACATCCCCATTTGCGGCAACGCTTGGATAAAACTATAAGAAGCACTACCTTGGTTGGTGTCAAAATCCCAAGACATATCAACTTGAGCACCACGACCGTTGGTTAAATCAACACTAAAGTTGCGAAAACGAATAGAGTCAATACTGTCGTCGGTATCGCGGCTACTCCAGCCCATTGCATCCCCGGCGAAGCCTTTTATCTCTAAGACATTCATCCCCATTGTGGTATCACTGCCAGTATCATAGGTTTGGCCTATTTTCAGGTTTAGACCTTTGTCCGTATAACCGAAGCCTGCTTGGGTGTACACTGCCAAAGGATCAGACATGTCTTGAACTTCGGCATCTTTTGCAGTTTCTTGAGCAATTGCAGAGCTTGAAAAAGCAATCACAGCCATAGAAAGAATAGAGCGACGTAATAGCATAGTAACCTCATAGATTTGTTATTACGTCCATGTAATTTCAGCTTGTGGTGGTATGTATTGTTTCTAGAAACGACTGTCGAATCGCGATACCACCCTGTAAATGTGCAATTACTATACAAACTGGACACAGTTAACTAAATTCACATAAACTTAATTATTCATTAAGCAATTCTTTATGGTTTAAAATGAAGTTAAATAACGTTGATCTCAATCTGTTGAAAGTCTTTGTGGTGGTATATCAAGAGAAAAGCTTGCGTAAAGCGGGAGAAAAGCTCTTTGTTTCTACCCCTGCGGTTAGCCAAAGCATCAAAAAACTCAAAGAGTCGCTTGGAGAAGAGTTATTTGTTTTATCCAATAAACAATTCCTACCAACCCCATTCTCTGACGACCTTTATCAGCGTGTTTACCCGTTATTAGATGGCTTGTTCATTGCGATTGAAGAAGGCAGACAATTTAGCCCTGCTGACTTAGAAGATACCTTTCATATCGAAGCTAACCCGCATATTCTGCCTTGGTTGACACCGGCTATGTTTAAGCTTGTCACCAATGAAAGCCCTAAATCCACTCTCATCACACACACCATCTCTCAACATTCATTGGAAAAACTCCAACAAGGTAGTATCGACTTTGTGGTTCATTTCGGTGCCGAAGATCTACCATCAGAAATTATTGCAGTGCCATTAGGTAAACTCAGTTTTGTCTTGGCCGTTCGACATGAACATCCAGTAAAGGAATCCATTGCAAAGATAGAAGATTTGCTCTCATTTCCGTTTGCTCACGTTGATTTAGCGTATTTCGATAAGAGCAAAAAGTCTCGAATTGAAGAAGAAGCCACAAGAAGGGGAATGCACATTAATATGGGGCTGCGAACGACTTCCATTGTTGGTTTGATTGAAACAGTGAAACAAACGAATGTCATCGCCCCTTGCATGCTGCCTGTTGTAGAACAACACAGTCAGGATGTACGAGCGATTACAGTCACAGGCTTAGAAGGTGCCGAAGAGATGCAGGTGTTTGCTTACATCCATAAGAAGAATCAGCACTCCGCAAAATATAAGTGGTTACTAGACCACATTGAAACCGCAATGACGGAAGCTTGCCACCTTTAAGATATACCAATTAGTCATATCTTGTTTTCATTTTATTAGTTGGAGCATTTTTAAAGCCGTCCGCATACTGACCTCATCGAAACAAACATGAGACACAACGATGAACAAGACAACTTTAGCGGCTCTATTGGCAACCTTCTCATTCGGTGCAACGGCTGGCGACTACGATCACGCGCCAATTGGTGATGTTAACTGGAATAATTACCATCAAGCTGAATCGGACTGGAACTTTTTAGGCTTACAAGAAAAAGTCGGCGTCAATCAATGGTTACACGCTGAGCCGGTATCTAAAGAGGCTCAAACCGTCATTCGTTCCAACCGTGATGTCGTTTACTCAACAATGGTGGTGGATGTCTCTGAAGGCGCGACTTTCCATGTACCAGCTGACAATAATGACTACTTCCAGATCATCCACATCATGGATGAAAACCACTTAGTACATAAAGTGGTTCGTCGTGGCGAGACTCTGACTTTGAATGCTGATGATCTTACGACAGGTACTCACGTTCATGTTCTCGCTCGTACTCGCATTGCAGAATCAACTGAAGATACAAAGCATCGTCAAAACTTACTATCGATTAATGCTAACTCATCGACCCCTTATCAGGGCAAAGGCTATAACCCTGATGATGTAGTGAACTACCGCTTGAAGCTAATTAACAATGTTATGCAGCACGGTGCGCCAATCGAAGCTTTAAAAGGCTTTGGTTCAGACTTTGACGCTGTTGAGGATCACCACTTTAAGTATGTCACTGCGTTCGGCTATGCGGGCTTACCGGCCGATACAGCACAATACTTGGAGCGTGTACCGGGTCAAGGTAAAACAAGTTGCCAAGAATGGACGATTCCAAAACCTAATCTAGATTTTGAAGGCCGTGGAGGTTACTACTCACTTACCACCTACGCTGCTGATGGCTGGATCGACTCAGAACATTTCTATGCGTCGGGGGAAGACATGCGTGACAACGGTGACGGTACCGTTTCAGTGACCTTCAACTGTGGCACGGGCGAGGCTTATAACTTTGAAGTATCTGAAGGTTGGGCTGGCGTTCTTCGCTTATATGAGCCAGTCGACGTAAACGAAACCTTAGAATACATGCAGACACTACGCGGTATTCAAATCAAAGAGCTGTAATTCCTCGCTCTTAACCTACCTCCGTGTTTGTAGCAAATGGATTTGCTCTCGTCATGAACCTGGCTAGAGCATTTTCATTTCTATAACGCTCACCCTTTTTTATTACACCTACGCCTAATATTTCTGGAATCTTTATGAAAACTAAATTCTTCACTGCTGCTCTGTGTTCTCTATTTCTTGCTGGTTGTGCCGGTCAAAATGTAGCGACGGTTAAAACAATGGAGCTGAATATGAAGCCTGTCGATAACCGATATGCAAGAGCAGGACTTACCATCTTGATGTCACCAATTTATGTTCTAGCAACCGGCGCGGATTTTTTCATATTGAATGGTATTGAGTTTTGGACCGGGACCAACCCAATTACAGGAAAACCGTCCATTTACGACACCTCAACAAATACTTGGTTAGACATCAACGATGATCTGCCAGAAGAGGTTCGCGACGCGGCGCTAAAAAACCACGCAATCACCGTTCAATAAATATCTCTGTAATTCATCGCAACCTTGAAACAGCCAACGTTATTACGCGTTGGCTATTTAATGACTTGGTTACTGAGTTACTGGGCCTATTAGCGCTCGCTTTTCATATCAGCGAACCCACAATTGATCCGTAAACTGAACCTTCTCGATATTCAATAATACGTTGTCGCCATCACGCCCTGTGAGCATATCATTCAACTGTACTATTTCTTCCCCAGAGTCACGGAGGTGATATTCACTGCGAAGACCATGAACGATGACCGTATTTGTGCCTTGATTACCTGTTACCTGATTATCATGACCATTTAGCTCAACGTTTGCATCGTTACTCCCTGTCAAAGTGACCTTAGTGAGATATTGAGAATGGTGGGTATACGGTGTCATCGGGTCATACTTCATTTTGAAAGTGCCATTGAACGTATCCGAAATATAGGCGTCATAGCTCAAGGTTGGAGAGAAAATCTGTTCCGTGATGTATTGAGCGTTAGGATCCTCTGATGAGAAGTCTCCACGATTTTTAACGCTGTACATACCCCACATGCCTTTTCCGGTATAGGCTCCCCAAAGTCCATAATAACTGTCGATGACCGCAGCAAAATACTCCTGATCTACGCTTACCTCTTCTTGCCACTCAGTAAGAATATCTGCAGGCGGTGTGTAAGCACTGTTCAGAGCTTGCTTCTGTATCGTATTGAATTCTTTTTGGAACTCAGGCAAAGCCGTACGCCCACCCTCTGGAGAGTTGAGAACTCCAATGCCATAATCATGGACCAAGTGTAATATCTCTTCATAGGAAGCATCGCGATGTTCTTCATAGTCTTGTCGAACGTACCAATCGCCACCTTCCACCTGAATTTCCTCTTCAAACAGAGGCTGTCCATCTAAGTCATCATTATATTGAGGCTCATCGTGGTAGTTCATCAACTTCAATATCGCCCCGTTATTCGCCATGGCATTGGCTATGTCGCGTTTAGAATCCTTATCGCCATATTTGGTCCCTTCCACTGGGGTTAAATAATGATTCAAGACATTGACCGCTTTGACGATCTGATAAACGCTCAATCGATCCATAATCAAAATATGAATCGATTTACCATTAGGCGCTTTCACTGCCACATATCGGTCGTAACCCGCTCTAGAATAATTTGAGAATTTTGAAGGTACAGATTCAATCGTAACGCCATGCACAGTGGCGAGCGTTGCCGTAGTAGATATCCCCGTTGAACTGCCTTGATTAGAACTATTACAACCGGAAAGCAAAGCCGCCGTGATCACAGCGGCTATGGATAAAATTTTCATGATAAACCTCATTACGCTCAACGAGGTATCAATGTACGTAAAAAGAGCGGGGCCATAAGTGACGACGATGACTAAAAGACATTCCCATACAATCTCTTACAACCCGCCTTACATTGCCATTCTATGTCGACCACTCCTTAGCGTTACCACTGGCCACGATCAAACCTTAAACTTATCAATGGCCAGAGTCAGATCGCCCGCTTGACTCGCAACTACTGTCGCGGACTGCGCATTTTCTGAAACCGCACCAACATTGACACAAGTTAAATCTCGAATCGTGTTGACGTTACGTGCGATCTCTTCAGAGACACTGCTCTGCTGCTCAACTGCCAACGCGATCTGTGTGCTGCTATCCAATATGTGCTTCATTTCTTCCATAATCGCTTTAATATGGCTCAGCGCTTGCTCGGATAAGTGAACGCTGTCAGCACCTTTATGGCTACAAGATTGAATTGTCGATACCACGGTTTGAGTTTGTTGTTGCACGGCGGTAATGATCTCAGAAATCTCTGCCGTCGAACGCTGAGTTTTCCCCGCTAATGATCTCACTTCATCAGCGACAACTGCAAAACCACGGCCTTGCTCTCCTGCCCTCGCTGCTTCAATCGCAGCGTTTAATGCAAGTAAATTTGTTTGTTCCGCGATCTCTCCGATGACGTTCAATACCGAGCTAATTCGATGAGACAGTTCTACTAAATGATTCACCTCATCACTCGCGCTCGACAAGTCACTAGAAAGTTCGGTGATCGTATCGCGTGTTTCGACAATTTCATTAAAACCTAATTGAGCATTGTCGTAGCTTCGCTGTGTATTATCTGCCGCACTTTCTGTTGTACTGGCTACCTCTTTAATCGACTCACCCATCTCGGTAACAGCGGCAGCAACGCCGTCGGTTTCTAGTTGTTGGCGATTCAAAGCCTTCTCTGTATCGACACTGCTCTGTTGCAATTGCGTCGATGCAGCGCCAAGTTCACAAACGCTGCCTTGCACTCGAGAAATAAGCCCCTGTACGCTCTCTAGAAGAATGTTTAACTGACCCGCCATTTCTGAGATCTCATCGTTCCGATCAGTGTTAGCTTTCAAGGTTAGGTCATGGGTATTCGCTATAGTCAGCATCATTTGGCTTAGCTGACGAATATTCCCCTGAATATTCTGAATCAAGATGTAAGAACCAAAAATGAGCAAGCCTGTGACCAACAGAACCGATATCGTGATAAAGCGCTCAATGCTATTTTGCTCTTGAGTTAACTCTGTATTCAACGTGGACTCGATACCATGGAAAATCGTGAAGATTTCGGAAATTAAGGTTTTCATCTCTGCGCGCATCCCTGCGACAACGTTTGATTCCGCGTCACGATTAACCACCGTAGCCTCAACATCTTTACGATAAAGCGTAATCTTTTGACGCAATGAAGAGAGCTCAGGGACACGAATACCTAACTCATTTAGGTCATTAGTCAGTAATCCAGACAGCATCTGGAAGTCTGAATACTCATTTTTGAATGAATCTAACTTAGAGGTGGCAAATGAATCGGATAGATCTCGTTGAATACGATCCATCTGTAAAAGAGACACTTCCATCTCTTTCACTTCAATTAAGGTTTGTTCCAACTTTAGCAGTTTCAGATTAGCTAACTCAGTAATGGTAACAATGGCAATCAAGGCGAGAATAGAAAGGCCAGTTAAGCCAAATAGTTTAGTTTTTATCGTCATTTTGTGTCTCAGGGCAGCAATCGTTCAATAACTACTTATAATCCATAAGTATTTTTGCTGCTTTGTAACATTTTGTTACAGGCGTGTCACTCAAACATTACTAAGAAAGCTGCATTGCGCGTAGTTTTATAATATAGACAGTTCGCAGGGTGCCACTCACCACAGTATTCTAACGAATCTAGCCTTTACCTAAGCTCAAATAATGCGTAACACACGCGACTCCTAAAACTCCAAGTTTAGAGAAAGTGATTGAGTAATCATTAAGTTATTTCTTTTGATAGCTTGATACTTTAGACTGCTTTTAACGTTGTAAAAAATGAACAAGGATAGACGATGAGCTCAAACCAAATTTTAGACCAAGCACTGATCGAAAGTGGTCGTGACATTCCATTAACTGAGCTCCTTTTCGCTAAGCGAGTGCTCGATAACTACCTAGCGGTAGCGAAGGAAACAAGCCCAGCAGAACTGCTTGTTGAAATGCGAGAAGCGGCTAAAGGCGTAGAATATTTCAAAACAGAATCAAGCCCGTGTGAAGCTCGAAATGTTATCAGTGAAATGTTTAAAGCGATTGAATCTGCGCTCTCTTTTGAAGAATTCAAATCAATCGCATCAAAGCCCCAGCAAGCCCTGCATGAGCTGATCGAAGACCGAGCTCAACTGATAAAACATGAGCGAGGACTTCTCCTTGCTGCTGGTTATGATTTATCGCGCGTATAAACTTTTAAAGGCCACTTATCTCGTGGCCTTTTTCGACTCTAACACCTAACCGTCATCAAACATCAGTTTTTAGCATCATATTCCATGCGGGCTTTTTCTATGTGTTTCTGATGATCACCGGCCCAAGAGACCAATTGGTACAGTGGCTTAACAATCTCTCTTCCCATTTCCGTCAAGCAATACTCAACTTTAACTGGTACTTCTGGGTAGACCGTACGATTCACATAACCATCTCGCTCTAAATCTCTGAGTGTTTGTGTGAGCATTCTCTGTGAAATACCTTCAATTCTCGATTTCAAAGAGTTGAATCGGTCTTCTCCATCCACCAGCGCAAACAAAATCAGTAATGACCATTTGTCACCGATATGTGCAACGACATTTCGAATTGGGCAGTCTTCGTTGTTGTGAAATACACGTCTATCTGGTTTTGTCTTTGCCATCGTTTACCTCACGCTCTCAAGGTGAATTTATCTATATAGGTTACCAAAATGTGCCTAGGGCATGTTTTGGTGCGTTCTTGTACAGTAGGTTACTATTAATTACTATGGTTATCAATGTATACCTAGGCAAGAAAAACAACGGAGTGAACCATGTTTAAAGCACTGACCTCATTTATCCTTTTACTGGCAAGCACGGCTGCTTACGCGCAAGCTTCAGATAAAATCATCATCGACTTACCTTCATTACAAAAATCAAACTGGTCTGAGCAAGAGCTTAATAACGCGACGATCATTACCGACTTCGTTCAAAACTTGATGAACAACCATGATTTTAACTACGTTTTGACTCACTACAACGACAGCTCATACACTCAACATAATCGAAACCTACCTGACAAAATCACAGGCCTTGTCGGCTTTTTGCAAGAGTTCGTTGAAGAGTACCCAGACTACACCTACGATGTGAAACACATCTACGTTGATGGTGATTACGTTATTTTTCATTCTCATGCGACGTTATATGCAGAAGATCGCGGCAACGATGAAAAAGGGATGAACATTATTGATACATGGCGTTTGGAAGATGGAAGAATTGTTGAGCATTGGGATTCAATCCAAGCGCTGGATTTTTCGATGAGACTGTATTCACTTATCAGTGGTGGAGATATCGCAAACTCAAATGGGGTTTTCTAAACTCAGAATGCTCAAAGAGCAGTACCCATCAAAGGTACTGCTCTTGGTCGTTAGTTGCTTTCGTCAAACTTCTGCGCAGCTTGTTTTAATTGATGAATGTCATCAGCGCACAGGTATCTTTTTAACGCATTGAACTTGTCTTCAGGCCAATCGTAGATGTTCAAAGCCAAAAGCTCTTCTACGATGGGTTGGGCAAATCGATATTTGATGTGTTTAGCCGGAGACCCTGCAACAATGCTGTATGGTGCGACATCTTTCGTCACAACGCTGTTGGCAGCGACAACCGCACCTTCACCGATCGACACACCAGGCATGATCATCGCTCGCATTCCTAACCATGCGCCGTCACCTATGTGTGTATCACCCTTACCGATATAGGCTTCTTCGATATAGTCCATAAACGGGTATAGACTGAACCAATCAACGCGATGTGTATGGTTCCCTCCCATCAAGATCACGACTTCAGCGCCAATACAAACGTAATCGCCAATGTATAGTTTGTCGATCTCCCAACGAGGTTCCCACTCGCGGCTGATTTCATCACCATGCAAGTAACGCACAACGGATGATTCAAATCCGTTATCCCAGCAATCGCTGTAATAACTATGCGTGCCTTTGATCAATATATTGGGGTTGGTATTTACCTCATGCAGATACTGCATTTTCGACCAATGCTTCTTATCCATCTTTTCACCTTAAATTCGTGTTGATATAAAAAATTCGAAAACTCAAACAACGAATTAGTCAGTGAATACGAGGTTGTTTTAATAAAGGAATAAGTTGCATGTCAATACTCCATGAGCTGTGAAGCGGTGATGTTAACACACCATGAGTCATGCTTGATATTATGTAATCTTAGATCGCAAAGAATGTGTAGTACCCGATAACTTATGCTGTTCTCTGTGCCTCACACTCACCCATTAGACTTTAGTCTAAACCCAAGATCCACTCTCCACCCCCCAATTTAAACAGAAATTTACGCGCCTTCCCTAATGCCACAGCCCGTTCAATAGATTAATCAAACAATCGTTGCTGAAAAACGAAATACAACTAGTCACTCACTGCCACTAAAGCCCAAATGAACTGTGTTACGGTTGCTGTCACAATCAAATCCCATACAACGATGTGTCGAGCAAGGATGACAAACAATACCCCTTTTATAAACCGAAACAGCTTGGCAGGGCTCGCCGCAACCTTGGTAGGTGTCGGAATTGGTCGATTTGCCTATATTGCTTTGATGCCTGCGCTAATTCAGCATGGATGGTTTAATCAAGACCAAGCTGCTTATTTGGGCGTGTCTACTCTTGTCGGCTACCTACTAGGTGCACCTTTAGCGAGCTTATTATTACGATTTTTTAGTCCCGGTCACCTTGTCCGTACTGCTATGGTCATTAGCACGTTCAGCTACTTCGCTTGCGCGTTCGAACAGGCGCCTCTTATTTGGTTTTACCTATGGCGGACACTCGCGGGCACTATGGGCGCACTGTTAATGATTTTGGCGCCACCCATGGTTCTAAGGAGCGTCTCTCCTCAATCCAAGAGTAGAATCAGTAGTGTGGTATTTTCTGGTCTAGGGATCGGAGCCATGCTCTCAGGAACCTTAATACCTTTACTGATCAGTACCAGCGTCATCTCAACATGGATTGGAATGGGCGTCATTACGCTATTGGCAACATTATTAACTTGGCGCGCATGGGAAAGTACATCCCCGTCTTCTAGCGCTAGCTACATCAAAGCATCTTTCTCTCAACTCTCTGTTTCACAGCGCCGCTGTGTGATGCTAATTTTCATCGCTTACACCTTTGATGCCATTGGATACCTGCCTCACACTCTATTCTGGGTAGATTACATCGTAAGAGACATTGGTATGTCTTTTAGCGGGGGTGGTTTTTTCTGGGCTGCTTTTGGGGTTGGTGCCGCCATTGGCCCAATATTGATTGGTATAGTCGCGGAAAAGCAGGGCATCAAACTCACCTTGTGTATTGCATTCCTATTTAAAGCGATTGGCGTAGGGCTGCCACTCATGAGCATTCACCCTAGTGCCTTATTCATATCTTCCATCTTGGTCGGTATGTTCACACCGGTGACTGTGATGCTAGTTTCAACCTATACCCTCGAGTGCGTGGGCTATGAACTCCATACTAAAGCTTGGGGTTTAATGACCATATCCTTTGCCCTTTCACAAGGCATTGTGGGCTTTTTGATGGCCTATCTATTGAGCCAAGATGCGACCTACTCTCAGTTATTTCTGGTATCGACTGCCGCTTTGATAATCGCCGCGCTTTGTGTCTCATTTAGCTCGACTCAAACTCAAGTTGCGTCACCATCCCCAGCTTCGAATAGAAATTAAAGGACGAATTATGAAACTGTATCTCAATGACACCTCCCCCTTTTCACGCGCAGTGGTCGCAACAGCGATTCTAACGCAAAACACCTCTCTATCTTTCGAATGGGTCGACCCATGGGCCTCACCTAATGAATTAGTGGACGTGAACCCGTTTTGTCTAATCCCAACGCTTGTAACCGACGAAGGTATCGCACTATCTGAAAGCCTATGTGTTTGCCAACACCTCATCGAAGTGAGCCGTTCACAGAAGCTAATACCTATCGACTATCAAAACACTGATCAAGTTAGCCAGTTGGGTTTTGCAAAGACACTGATGGAAATCGCGTTTAGAAGTGCAGCATTAAAGCGTTATACCGAAGAGTCGAACGAGTTGATTGCTCGTGGCGAGAAAGGCATGTCTTTAGCGCTGGTGAAGCTAAACGAGCAATTGAGTCCCACATGTATCGACTCTTATCTACTGCCAACCCTTGCCAACCTATACCTTCACATCGCTCTGGATTACGTGCAGTTTCGCCATAACACGATTTTCAGCGACATTAAGAACGATAATATTGTCGAGTTTATGCAGCGCTCGCCCTTCACTGAAGTGCTGAGTGTTATTGACCTTGAAACTCTGTCTACTCAGCCAACTTTCCAATCCATTCAATGGCCATAAAAAGTAATATGACTGAAAAACAAGGCTCACACTAGTTGAGCCAATAATAAGCCCCTTCAATGTAAAAATGAGTTCATTTACTCATTGTTTAAGTTAGACGCATCATCCTAAGTTATCATTCTTAACCTCAACATCTCATTTATGTCTGTAAGTCTTTGTTGGTTATTAAAAATAATTAGTATGATGCCCGTGATGTAATAACCAATGGTTAAGAAGCTACCCTCATAAATCGGAACGAAATTGTGTCTAAGTATCAACTAAGAGGGCGGCTCAAAGTTCAGGACGGTCGCCATATACAACCAGCCTAAAAAGATTTAGAGAGTTTCATAATACAAACAGGAATAATGATGAGTTTTGATATCGCTGTTTTAAGCCTAGACAAAAAAATCACCAACGCAGAAGCAACAGATATATACGCAGAGCTAAACGAAGGCAACTATTCACGTATAGCACCGAATGACGCGATCAACCGTATCTATCATGAGTTAACGGCTAAACACCCTGAGATTGATGATGTTCCCGAAGATAAAATTGATGACTTAGATTTTTGCCCTTGGAGTTGTGATATCGACAAGTCTGATGGGCATTTAATTATTAGCACAGTTTGGCCGAAATCAGACTATGCACACAAGCTCGTTCAAGAGATTGCAACTAAACATCAACTTCCGACCTTCGACCCACAAAATGGGGTTATTACATATCCCGATGGCTCCAGTGGAATCGAGAGTGAAAAGAAAAAATGGTGGCAATTTTGGTAAGTTCGCATCCGATGATGACATGAACACTATCGTTTGATGTTTTCGTATAGATGGAACGACTAGTCGCCACAGCCTTACATCGCACCAACACTCAAAAGGAATCATTACTTTGAAAACTCATGAATGTGTCTCTTTCATTATTCTAAATGAGGCAAAAGTACTGTTGGAGAGACGTAGCGAAGAGAAAGAAACGGATCCTGGCTTGGTTACCATACCCGGAGGTCACGTAGAAGACGGAGAGACTCGCATTCAAGCTTTAGTGCGAGAGGTGCAAGAAGAACTTGATGTAACGCCCACTGAATACAAGTTCTTGTGCTCTCTTTACCACCCTACCAAAGAGCTGCAACTCATTCACTATTTTATCGTCAGTGGTTGGAATGGAGAGATAAAGCCTTATGAGGCAGATAGTGTTGAATGGCATACGTTGGAGTCAGCAGCCGTTGAAATAGCCGCTGACAAAGTTGCCTTACAAGAACTAGAGCGCGTTCAAATGTTTCTTTAGATTTGGTTCCCGCTTTTAATGAGTTATAACAGTCTGCGTTATGCCCCCTCGACTCAATGAACATACGCTATTTAATGAACCAGAATGCAACCCGTCATTAATGACATTTTCCCTATCAATACCTAATCTAATCAACACATGAAGAGAACGAAGAAACCCTCTGGTATATTTTTAGCCCTTTATCTGTTTTAATTTGAAAATCATCCAGCCAATAGATGCTAGCTAATAAGTGAGTATCTCCTATCAGTTCGCAACGTTCTTTTTCATGTAGCGCGTCAAATTCATGATTCCAACATGTTGATATGTCGATGACTATTATTCTTTCTAGCTCGAGAAACTGGTGGCTAAAGTGCTCATACAATGACTCTATACCTTCTGCGTAACTCAGCACTAGAGTGCATCTCCCTTCACCAATATCGCAAAATCTATATTTTCGGTCGTTTAAATATATTGTGCAATCCACGTAGAACTATCCTCATTAATTAATTCAGTTCTCATTATTTTGATTAAATCGAATGTTTTCGAGGAATTAGAGAAATTCATATATGAAAAACCAAGTCAACCAAATATGAATTTCTCTAACCCATAGTTTGAATAACCTGTTCACATTAAGTTAGCGACATGCTTAGGCGCATTGCTTTAGGCCAATCGCATTAAATGCTGAACCTAAGTACATGACTTGAAACGAACCGATTGCTGCAGAGGAAATTGCAGTATTCATCCGATTAACTCTCGTTAAAGGACATTAGCGAGTCTTCGATTACTTAACAAAGGCTCAATATGCTCAACGCACTCAAACAAGAATATAAATTGCCACTTGGCCTGCTCGCCGTCCTGTTTTTTAAGCTGGTCGGCGACAATTGGTTACAAGGTGGCGTAGAACCATTCACTTATATCATGATTACGGCGGCGCTGTTTTATGCCGTCATGAGCGCTATATTCTCGGTTGTTCGTCACTCTGACGCTCTAGCAATAAAGCTTGGTGATCCGTATGGCACCTTAATACTGACGCTGTCCGTGGTACTACTCGAAGTCATTATGGTCTCGTCGGTTATGTTGACCGGAGACTCAAACCCCTTCTTAGCACGTGACACCATGTTTGCTGTCGTGATGGCAGTACTCAATGGCTTTGTTGGTATCACCTTGTTGATCGGCGGTATGAAATACCATACTCAAACCTACAACCTTGATGGAATAAAAGCGTACTTGGTGGCCATTATCCCACTCTCATTACTGTGCTTGGTACTGCCTAATTTCACCAGTATGGATCCACTGGGTAACATGTCGACCAGCCTAACTTGGACATTAGTGCTCGCTTCGATCGCCTTGTACGCCGTATTCCTGTTTATCCAAACACGCACCCATACCGACTACTTCATCGATGGCGACAATGAAGATCACCACGAACATCACGGCCCTCTGCACAGCAATATATTCCACACGATCATGCTGGTGAGCTATTTGATCGTGGTGATTTTGTTAGCGAAAAGCCTCGCGATTCCAATTAACGATGGAATCACGGAGATGGGCGCACCTGCCGCGCTGGGTGGATTAATCGTCGCGTTAATTATTCTTGCTCCTGAAGCAGTCGGTGCAGTCAAAGCCGCTGTCACTAACCAATTGCAAAGAGCAATGAATCTGTTCTTTGGTTCTGTTCTTGCCACCATTGCACTAACCGTACCTGCCGTTCTGCTGATTTCAGGGGTAATGAACGAACCCATCCAACTCGGCCTAGCCCCTGCTGAAATGGTCTTACTCGGCGCAACACTCCTAATGACCAGTGTCAGCTTTAGCAGCGGAAGAACCAACTCGCTCAATGGTGCAACACACCTCATTTTGTTCTTTGCCTACATCATCTTGATGTTTGATTAAAACACATTGTGGGCTCCGGCTATCAACAGCCAGAGCCCATGTTAACTTGGAGTATCCATGCAAGAGATTATTTCCGCGATTTGGCTGCAAGACTTTGATGCCTTACTTGAATTGAATTCACTGCACGTTTTATTGCTTTTGCTTGGTGTCGTGCTTTTCCTCGAGTCGAGTTTTGTTTTCTTACCACTACCCGGTGACGGCCTAGTGCTGTTTGTCGGGGGCATGGTAGGTTTAGGCGCGATTGATTTTTCAAGTGCTCTAATGCTTCTAACCAGTGCCTCTTTTTTGGGCAGTATCGTGGCCTATTTCCAAGGGCGCTGGCTGCACAATACTCCGTTCATGCGTAAAGCCGAGCAAACCCTTCCAGATGAATCATTACCCAAAGCAAAAAGACTGTTAAACCGCTACGGTTTTTTATCCTTATTCGTTTCGCGATTTGTTCCATTTGTCCGCGTGTTGACTCCCATGTTAATGGGCGTCGCTCAACTAAGTGTGGTTCGCACTTTGCTGGTCAGTTTCACAAGCTCAATCACTTGGGTCATCAGTCTATTAATGGCTGGTCAATGGATCATGCGCCATCCGTTCATCTCTCAATATCAGGAGCTACTGACTAAGTGGTTTTTATTGGGCAGCTTGATATTGATGATGACCGCATTTATCACCCTCTTGATTAGGGTTGCAACCAAGAAGCAACAACCACAAACATCCGAATAAGAATCTCTTCAATCGTATTATCACTTATTGTCAAAGGTCTAACATATGACATTAATTACATTAGCTTTTTCATCAGAAGGGGCGGAAAAGCTGTATCTCAAAATACTGGAGTGTCTCACGCTAAGAAAGGCTAAACGACTGAATCAAACGCTTCTAGAGTCTGAACCCACCGAACTGCCATCAGTATTAAGGAAGCTCACCGACCAGCAACGTATCGCCACTTGGACTCTATTAAGTGAAGTAAACCCAAGCCTTGCTGCCAACTTACTTGATCACTTATCTGATCCCGAGCTTCTATGGCTGATCAGTCAACTACCTGAAAGTAGCACCATAGTGCTATTTCAATATTTGCATTCCGCAGACCGTCGGCTGCTACTCAATGAGCTGCCAAGCGACCTACAAAAACAGCTCAGGCAAGCCCTACCTTCAACATGGAAAGACGAAGAGCGCGCAGCCTTGATCTGTCCACAAGACTCTGCCGGAGGGATTTGTAAAAGCGAAGTCCTCAAACTGGCAGCAGACGCGACCATCGACAGTTTGAGCGCAATATTAAGCGCAGAAGAACACAACTTAGATCGACTAGAGTGGCGTTACGTTTACTTGCATGACAATGAAGGAAGTTATTTAGGCGGGCTGAAGATCCGTGATGTACTGCTACTACCACGTGGTACGTCATTACGGGAATACATAGATACCACAGTGCCCGTTATCAGCCCTGACACGGATCTAAATACGATTAAAAGTACGCTGGACACCACTTTACACCCCGTTGTTCCCATCGTTGATGGACAAGGTTTCCAAATAGGCATCGTCGGCTTTAAGCATCTCAATGAAGCCTTATACCAACGTTCGAAGCAGCAAATGTTAGAGCAATCCGGTGTATTTGGTGGTGATGAATCTCGCACCATGCCAGTACTAAAACGTAACCTACGTCGACTCGCATTTTTGTTGCCTTCCGTCGCCTTAAGTTATGCCGCTATTTCAATCATTGCTATTTACGAGCCCATCATTGAACAAATTGCCGTCTTAGCGGCCGTGTTACCGCTTGTCGCCAACCTTTCTGGTGCGGCTGGGAATCAATCCGTTGCCGTGTCGATACGTGAACTTTCTATGGGGCAAATCTCACCTAAAGATTTTCTGTATGTGGTAGCCAAAGAGATCCCAATAGGTGCCCTTAATGGAATACTAATTGGTAGTATTTTGGCTCTGCTTACGCTGTTCACGCTTGGCGGAGAGCACGCTGGATTACCATTGGTTATCGCCATTGCTTACACACTTTCTTCCACTCTTGCCGTCGTGATCGGGGGGACATTGCCCCTGCTACTAAAACGGCTCAACTTCGACCCAGCTATGCTATCAAGCCCTATGCTGACAACCTTAACCGACGCAATTTCGTTCTTCAGTGTTCTATATCTAGCACACGCTTTTTTACTGTGATGTAACTTTCTTTTCCACCACTAAATGGAGACTCCTATGCATATAGAAACATTATTCACCTATATGACACTCACGATTCTTGGTCTGCTACCCATTATGAATCCACCCGCAGCAGCAACGGTTTTACTCGGTTTGAGTAAGGGACGAGATAAGAACTATATTGTGTCGCAAGCCAAAGCGACTGGACTCTATCTTTTCATTGCCTTGTGCATCACCTTCTTCATTGGGGCATCGGTACTCGAACTCTTCAGTATTTCCATACCAAGCTTGCGTTTAGGTGGGGGAATCATCATTGTTGCGATTGGTTTCAATATGCTGTTTCCTCGCTCCGACAATGGAGCAGCCCCGTCCGGACAAGATTCAATCGCACTAGTCCCATTGACCATTCCGTCACTGTGTGGCCCAGGTTCTATGGCTATGGTCATCAGCCTAGCCGCTCAAATCGCTACCTATGAAAACCACATCAGTATGACTAGTGTCTATGGTGGTGTCGTCGCCGGGCTTGCTTTCGTCGCACTTATTGCGACCTTCACATTAACCATGGCATACCCTTTGCTTAAAGCACTTGGTCAGAATGGAATTAACGCATTTACCCGAATTATGGGCTTTCTACTAATTTGTATGGGAGTGCAATTTTTCACAATTGGGATTCAAGAAATCGTTCTTGAGATCAACGAACTCTTATAAGTCACCAATACAGCCCCAGCTTGAGCCTCAACCAGTTTTGGTTGGGGCTTTTTTATGTTTATACGTTTAGCAAATATGAATCGCTGTAATTCATAGTCAAAAACCAAGTCGATAAATAAAATAGCGTCATAAACAAACACAACTAGGATTTATATTTATGAAACTAACTAAAACATCGCTATTAATTGCATCACTTATTTCTTCACCCTTAGTACTTGCAAATACTAATATTGATTTTTCAGATTCTAAACAACATTATTCGGGTTTTAATATTGGTTACGGCAGCAACGATTTTGATATTGGCCTTCAATATGCCAAGTCACTAAATAACGATTGGAGTTTGCTAAGTTCATATAGTAGTGACGACAATTTTGATAACCACGAACTTGGCTTCGACTTCCAGCGTACTGATGGGCTAGGAGGTGCTTTTAATTATCACCACGATACTGACTATCAATCTCGAGATTTACGTGCGAACGACTACCAGTTTACTCTATATCGTTCAAGTAATATCACGGACAAGCTTAACGTGACACCAGAACTTGCACTAGGTAATTTAAAGCACCAAGACATGAGCAGCAGTGTTTACTACACCAGTGCATCACTCGATATGACTTACAACCTGAACCCTAGCATGTGGGTAGGGTTCACACCGGAATACACTTACAGCTTAGGTAAAGTGAAAGAAAATAATGGAAATCAATCTACGCTGAGAGATTGGGATTACACAGCAGAGCTTGGTTATCAATTTAATGGCACGAGCGCATTCGTATATAGCTATCAATATGATGATGGTAATAATCTTTCATTATTTTCGTTTAAGCATTCATTCTAAATTATTAGAGCTGCCGACAATAGGCAGCTCATTTTTTTAATATCCATTTTAACAATACTTTAATAGGCGAGCCATTTTGAAAACCAAACTATTATTGCTGAGCTGTATTGTCAGTGCCTATTCTATCGCTGATGAAAACACAATTGACTTTGAATCCGCGGTAGAAGAATTTACAGAAGCCACCATAGAAACTTCTCCCGTTGATTTCACTGACCCAACAGCAGCTTATAGCTCTCTCCAGATAGGGTATAGCAACGAAGGCTTTGAGACAGGATTTGGTTATGCCAAAACGATTACTGATAATTGGGCCGCATTGATTTTTGCACAGTCTCTAAACAACTTCGATACTTACAGAGTGAGAGCTGCTGCGCTAAGCACCAATTTCGGTAGTGGCATAATGGGAGACTATTTATACGATGAGCGACACGATACACACACTTTCGTACTGAACGCAATGCAAGTCCTGCCACTGCATGAACGATTCATTATTGCACCGGTTATTGGCGCGGGCGCCATTTTCAACGATAGCCTCAATAAAGAAGTGCCTATTGCCATGGCACAATTATACAGTGTGATGACCATTACCGAGCAAGCTTCTATAATGTTCGTACCAATCTATACGATGTCTTTAAGCGACCAAACTCTTAAATTCAATACGTTAGACTGGGAGAGTGGCTTCTCCTACCGAGTCGCAGATAATCAAAATGTTTCAATCAACTATGGCATCTATGACCAATCCGACAACAAAGTTGGATTTAACTACACCTATGCTTTTTAGCTGTATACCTGCTATCTAGGTCGAATTCTACGCACCGGCTTATTTCAAGCACTCAAGTTCAAAATTCTTACTCCACTTCAAACACCTACTCCCTTTTAGTAACAAGGATGTTGCCGGCGAACACGTTATATTAAAATTGACTGCCGCTCACACCCCTTTCTTGCGGAGTGCATCAAAGATTCATTACCACATAACATTCGTAACCTATTGAACAACTCGCAATTTCCCTTATTCTTAAATGGTGCTTCTAAACTTCATTACGAAAAGGTAACCCATGAAAGAACTTCAAGACTTAGATCTAAATCTACTCAAGTTGCTTAAAGCGGTTGTCGAAACTCGTAATACTCATGTGGCGGCAGATAAGCTTGGTATATCACAAACCAGTGTGAGTCGAGGCATGGCAAAGTTAAGAGAGACCTTTGGTGATCAACTTTTCATTCGAAAAGCGCACGGTGTTGAACCTTCAGAACTGGCAGAAAAGCTCGCAGAAGCTGCGGATGAAATGTATTCGCCGTTGATTAAAGTGGTCGAGTCCTACCACAACTTTGAACCAAAAGAGTTTACGGGTGAAGTTACAATTGCCCTGAATATATTTTTGCTAGAACTGTATGGCGATGGCATCTTTGAAGCGCTACAAAAAGTGCTACCAAAGGCACGCTTCAAGTTAGTCTATTGGCAAGATAAAAGCTTAGTGGAAATGTTGAATGGTCAAGTGGATTACTTACTGCAGCTTTCTGGCATTCCATTTCCACAAGATATCTATCTACATAAGCTCACCGAAGTGAAGTTGAGCATTGTCGCACGCAAAAACCACCCAGTACTAATGAAAAGTAGCCACTGGGAAGACATCCACCATTTACCAATCAGCAGAATATTAATCGATGGTATCAATACCAAAAGGGCCCCCGTAGAAGATCTCTATAAGTCAAAAGGCTACAAAGCAAACATGGCACTTTCGACGCACAGTATCACTGTGTTGCGAAACAAGCTTAAGCACTCAGATTCGATCTCTTTTGGCAGTAGTTTTATGACTGAGGGCGACTCAGATTTAGCGTGTTATCCGCTACCGAACTTGCCGAAAGAACTCCGACAAATTGTGGTGGATGGGGGCTACCTGCAATCTAAACGCGGCTTCCCACTCCACCAACTCTTGCACCAGACAATGCAGCACTTCTTTGACAATCTTGCCCAGCCGGAAGTACAGTATCCCGAACAGTCGGCTACATAGATCCAGACTGACGTACTGCAGAGGTTGCAGCTGGATACATAACGGTGTCTTTGATCTCATACTTATATTCATAACTAAAGTCTGGAAATGGGAAAGCTTGCTCTTCATGCCACTGCGCAACCACTTGCTCCGCTTTCCGTTTCTGCTCTTGGTTATCCGTCGATACCTTATCAAATAGCTGATATTGAGTGGAATGCGCTATCTTGGCGCCCACACTGTCAACCTGAGTCAGCATTGAAAACAGAATATCTTCTTGCACTGCCATAAACTCTTCATGATCTCGGCAACTGATGTAAGCCATCATATTAATATTGATAGAGTACTCTCCTACTCCCATCAACCGTACTCGCACCGGCTCCTCTTCTATCATTGGGTGCTGCAGTAATAAACGGCGAATGTTGACGATAAGCACTCGCAACTGTTCGAGTGAGGTTTCTGAACGGAGCCGAATAATATGATCCATACGTCGCTTGTCACGCCGCTCTAGATTATCTATTTCCATATTGGCAAATTCTGAGTTAGGTATGGTAATCAACGAGCGCTCTAAAGTGCGAACACGCGTGGAACGTAAGCCTATACTCTCAATTGTGCCTAGCTTATCGCCGTAGCGACAAAACTCACCAAGCTTCACCCCACCATCGGCATACAAGGTTAAGCCATTAATGACATTTTCTAAGATCGGTCGAATGGCCAAAGCAACCGCTAAACCACCCACACCTAAACCAGCAAGAATTGGGGAGATAGAAAAACCCATAAACTCAATGACGTAAATGCCAAGAATAACGATCGTTAGACCGCCAAAAATACGAGCGAGTACAGTGATTAATGAGGAATCGACATGTTTGCCGTTATGCTTCTTGAATGCGTAAATGTCGGCGAAATAGTTAAAGATCGCCATAATTAGCCAAGAAACAAAAAAGAACTGCGCGAGCAAAAATGAGGTTGTAAACAACTGGTAAACTCCACCAGTGATCCAAACACCATCATCAATAATCCATCTTGCGAGCAGTAATAAATTCACAACCCCGACAAGAGAAAACAGCCTGCCCGCCTGCCATTTCAATCCTCTACCTTCCCAACGAAGGTTCCAACGCTCACCCAATATGAAGCTGATTTTCATCAGTATTCGACACGCAACCAGAATGCCTGCAAGTGCGAACCACTGCCACATCGGTAACGGGCCATGAAGTTCATTGAATGGTTGAGGCAAAGATAGAATAAATTGCTTAGAAAACAATGGCCCCGGGCTGATCAAAAACTCTTGATAATAGTCAGAACGGTTCTCCGCATCATAGGGAAGCGCGGACATCGTGCGATACCAGCGAGACAAACTCTGAATCGTGCTTGAGCTGAAAAGAAACTGATCACTCCTTTCGCCCTCCGCTTGACGAGATATTACGATTTCTGTGTTTCCAAAACGCCAGTGTTCAATGCCTTTTTCTTTCACTTGAATTACATCAGGCGCAAGTTCATGAGTCGCCTGGTCGATCCGGTCGAGTAGCTCTCTAAGAAGAATGATTTTTTCCATCACCACGACGGTTCTACTGCGATTAGGCACCATAGAAAGATCCATGGTTCGTTGGACTTGAGAGTAGGCGTATTGCGCTTCTTTTGTATGTAATGTCTCTTGCTGCCAGTGCTCAATGACAACACTGGAATCTCTCATAAAACTTGCAAGCGTCTTATTTGGGCTTGATGTGTCTGATAACTCAAGGGTTGTGCTCGATATCGCTAATGAACTGGATATCGTTAAGCACAACCCAAGCAGTGTTTTGAATAGCACTCTAATCACAGGCTTCTCCCGCTATTACGCAGTTTTAGCTCCACCATTGGTGCGATGGGGTATGAGTGGTCTAATACGGATTGATGTGGGGCATAGTGATAGTTCGCACTGAGGAGAGTCGCGAAACATCTGAAAATGGACGTGAATATTTTAGTCATCATAGCCTCCTAGGTAAGAAGCCACATCCCTGTGAATAAGCGTCGGTTACACTTCCTTATAACTAGCGATTAATATGTTTGTTGAAGAAATTCCTCAATTCATTAAGCGCATCATCAGACTCAGGCATATCGAATAATAAGCTATTCATGTAATCACCATGAGATTGCCCGTCATAAATATGAAGATCGGTTTCTACATCCGCACTACGTAATAGGCGGTGCATTCGAACGGTGTCACTTAATAAGAGATCACGAGTACCCGAAATAAAAAGAGTTGGTGGAAACTCATCAATCTCGGCATAAATTGGGGAGATGATTGGGTTATCAAGTGACTCTCCCCCTGCATACAATTCAAATGTTCCATCAATCATCCCAGCTCGCTGACCGAGCGGGTCAAGCCCTTGAAGGGTTAACCAAGAGTCTGATGTCTCTTTCAAATCAACCGCAGGTGTGCCCGCGAATAACGCACCCGGTGTTGGTAGACCTAACTCTTGCAGTTTAAGTGTTGTCGCCAAGGTCAAGTTACCACCAGCAGAGGTGCCAAACATAGCGGTTGACTCTGGAGACTGAGTTTTAATCAGCTCTTTCCACACCGCCACCGCATCATCAACGGCCGCAGGGAATGGGTGCAGTGGCGGCTGGCGATAATCAATTGAAATCACTTGTGCCCCAAGTCCGTCCGCCATCCATATTGCTTCACGTAGTGCCGACTCGCCACCACCAAAAACAAATGCCCCACCGTGAATATGAACAAGCCACTTATCTTTATATTCAGGTGCAATGTTTTTTGGCGTCACCAAGAAGGTATCAACACCTGCAATCTGCTTCGTCTCAAAAGTCACCCCCGTGCGCTCAAGAGCTTTATGGGCAATCTCTATACCGGGAGCGTCGAACTGAGTTTGGAACGCTAACCACTCTTCTGTCGTAGTTGGAACAGGTAGTAACGGTGTGATCGTTCTATTCTCTAAAATTTGTGCAAACTCTGATGAAACGCCTGCAGGTGTGGGTACCGTTCGTTCTTTCATCGTTATGTCAGCAAGTACAGCTGTGCTTGATAATCCAAGTAATAAAGCAGGGATGATTGTACGTAATGAATTCGATTTCATGATGACTCCAGTTATTAATTAAAGGCCACTTTCGGCTAACGGGTTCATTATCACTTCCCTCAATAATAACCGCGATGAATTACAGAAATTCAAATTTGTAGCCAATTAGCCGCAATTATGAATTTCTCTAATTCCTACCCATCCGGAAAAATCAGTGTGATATTGAGATTAGAAAACATAAGGAGGGAATATGAAGTACTTACCAACCAGCTTAATCTTGATTGGTTATTTGGCCTTTTTCTCCATATTAGTTATTCGGCTAAATAGTTAAAGTAACAATTAAAAAATCAGACATACCTTTATTTTATATCAATAACATTCTTTATTAGATCAAACAATTCGGAGTTAAAATGAAACTTAATGCATCGACTATTTCTATAAAAACATTTCTAATAACCGCATCTATTAGTGCCACTACGGTCGCTAGTGATGACATATTCCCTAACCATCAAAATATATATAACGGTTCAGAAGTTAACCTAATTAAATATGATAATGGTGGAGTAGTAAATTCCATTGTTATTGATAGCATTGCGAAAACCCAGCCTGAGGAGGCATACATCAAACAAGTAGCAGACGGCGTTTGGGCTTTAACTGGCTTTCATTGGGGCTATAAAACCGTCATTGAAGGAGATACTGGGCTAATTATTTATGACTCTGGTGACGATATAGAAGAAGCTCGAGAGATCATTGAGTTAGTGCGAGAACACATTAGTGATAAGCCAATTCATACGGTTATCTACAGCCATTCGCACTATGCTTTTGGTTCGAAAGCTCTACAAGACGTTTATGACGGCGAACTGACTGTAATAGGCCACCCTAAAGTCAACTCAAACATACTAGAGAGTGGCGGTCTTGGTTCATCGATACCAGAATTGTCACCAACATTAACGGCTAGAGCCTATCAGCAGTTTTCTGTGTTACTGCCAGAAAGTGGAGCAGACGCTAAAGCCCCTAATCCTGTAGGTAAAACCAAAGGGTTCACCCCTGTAAATACGCCTGTAACAAACGGTGAAGTAATGACTATCGATGGGGTTGAGATGGTGTTCTATACCGACTTTGACAGCGATACAGATGACCAAGTTATTGTGTACTTACCTGAGTCAAATACCGTCCTGAACAACCATTTATGGCCAACCTACCCTAACTTCTATACGTTGCGAGGTTCAATATACCGAGACCCGACACACTGGGCTGAAGGGATTCAACTTCTCCGAAGCCTGAATCCAGAGCATTTAATTAACACCCATGCAGAACCGCTCAGTGGTCAAGAGAATATCCAAACAGTATTGAATGGTTACTACGATGGCATTATGTATCTCTATGATCAGACTCTACGCGGTATCTTACTAGGACAAACACCCGAAGAGCTAAGTTATTCTGTGCAGTTGCCTAAAGACTTAGCTGAGTTCCCTCATAACCAAATGAGCTATGGTGAGTTTGCCTACTATCCAAAAAGCATCTACCAACATGCGTTAGGTTGGTTTAATGGCGAAGTCGAAACGTTAAATACCATTGAGCCAAGTCTACAAGCCCAAAAGATAATTGAAGGCTTTGGAGGCGTCGACGCAGTGAAAAAAGAGCTGGTTAAGACTTTAGAAAACAAAGAATTTGCTTGGTCAGCTGAGTTAGGAGGCTACTTAGTTCGTGTTGCGCCAAACGATAAAGAAGCCAAGCAACTTTTAGCCAATGCGTTAAGAGAAATGGGTTATAGAACCGAAGCGACTATTCCACGTTCTTGGTACCTCACAAAAGCACTCGCTTTAGAAGGTAAGCTAGAAATCCCGACAGTCGTCTTCTCAGATGCAGATTCTATCATTGACACGCCATCGGAGACTTTCATTAACCAGTTCCGAGTGCGTCTGGATCCGAAAGCTAGTTATGGTAAAAACCAAATGCTGGCAATTAACATCACAGATTCTGATGGGCCTACATCAGGATTACATGTTCGCAGTACGGTTGCGGAGTTTGTGCCTAATGTTGCCGCTTATACGCAGCAACCAAACCTCGAACTAAGCCTACCTAAACACGTTTGGGTGCAGTACTTTGTTGGAGAATTAGATTTAGATGAGATGTTGGATAGCAGTAACGTAGTCACTAACAACAAGAATGATGTAAGAGAGTTCTTTGGCCTCTTTGATCAATTAAACGAGTCGAGGACTCATTTTGTATCCCCATCACAGTCATAGACTTTGACATGGCTATGAGCTAAAAAGCAAACCACATCCGAACAAAGCCTCCACTCAGGAGGCTTTCTGTTATTCAATCAGCTCTTATTTCTATTTATCGAAGTGCTCGGACATCTTTTGAAGTGTCGCAAGGGTGGTTTCTAGATCTTTAAGGTCAAGACCATCGGCACCCTTAGCAGCCCATGAGAGTTGCTTGATGTATAAAAAGTTGTAAACGCGTTTTCCCTCATCAGTCAAATCAACAAGCTTGGCACGCTTATGGTGTGGGTTGTCCAACATCGTTAATAAGCCATCTTTTACCATCACATCGACGAGTCTTTGTGTTGCTTGGCGACTTTGTCCCATGGTGCGACCAATTTGCGCGACTGTCGCTGCTTGCTCAAGTTTGACAATAGCACCCAGTACTTTCCAGCGAGCACTGCTCATTCCAAACTCTTTGGACATCTCATCGCCTTCCGCATTGAGCATTCCATTCACTTTAAAGATTTCTAAAACAACATTGGTGAACATTTCACCCTTTGGATCAATATACATAACTGCGCCCAACACATTTAACTACTTGCTACTCTATATGTTCAGAAGAACAAATTCAAAAGTAACAAGTTCAAAGCCTTAGGTTGCGATTAGAGCGTCACTTATGCTCTAGCAGCAACCTAATTATGCCTTTATCGGCTTAGCGCCGAACACCGATGAAAAGCCCAACCTGAAGAGTCTGATACCGCTCACGACATCGCCTCACCAGATTGACAACACAATGTCAATTCAAACAATAAGACACCTTGTTGTCAAATATCACCTTATCACTAATTTTATTCAAAACTCTCAACAAAACACAACTAAGTATTATTTAACAATAAGTTAAACCAATACAAAACTAGCGTATTGATTAAATTTGATTTTAACCCTCAAAAATAAAATTGACAACAAGTTGCCTTTTTACTAAGTTTCACATCGACAATATGTTACCAACTAAGAGAATCCCGATTATGAAACCAATCATTCACCGCACCGCTGCTATCATTGCCACCCTATGTGTCGCAACTTTTTTTACTTCAACGTTGGTTGTTGAGTTATTTGGTTCAACAGAATCCATCCAGTTGGTGAAATCTCTTATCGTCTTTCCTGGGCTGTTCATATTGGTACCGGCTATTGCAACCACAGGGGCGACAGGCGCCGCTATGGCCAAAGTAAGAAAAGGGAAAGTGATTGAGCGCAAAAGTAAGCGTATGCCGATCATCGCTTTCAACGGCATCGCTATTTTGATCCCAGCCGCTTACTTCCTTAATCAATGGGCGCAAGCCGGTGAGTTTGGGACTCTCTTTTACGGAGTACAGGCACTAGAGTTGATTGCAGGTGCAACCAACCTAAGTTTAATGGTGCTAAATATTAAAGATGGTCGTAAGTTTTCGGCAAAAAGAAGAAAGTGAAACAACAGGTATTGTCAGTCACAGGTGTGAGAGCAAACCTAGGCCAGTGCAATAAATAAACAAAAGCCGCTAACAATAAGCGGCTTAAATACTCGGCACTGTTAGAGGTACCTTACAAGTACCCCTTTCCGTTAGGTTGATTTAGAAAGACATACGGTTACTTTCTTGCGAATAAGGTAACCGACTTCATCCCAATCATCATGCTAGCAATAAACAGGATGATGGTAATACTGCCCTCTCCTAAGCTAGCCACTGCTGGGCCTGGGCAGATACCACCTATCCCCCAACCTAGGCCAAAAATAGATGCGCCCAAAATAAGTTTGTGATCAATCTTTGTATTCGTAGGCAGGCTAAACGCATTGCCATCAACAGTTTTACTACAAGGTTTGATGATGAAATGGTAGAAAGGCGTAAATACGAGCAAAGCTCCCCCCATCACGAACGCAAGACTCGGATCCCACTCACCTGTGATATCAAGAAACGCAAAAATGTTCGCAGGGTCGACCATTCCAGAAACATTCATTCCAGCGCCAAACAGTACGCCAGATAAAAGAGCGACAAATAAAGAAACAGGGGGCATCTAAAGCACTCCTAAAATACGACGAACGAATACAACGGCGATCGCGACAATCATAAAGGTACAAGTCGCAACAATTGAACGCTTCGAGAAACGTCCCATTCCAACAATTCCGTGCCCACTCGTACAACCATTACCTAAACGAGTACCAATACCTACCAGTCCCCCGGCAACCACCACCAATCCAAGGTTCATCGCACTTAAATCTGGCAATTCGAAACCCATTGGACGTGTAAAAACGATGCTAATAACCATGCCGAACAAGAACAGAACTCGCCATAACCGGTCTCCCGATTTTGGCGTAAGTAACCCTCCAATAATCCCACTGATCCCAGCAACTTTTCCACTAAACAACATCAGTAGACCTGCAGATAGACCAAGCAAAGCACCACCAGCCAACGCATGCCAAGGCATTGAGAATTCCATCTATTTGTCCTCTTGTTGATGTTTACAAAATACCGTGTGAAGAGAGCACATCAACATCATGACGCGCTCATCGGCCAACGAATAAAACACTTGTTGTGCTTCTTTTCTCACTTTTACCAAGCCTTTCTTTTTCAGAACCGTAAGCTGTTGAGAGAAAGCAGACTGACTTAAATGAGATGACTCCAGCAATTCAGTAAACCCAACCTCACCACTACTCAGCTGACACAGCACCATCAACCTGTCAGGGTGAGCCATCGATTTTAAAAACTCAGCGGTTTCATTTGCGTTATCACGCATGTCTTCAATGTTCATTCAAACCATCTCATCACTTAATTTTGAACAATATCATGGTACACCCAATTAAATTAGTCAAATCTAATTTAGAAAAATATACATTAGACTTTTCTAATTATAGGTTTTATAGTTGTTGCCATTCAGAATGATCAAAAGGTGACCTTATGACTAAGATTCTTATCGTTGGTGGCGTTGCTGGCGGAGCATCTGCTGCTGCGAGAGCGCGACGTTTAAGTGAAGATGCAGAAATCATCATGTTCGAAAGAGGAAATTTCGTCTCATTTGCTAATTGTGGTTTGCCATACCACATAGGTGGGGACATTAAGGATAGAAGTAAGCTCCTTCTGCAAACTCCAGAGAGCTTCTTAGCTCGATTTAACGTCGATGTTCGCGTTATGAACGAAGTCGTATCCATCAACCGACACAACAAACAGGTCACAGTTAAGAATCTACTGGACGGTAGTGAGTATATTGAAAGCTACGACTTCCTTTTGCTCAGCCCTGGAGCCGGCCCAGTGGTTCCTCCAATACCTGGAATTAATAACCCATTGACCCACTCGCTACGTAACATTCCAGATATGGATCGTATTATTCAAACGATACAAATGAATAAGCCTGAACACGCGACTGTCGTTGGTGGCGGATTCATCGGTTTAGAAATGATGGAAGCCTTTCATCAACTGGGAATTAAAACCACGCTAATTGAGATGGCGGATCAGGTGATGACTCCTGTTGATCGCGAAATGGCAGGCTTTGCTCATGCCGAAATTCGCGAGCAAGGGGTTGACCTTAAATTAGGCGTTGCACTTCAAGCGGTCGAGTACATACCGAATGACCATATCGCTAGTATCGGCTCTGGTGAAGACGAAGAGCACCAACATATTGAGGGTGAGTTGAACCTTACTCTGAACAACGGTGAGTCACTTACCACCGACATCTTAATCATGGCTATCGGTGTACGCCCTGAGACGAAATTGGCAGAAGAAGCTGGGCTTCAAATCGGTGAGTTAGGTGGTATCTACACCAATGAAATGATGCAGACTAGCGACCCTAGCATCTACGCCGTTGGTGATGCCGTCGAAGAAAAAGACTTTGTCACAGGTGCACAAACTCTCGTTCCGCTTGCAGGGCCAGCTAACCGTCAAGGTCGTATGGCTGCCGACAACATGCTCGGACGCAATGAAACCTACCAAGGTACACAAGGCACGGCAATCTGTAAGATTTTTGATCTTGCCGTTGCCTCAACAGGTAAAAACGAGAAGCAGTTGAAACGTGAGGGTGTGGACTATGAAAAAGTCTATGTACACACCGCAAGTCACGCTAGCTACTACCCTGGGGCTGAGATTGTCTCATTCAAAATGCTGTTTGAACCGTCTTCTGGAAAAATCCTGGGGGCACAAGCCGTCGGCAAAGATGGTGTCGATAAGCGTATTGATGTGATGGCGGTTGCTCAACGAGCCGGCATGACTGTCGAGCAGCTGCAACACTTGGAGCTCACTTACGCTCCACCATATGGCAGTGCCAAAGATGTGATTAACCAAGCGGCTTTTGTGGCAAACAACATCGTCAAAGGTGACGCCAAACCAATCCACTTTGATGAGATCATTAACCTCAATGACGATCAGATTCTGTTAGATGTACGAAATCCTGGCGAACTCGAAAACGTCGGCTTTATCTCTGGTGCTGTCAATATTCCAGTAGACCAGCTTCGACAGCGTATGGATGAGCTGCCAAAAGATAAAGAGATCATTATCTACTGCCAAGTAGGATTGCGTGGCAATGTGGCCTATCGCCAGCTGGTCAACAATGGGTTTAAAGCAAGAAACTTAATTGGCGGCTATCGCACCTTTAAGTTTGCTAACGCCTAAACGAGACCTTGTAACAACTGCTTGCTCCCGAATCGCCAACAGATAGTCCGTGCAAGAAGTTAGTGTAATTAAGAGTCGCTGTAACACATAACGCCCCTCTAGGTTACTGTTTATAGAACCTGAGGGGCGTTTTCGTATTAGAACAGATTATTGGAGTGTTTTACTGAGACAGCAGCTTTCGCACAGGCTCGGGCTCCGTATATTCCACTGATTGGTGGTTAGCAAGCTTATCCAATTCGGATTGCTCGCCAATCACAATCAGCACATTCTGGTCCACCAGCACGTCTACCACTTGAACATCGTGTTGATGAAGCAGCGCTCTTACCTCGTCTTCCTTCCCTTCAACATACTTAACAAAGTAACGAGTAGGTTGTTGCTCCACTTGTTCAGGGCGTTTATCCACCAAAGGAAAGCCTTGGTTATTAGCCAAACTGTGTGAGCTCAGCCCGAGTGCTAAAAGCGCACTCACCCCCATTGCGGACAATGAAACAAAGTTCAACGCCTTCATAGTCACTCCTTATTGAAAGGTTAGTGTCCAACTGTTGATGGTTCCTGTGTCTCTTCTGGCACTGTCTACCGCTTTAAGTTCCCAAATGCCTTGAGATTCAAAACCCGTAAAGTCGACTTGGAAGGTGGTATTGATATCATTGGCACTACCGCCTTGATTGTCATGCAGAACCACTTGCCCACCCGTTGGAGAAGTGAGCGTGATACGCAGATCACCAATGTAGGTATGAGCAACATCTAAATCAATCGTTACCAAACCCGCGTCACCAGAACGAACGACATCAAGTTCACTCACAACGCCCGCAGCACTGTTATCAGGAATCGCAACAGCATCAGAATTAGTGTAGCTATTTAGATCGCCTCCATTACCTGAGCCATCCGGGCCATTACAACCAGCATCTAAGTATTGCTTCGCAGCATCTGCATTCACAAGACCATGACCAGTACGATTGTCACGACCCACGACATCGATATCCGTTGCTGTCTTGATCAACGCATTACGCACTTGTGAAGCGGTACATGTCGGGTGGTTACTCCAAACCAAGCCTGCAACACCGGTGACATGCGGCGTCGCCATTGATGTACCGTTGTAGTACTCATAGTCTTCGTCTTTGGTGGTCGATACCGTAATTTCTTGACCAACATAGCCTAATAACTCCTGACCAAAGGCACGATCAACCGTCACCGACACCATGCGCGCAGCGTTGTTTTGATCGACTAAGAAAGGGTTCTGTAAGCCTGGAAGTGCTGAGTTACTATAAACAATCGCTGCACTTGCCCCTGCGTTGTAACACGCTTGAACAGCATCAACCTCAGGATAACTACTCGAAGACTGATTACCAACGCGTTCAACCAAGCAGATCTTGCCTGACATATCACCACAATTAAAACGACTGCCAGACACCTCGCAGCTTGCTAATGCCGCTGTAATGGAACCTGAAACGGGATCAGGACCGTAACTGCCGCCACTCTGAACCAATCGGTTGTGAGGAACAATACCACGTTCAAATTGACTAACACCGTTAAGTTTGATGTCTGAAAGCTTACCTTCACCGACAGTAACGGTAGACAAAATCGCCACACCCGGACCTGAGATCTCGACTTGGTTTGTCGCCTGAGAGAACGCAGCATGATCGCTCTTATCATCCACCGCAGCGACGGACATCACCGAGTCGTAAGATGCTGGATAACTGTGTGCCGTATTGCCGTCGTTACCTGCTGCTGCAATTAGCAGCACTCCATTATCGTATACCGCTTTTAGGGCATTTTTCTCGGTCACACTCGATTGGCTACCACCCAGGCTCATGTTGACCACATTAGCACCGTTGTCGGCACAAGTTTGTACCGCCTTCACCAAGCTAGATGAGTACCCCCAACCCGCTTCATTGAACACCTTGACGATGTGCAGGTTCACGTTTTGATTAGGCATGATCCCTTTGATGCCCTCAGTATTAGCAATCGCTGCAATGGTGCCTGCTACGTGTGTACCGTGCGCGTTGTTATTCCCAGGAACGCTCCAAGAACCAGTGCCGCTGTCGTTAGTCCCCGACACAAGATTGCCACTCAGATCGTTATGAGCGAAGTCGTAGCCTGAATCGATAATGCATACGGTGCGATTACCTGCGTTCGAATCCTCCAGAAGCTGAGCATTCACCGCTTGATAGCCCCAAGGAACGGTTTCACTCAACAAGTAACGCGGAGGGTCAACCTCTACATACTCAACATCACTACGATTGCGCAATTTCCCCAACTCTGAGTCTGCCATCTCCACACTGTAGATCGCATTTTTACCTAACTTTTCGACCTTACGTGCTTTGAGCTGATCGAGCACCGACTCTTGCACAATGCGCGGCCCCCAAAACACGTTCCCACCCATGACGGAAGGGCTAGATGCATCCTCTTTAAACTTAACGATGTACTTGGTTGGCAAGTTGGATTCATCGAACCCAGAGAATGGAGCCGCCTGCGCTGACATAGACAATGTCATCGCCACTGCTACGGCGGACAGTGGCATTAAGCCTTTCATATTTAACGTTGTATAGTGCATCTGCTTTTTCCTTTAGCATATTTTTATTCACACATAACCCATGAAGAATCATTTATAAAATCCACTCATGGGCTATTCAGCTATAAATTAATTGCTCTAAAGTCCAAATCATTCACCACACAAATGTTTATTTCTTGAGCGGTTATCACTCGCTAAACCAAAAGAGTGAACACTCAATACCCAATTTATCGTTTACAAAACCGCCAATTATCTATCAAAAACATGAATTTCGAGTTATTTTTATTGAGTATTTATTCTAATTGACAATAAATCTCATTAAAAAAGAAGAGGTAAGCCATAATCAATTATCTTGGAATTGATAAATAAATAACTAAGCACGCTTTCATACATGCTTTTGATTCCAATACGATGGTTATTGTTTGCTACTCTTTTCCGATATGATTAGCCGTTGTGAATTACGTATAGTTATGCTTTTTGTTAAGCCCATGTTCGTCAAAACATTGTTCATATCGGAGTTGAGTTCAATTTATGAATTTACTACACCTACAAGCGCTTTTATTAGCCGCGGAGACAGGTTCAATTTCTGCTGCAGCTCGTAAGCTGGGGAAAAAGCAGCCGCAAGTTAGTCAATGGATCTCTGACTTAGAAATTGATCTTGGGGTTTCCTTTTTTGATAGAACTGGAAATAAAACATCACTCAGTAAGGATGGGGAGCGTTTGCTGCCTTATCTTTCCCACAGTATGAGTCAGCTTACCAAGCTGGTTAAAAGTGCTGAAATGATCGCCCAAGGAGAGTCGACCGTGGTGAGAATTGGGATTGAAAACTATGTTCCCGACCTTGCTTTCGCCACCCCTCTTTCTCAAGCACTAGAGCTGCCTAATTTGTGTATCGAGGTGTATCGCGAAGATAAAGCGCAGCTCATGCAGGATCTAAATGAAGGCGACGTCGATATCATCATTACTCATGAGTCCGATATCCTTCATCATCAAAACTTCGAATATTGTCGCGTAGGTCATTACAGAGAAGTATTAACGTGCAGCCCAAAGCATCCTCTTAGTCAATTGCCGGTCGTTACAACCAATGACTTAAGCCAACACCGTGAGCTAATTTGGGGGGAAACAGATAGCGATCTTGAAACGATCAATGAAAATCACGATGGTTTTAGTCCTAATTTTGGCTTTTTCTCGGACGTACAACTTCTAATAGCGATGCTAACACGCGACAAAGGGTTTGCGTTTTTGCCCAACGAGTGTGTTGATGCCTACATTAAAAATGGCGAGCTCATAGCTCTGAATTGTGATTTTGAGCCAGTGGGGATAGATCGAAGAATTGAGTTATGTTGGCGCAACGGCTTAACGCTGTCTCAGTATGGTCTTCAAATCGTAGAGGCTTTCAAAAATAGTCACCAACTACAAAGTCGCCCTATTACTTAGAGTGATTATCTGGCGTTTCAGAAGTCGCGATTAAAGCATCCCACCAATCATAGATATACAGAGATGCGTAAATTGGGAGAACAGCCCATAGCAATGGGTCATCCCATACTGTTGACGTTATTCCAATGGCTGCAATAGCCAAAATAATAAGCTCAGAAATACCAATCAGTAAGAGTAATTTGGTTAAATGAGCCAGTGCTCGTTGAACTACATTTGAGAGCTGTGTTTTTTGATAAGTAGCTTCGAAAAGGCCAATGATACCTGCGGCCATTAACAGCCCAATCACGGAAAGGATTGCACTTTGGTTTTCTTGTTCCATCTGACGCATGCTGTCAAATGTAAACCGGAACAATAGAGGCACAATAAATAATAGAAGTACCAACTGCCTAACTGCTATTTCGACAAAAAAGTGTTTTTTCTGCATATTAGACTCCACTAGAAAGGGTGTAGAGATAACTCCACACCCAAGTTTTTTACTCTTCAGCGTCAAATACAATATCACCCTGTAGTACCGTCATTAATATCTCCGTATCGGCGATATCATCTGGCGATAAGCGAGTAATGTCGCGATCTAAGATCGCAAAGTCTGCTGACTTTCCAACTTCTATGGAACCTGTAATCTCTTGTATACCAAGACTTTTTGCTGCGTTAATGGTATACGCATCAATGGCAGACTTTACATCAGGTAATCCGGTGTTTCCCATTCTTATGCTGTTTGCAATCCCGACAAGCGGGTTAAGTTCGTGAACATTCCAGTCACTACTTAATGTCAGGTTAGCTCCCGTATCAAAAATAGCTTTAAGATTCATAAGTGCCTGTGCTCTTTTTGCGCCTAGGAATAGCTTAGCCCATGAATGGTCGTGCTCAACAACATATTCCGAACCGACTTGAAAATCCGCAGTGACATCAAGAGTAGCAAAGCGATTCACATCTTTGGGGTCAACAAGCTCGACATGAGTCAGGGTGTATGGTTTCGTTGAGCCATTCCTACGAGTATGCTCCACGGCATTAAGCGACTCGCGCACTGCACCGTCTCCAATCGCATGAATATGTGCGCTATAACCAATCTTATCCAATGCATCCAACCACGTTTTCATCTCGCTTGGTGGTATATAGTTAATACCGTAAGGCTCATCGGGAATGTAAGTATCTAAATAAGGTGCAAGTGTTTTAGCGGTGCCGTTTATGGTAATTCCGTCACTGTACATTTTTACCTGGTCTACCAATAACAAACCGGATGTATCACTAGTTTGAATTGTTTTCAGGAATGCTAACTGCGGCTCCATAGAGTCTGCAGGATACACCCAAGGACGCAGAGAAACTCGCGCAGTTAGATTGCCGTCTTTTTCTACTTGTTTCCAAACTTCATACCAGCCACGCTTCCAGTACAGTCGCCCATCACCAATAGTTGTTATTCCATAAGCTGCCGACTCTTCTAAACCTGCCATTAAACCGTCATAACTTTGGTTGAACTGCCCTTCCAGACTATTCCACGCCATCTCCATCACGATATCGCCAGCATTATCAAATAAGATTCCATTAAGTTCTCCGGTAAAAGGGTCTTTAAGAATCTTCCCGCCTTGCGGTTCTGGCGAGTCTTTAGTAATTCCAGCCAGCTCCATTGCTACAGAGTTAACCCACATCGAGTGCGAAGTCTGCTCCATGATAACAACGGGGCGATCAGGAAAAACACCATCTATCACCTCCAGAGGAGTTTGTGTATTCGTTTCATTTAGAATGGCATCAAGCGAAAAACCATACCCCATCAGCCAACCTTTAGATTTACTGCTCCGGCTACACGCCTGTAAGTAAGGAATCTGACCTTCCAATGAAGCATCCATACTCAGCTCGCAATTACCACCCGCTTCGGAAGCGGCTTCAAATACGTGATTATGGTTATCAATAAAACCTGGCATGACATAAGCGTGTTCGAGATCGATGATTTCTGTGCTTTGATTACGATACGGCTTGGCGTCTGCCCCATTACCGACAAACACGATATTTCCATCATGAATGGCAATCGTATTCGCTTCTTCGTAACCATAAATTTTTGCGTTGGTTAAAATCGTATCAGCGTTTTCAGTAGCCAATGCATTCGAACTCATTGTTAAACTCACTATCAGTGTCAAAGGAAGGATTCGGCTCATCATTTACTCCTTTCACTCCCTAAAGCCTTATTGCTTTATGATTGCAGGAAGCGATTTGTTATGCGTTGAATAAAGGTTAAAGCAACAAGCGAGAAAAAGAAAAATAGCGAGTATAAGAATATTTAGATAGCCAGATCGTTGTACTCTCGTCACAAAGATGAGTACCCTGCATAACAGGATGGTACTGGCTTTCGACTTTACCAATGCTACTACCCAAACTTAACCAAAAGACTGACTATGAAATTTGATATCAACACATTGAAACACCACCAACTCGTCGAAGATGGCCAACTAGAAGGGTGCTACATTCATCAGCCAGTTCAAGGCAGCCAAGAAGATGATAAAGAAGTAGTAGCCGAGCGCAAAACGCTCGAGCAAATGGGGTTTAAAGTCGTTCAGGTTAAGGCAAAAGGCGGGACAACAACCTTTGCCGAAGCAATGCAAAAGCTTGCTAAGAAGACGGGGCATATACCTAAAGAATAAACACCGAGTAATTAAGCGGCGTAGTTCTCCATGTGGTCGTCTTTTCCTACGAAGTAATGATGCGAGTAAAATTCGCCTTTAAAAACTTCAAGAATAGCGATAAGCGAAACGGTACATGCTTGCGAGTTGGATACATACCATAGATATTCACTATCGGAAAATTGGCAACATTTTCAATTTGAACTAAATGCCCGCGCTTCACATGGGGATTAACGAATACACTTGGTATCATCGCAATCCCCATTCCATCTAAAGTCGCTTGAATTAACGTGTGTGTATCTGAAATAACAGCGACCCAAGGCTGCCTATAGGAAAGGCTTTTTCCATCAATGGTGAGTGTCCAGTAATCCCCATCTCTTGAATTCCCCATATGTAAACAATCGTGATCCATCAGCTCAGTATAATCAGTTGGAGCTTGATATTGTTCTATGTATGAAGGAGCCGCATAAAGGCCGAATTCTGACTCTCCGAGCTTAGTTGCGATATAAGAAGAATCCTGAAGTTCGAAGGAAAATCGAATACTCAGATCTATCTCCTCCTCAATCAAATTTATATGATGGTTCGACAAAGCTAAATCAAAACGAATACCTGGATATTCGTTACGAAACTCTTTGATAGCCTTCATTAAAAAAGATCCCATGGCATCAGGTGCGGACAAACGAATGAGCCCTTCTGGGTTATTTTGATGTGCTGTCGCCAATGAGTCCTCGAGCTGCTCAATATCACTTAACACCGCTTTCGCCCCCTCGTAATAGGCTTTGCCTCCCGGTGTAAGGTGCATACTGCGCGTTGTGCGATTTAACAACACAAATCCTAGTGAGTCTTCTAACGCGGCAATATGTCTACCAACAATCGCAGGTGTGATACCCAGTGATTTTGCCGCTTTAGAAAAGCTCCCTTTATCGACAACAGAGCAAAACAGCTGCATATTCCGGTACTTATCCATTTGATACCTTTTGTATTAAGTGAAGTTACTTTTACGCCTATTGTTCTATTCATTGATGTTAATTATCTTCTGTTTCATCATCAACAGTGAAACGGAAATAATCATGTCTCTTACTTCAAAACTCACCACTCTTTCTCTGGTTTTAGGAATGGCGACCAGTGTCAGTGCTGCTGACAGTTTCGATCCTTCTAAACCGGTAATGACAAAACTGAAAGATGGCATCTATCAATATTCTCAGTTTTTTTACAACAGCTTGGTTGTTGTTACCGACGAAGGGGTGATCATCACCGATCCCTCTGGAGATGCTCGCTCAGCACAAATGATGAAAGAAATCCGCCGTGTGACAACGCAACCCGTTAAAAAAGTCATCTATTCTCACGACCACTTTGATCATTCCCGTGGGGGAAAAATCTTCAAAGATCAGGGGGCTGAGTTTATTGCACAAGAAAACTGCACAGACTTACTCTCTCGAGATTTAGAACAAAAAGTGGCTTACCCAACAACGACTTATAGAGATGACATGACTATCTCATTGGGTGGGAAACAAATCGACCTCCATTACTACGGTAAGAATGATGGTAACTGTATGAGTATTGTGCACATGCCTGAAGACAAAGTTCTTGTTGCCGTTGACTGGCATTTACCACAGTACCTGGTGAGCTCAGGTCGTTTGATTGAACAAGACTACGTCGCAACATTAAATACGATTAAACGTGTTCGAGAAGAACTCGAATTCGACACTATCGTCAATGGCCATATTCCGGTCGATTCACCTGAGCTTCTAAAAGAGAGTGAAGAATTTGCCCAAGCTCTATTTGACGCGGTTTGGAAAGGGCTACAAGAAGGAAAATCTGTCGATGAGCTTAAAACGTCGATAAAACTTCCTAAATTCCGTCATTGGAATGGTTACGAGGAACACCTATCCGCTCATGTTGAGCGCATGGCTTACTCAATTTGGCATGGTAACTAATTGGAGCGTAACGATGAAATTACATGTATTTGATAGTTGCCCTTTTTGTGTCCGAGTTAAGACCGTTATTGGACTGAAAAACCTGAATTGTGAAATCAAGCCAATGACACTAGGTCAGCTACCGGCATCTCTAGACGGTAAGTTAGAGCGTTTGACTGTTCCTGTACTTGAACTACACCAGCCCCATGATCGTGAAAGCTCACTAATGGTCGAGAGCCTAGATATCATTCGTTACTTGGATCAACTAGATAAGCCGCTATTTGAGGGTTATGAAATATCAGAACCGTTACAAGATCTTCTGACGCGACTCTACCCGGTATCTGCACAACTTCTATACCCGAGAATGCCGAAGCTGAATCTCCCTGAGCTTGCATCACCGTCGGCACTCAAGATGTTTACCGAGTCACGCAAAAACGCTTTGGGCCAATCAATTGATCAAGCGTTAGCAAGAACTAAAGAGTACCTACCAGAGTTACAGCAACTTTTAGAAGAGCTCGAATCATTCATTGAGCTTGATGACTTTATATCTGGCAAGCGAGCGCTGAGTATCGACGACGTTGTCATATTTGCTGAGATAAGAAGCTACACCATGATTGCTGAACTTGAAATGAGCGAACGCCTTATGAAATTTGTACACACCATTGCATCACGTTCAGGCGTGTCTTTATATCCAAAAATCAGCGAGTAATGGAGTTTAAGATGGCAAACAACAAAATTCTTCCTCTGTTGGTAATTTTCTCACTCATACCTTTGGGACCACTAGCGATTGATGTCTATTTGCCATCTTTTCCTCAAATGATTGAGAGCTTTGCTGCCTCCGACAGTGAAATAAGGCAGACCATTTCAATCTACATTCTGGCTTTGGGGGTCAGTCAACTCATTGCTGGGCCGGTCTCTGACCGTAAGGGTCGAAAGTTTTCAGCAATGCTTGGCTTGTTTATGTATGCCGCCGGTAGCTTGTTGGTTGTCGCTTCGTCCTCCCTAAATATGCTGTACGCCGCGCGAGCAATTCAAGGTGTCGGAGCGTCTTTCACCATGATTACGGCAATGGCTTGGATACGTGATAACTATGAAGGAGACGCTGCTGGAAAGTGGTTGAGCTACATGGGTGGCGTGACCAGTGCTGTTCCGACAATTGCTCCGCTAATTGGTAGCGGGTTAGCACTATTTTGGGGCTGGACCGCTGGCTTTTACCTCATGGCTGGCTTGGCAATATTGCTTTTTGTGCTCTCTGCAATGGCTCTTAAGTCGCAACCGAGTGTTAAGACAACAATGGAGGTAGAGGATACCGAGGCTCTACAATGCAACGTACGAGATATATTGAGCAATCGAAGTTTTTTGGTGTATTCGCTGACAAACATGCTCAGTTTTGGCGCCTTATTAACCTACATCTCTGTCGCCCCCATAGTGGCAATAAGTGAAGGTGGGTTTTCTCAAGTACAGTTCTCTGTGATGTTCGGGATCATTGGAGGCGTTCAAATACTGTCTAGCCTGATTGCCCCCAAGCTAATGAAAGCGTTTGGTCGTAGAAATACCGTGCGTTTAGGTACTGTGATTATCGTTATCGGTGGCATTGGATTGTTATTCATTGCACCGAATGCCACATACCTATTCTTTGTTTTATCGGCATTAGGCGCCGCGGGGTTCAGTCTTCTTTCTGGCTCAGCGACATCATTGGCACTCGAGTCATTTAAGTACTGTGCTGGTCTAGCGACATCAATTGATGGTTTTTTGAGAATGATTGGTGGTGCGCTGCTTGTAGCAATTTCAGGATTGATGGGCGTTAGCGGTATCTCTACATTAGCCGCGGTGATGTTGCTATCAATACTGCCCGTTATATTGGTTACTTTGGATAATCGAATCGTGAATGCCGCAAGTAGAAGCGTAGGTTAGCCATTAGAAATTAGGTCAAAAATAAACGCCCCAATGGTTGGACGCCAACTATTGGGGGCTTTTTATACCCCACTAAACTATTGCAAAACGTGGTCGATAAACGTTCTAACCTTGTGTGATGCAACAACAGAGCTCGGGTAAACAAAATACAATTCAGTTGACCAAGTATAGTCCGTTAATAAGTTCACAAGCTCTTCTCGTTTTAGGTAATCATTAACCAGAAAATCCAGTGCACATGCAACGCCTACTCCACTTTTGGCCATTTCGACTAGCATCGCCTCAGAGTCCGACCGTATCGTTGAATTCAATTCAACAAACTCATGAGACTCATCCGTAAAATTAAATCGCCATTTATCCTTCGTGAGACAACTTCGATAGTTCATACAGCGATGTTTTTTTAAGTCAGACGGGATGGTTGGCGTACCATTTTGTTCTAAGTAACTCTTTGAGGCGACCACTTTGGTACCGATGTCTTTGATCTTTCTACATCGAAAGCTGCTATCCGGCATATCACCGATATGAAAGGCCAAGTCGATTCCATCAGACACGAGATCATCCAATGTATAGCCGTACGTAAATTCAAGTTCTACCTTAGGGTATGCTTGAGCGAACGAACTGATTTTTTGCATGAGGTCTAAATCATGTTCAAGAACGATCGGGAGACGCACCTTAAAAGAGCCACTCAAAGTCTCATTACGTTGATCGATAACATCGTGAGCTTCTTTAATATCATCAAGAATCTTTGAATATCGGTGATAAAGATACTGTCCATGCTCTGTTAAGGATAACGTCCTGGTCGTTCTCTGAATGAGCGTACACTGCAATTCATTCTCTAACTGACGAACTTGCTTGCTGATAACAGATTTGGACAACATCAGCTCATCCGCAGCCTGAGAGAACGAATTGTTCTTCACTACGGTATAAAAGGTAGTGACCAAATTTAAATTCAAGTTTTTCATAGGGGCACCTCAAATAGTCTCTCAATTCTACCCCATTACTACTAAAAGAATTCACAAGTTCCTTTTACATACCTCACGTTATAGTTTCTCTACAAGAACAATCTTTCCACGTAGCTTTGTTTTTCAAAACCTCGATTTCACTCATTCTGTGTCCATACCAATTTTCATTAAAGGATACAGACATGACGAATATCACCCATGACGTAGCAGATTTGGCGCTTGCGCCTGAAGGTACTAAACGAATCGATTGGGCGCGTGCACACATGCCGATTATGCGAAGTCTTATTACGCGCTTAGAAAAAGAACAGCCCTTCAAAGGGTTAACCATCGGCATCTGTCTTCATGTTGAAGCCAAGACTGGCGTATGGATGGAAGCTCTAACAAAAGGTGGAGCCAGAGTTGTTTTAACCGGTTCTCCGGGGTCGACCCAAGACGAAACCGCAGCGGCATTGGTGAAAGATTACGGCGTTCACGTATTCTCTCATCGCAATGAATCGTTTGAAGATCACATGCGCTACTGTGAAAACGTTCTTAGCTTTAATCCAGACATCATTGCTGACAACGGTGCGGACTTACACGAACTTGTGTTTACTCACCCTGAGTTTGAGCACTTGCAAGCCACGTTGCTAGGGGCAACAGAAGAAACGACGACAGGCGCTAACCGCCTCCGTGAAGACTTCAACTCCGATAAGTGGTCGACGTTGATCATCAACGACACCATGTCTAAGCGCATCATTGAAAATCGCTTTGGCGTAGGTTCGTCGGTTGTGGACGGAATAATGCGAGCCACCAACGTTATGCTTCATGGCAAGAAAGTTGTCGTCATTGGCTATGGTTACTGTGGCTCTGGAACCGCACAGCGTCTACGAGGAATGGGAGCTCATGTCACTGTGGTTGAGAACAATTCTCTGACTAAGCTTGAAGCGCACATGGAAGGCTTCTATACCTCAACACTTGAAAAGGCACTGCCTGATGCCGACATGGTTGTCACAATCACAGGTCGTGACGATGTGCTACGCAAAGAGCACTTCGAGCTCATGCGTGACAAAACCATCATCGCAAATGCTGGTCATTTCCAACGAGAAATTAACTTACCTCAACTTAAGTCGATGAGTGAGAGCGTTAATCGTATACGCCCGCACGTCACTGCTTATCAAATAGCCGGTGAAAACAAAGAACTGTTTGTGTTATCAGATGCGAACTTAGTCAACCTATCTGCAGGTGATGGAAATCCAATTGAAATTATGGACTTAGGTCTTGCTCTTCAAACGCTTAGTCTTGAGCGTATCGCGCTGAATGCCAAGTCACTCACCAAAACACCGCAGCCAGTACCCTACGACATCGAAATGATGGTTGCAGAGCTAGCTTGTGAGCACTGGATCAATCACTAACCCTCACTATAAAACGGCAAACTGTTTTAGTTTGCCGTTTTAACCGTTTACTTGGCATAGTCAGCGAGTTGGTGTAGTGAGTTTTAGTATTGTCGCAGTAACTCTCAGTTTTATTGTTAACCAAACAAGCAAAATATAGAGTCAATCGGCCTTGATCAAGCTTGATTAAAATATTGAAAGCGACTGGATTTTTCCGACGGCACTTTCTTAATTTGAAGAGCCCTTTTTCAAGTCAAAAATTCATTTCGCAGTGTGCGATTCGCAGCCTGCGAAATGAGCTTATTTTGAGTTCATTTCAGCTTTCCCCTGACAGCCTAGATGAGTCTTTTTTTCTAAAATCTGGCCTGTGAAATACATTTAATAGGTCAATGTTGCATTGTTCTACATCACATATATTAATAAAAGTGATGACCATTACATTTATTAATGAGATGTATGTCTCTCTTAATGTTTTGATTACTTTCTAAGCTTAGTTGATTTTTATCCAATTAAACAGAAGGTTATATGATAAATAGAATAATAACACTAAGTGGCGTTGCATTACTTTGTTCAGCAAATGCGCATGCACAAATCCAAAATGGAAGTTTCGAAAACTGGGAAGGAAACACACCATCTGGATGGAGTGTAATTGATTCCGGCATTGCGGTTTCCCCCTCTAACGTTCCTGTCACTAACGGCAGTTTCTCTGCGCAAGTAACAGTGAATACAGGCACTCAAAGTAACACCGATTTTCTGCAAACGATAAGTGTTGAACAAGGGAAAACTTATGATTTCTCTGTCGATGTTTACCATACGGAAGGCAACGTGAAAGCTCGCCTTTTTGTTGATGGCTATTTAGGTTACTCAAATAATGGTTTAACGAACCAGTGGCAAGCATTGACTCACTCGTACAGTGCTACAAGCACCAAAGACATTGTTGTGGGCGTACGATTTTATGATGAAGCAGGCTTTGATGGTTCGGAAGTTGTGTACCTAGATAACTTTCAGCCTACGGTCACTCCACCCACTCAAAGCTGTAATGATACCAGCGCCACACTTACGCTAGTGACGGATAACTATGGCTCTGAAACCAGTTGGTCTCTTAAAAACTCAGTTTCTCAAACTCTTTATTCTGGTTCAGACTATCAAAATAACACCACCAATGAAGTGGAAATGTGTTTAGCAAACGGCAGCTATACGTTAGAAGTTAAAGACTCTTATGGCGATGGAATGTGCTGCAATGTGGGCAATGGCTCGTACAGTTTGTCGGTTAATGGAACCATTGTGGCGTCTGGCGGTGATTTCCAATCAAGTCAGAGTACAGAATTTACAGTCGGTGGCTCAACGACACCACCAACTGAACCACCAGTATTAGGCGAGTATTACAAAGACGCTGAAGGCAAAACGGGCTTTGCGTTAAAAACGGCCTTGCATCAAATTATTGATAACCATAGTAGTCAGGGTTACACCGCTATCTGGACATTAGTGTCTGAGGCTGACCTAGACGCATACTATGAGACAGATGGGTCAATTCTCGATATGTATTCAGAGAAGCCTTCAGGTTCGGATTCAATCCAATTCACTAAGGTGACTGATCAATGCGGTCAGTACAGCAAGGAAGGTGATTGTTACAACCGCGAGCACTCTTTCCCGAAAAGCTGGTTTGGTGGAAAAGTGGAGCCAATGAACTCTGACGGTCATCATCTATTTGCTACTGACGGCTACGTTAACTCGAAACGCAGTAACTGGCCATTTGGTGAGGTGGGTAATGCAACATACACGTCAAGCAATGGCTCTAAACTAGGCAGCGCAGCGAGCTCTCTTGGTTATGTGGGTACTGTGTTTGAACCAATTGATGAGTTCAAAGGTGATTTCGCAAGAGCATATTTCTACATGGCAACACGCTATGAAAATGAAATCGCGAGCTGGGAAGGTAACTCTACAAGCTCAAACGCCGTTCTGGATGGAACCAATACCACCGTATTTGAACCTTGGCTACTTACTATGCTTAAGCGTTGGCATTCTATAGATCCAGTAAGCCAAAAAGAAATCGACCGAAACCAAGCGGTACATGATTTCCAAGGAAATCGTAACCCGTTTATTGACCATCCAGAGTTTGTCAGCCAAATCTGGGGGAATTAAACGGTATATAACCGCCGTGACAATGGTTTCATGATAATTGAATTAAGCCCAATCCTTCGTTTGGGCTTTTTTATTGAAAGGCATTAGAGCGCTGATTTCCATACCTTTAGTTATCTATGAATTGCTAATTTAGAGGAATCTTTGACACATTCCTTGTCCAAAAGCTTCATTGATCTGAAATTATACTCGTGGCACTTTCTAACTCAAAAATGCCCCATTGTAATTTATGATATTCGTCCATCGCTCTTTTGTGTATTTAATTTGACCTACTTTTTCAAATTTGTGTAGTGTCCAGGGTGCTGAGGTTTAGCACATCAAAGTCACTTTAGTTCTTCAATGCAAATTCATATAAACCAACAGGTTAAGTGTAATTCTAGGTGCTTATCACTATTAAGAAACCAAATGTTAAGTTAAAATTCATATCAAACGTACCTAGTAGGAAAGTATCGAGCGCTTGTTCATCATGAAGATTTATATTTCAAAAACTTTATCCATTACAGATTATGAAGGTTTTCACTTGGTTCAAGACCACATAGGAACCAACTTTGGAAGCCCTTGGGATGATTTTGGCTACAAAGTAACATTCAAGCTTTATCATGTCTCCAAAGGTAAATTTAATAAAGTAGGAACTTTAAAATTACTGATCGATGGTCAGAAACACACCGCTTCATACTTCTATGAAAAAGGAGAGCAAATATCAAAGAATATCTTTGATGTAACAGAAATGATTGGAGATCTAACAGCAGTTTCTCTCGGTGAAAGTATTGATTACTATCAAAAACTGAGCTTCGTACTTGGAGAAGTACAAGAGAAAGTTGATAACTTATTATCACACCTTCACGATGCGAGTTACCTATATGAAAACATCGCTGAATTTGTCCAATTTGACGGTTACGACGAAACTATAGGTCGTGATGGGGAAACTACTAAATCATTAATAAGAAAGGGGTATCACGTAGCCTTAGGCACTTATGAAACCGAAACTAGGTTTAACCTACAACTTGACGAACCATCAGAAACGATGGATCCAATAGAGTTTAAATTTAATACATCAAAAGAAATTGCAAAAACTAACATAAATCTTCTAATTGGAGAAAATGGAGCAGGTAAAAGCTACGTTCTGAAACGGATAACCGAGGTTATGTCTGGTGTTCATGAAAATAGTCATAGCTGGCCATTTTTTCACAAGCTAATAGTTACAGCATACTCTCCTTTTGAGAGCTTTTATACTAAAACTCAATTGCTCGATATGTTAGACAAAAAACATGAAAAACCGAAAAGAAAAAGAAAATCAAAAGACAGAAGAAACATACAAATAAATAAATATGCTTATATTGGTTTCAAGGATGATAGAAGCAACTTTAATTTAAACTGGCCAAAAGAATCTAGCGTCAAGTCAATAAAGTCAATAATGAAATATGACCGAGAAGAAAATTGGTGGAATGAAGATAATCGACTGAAAACGTTAAAGGATACACTCTCTCTCTGCATGGACTTTGATGACATCGCTGTAAAGCTCATTTCCACTGGTGAGTTTTATAAAGTAAACAGCCAGAAAACAAAATCATTCAATGAAAAAAAAGAAGACTTTGATGAAAAGGAAGGACTATTTTTCCTCAAAAATAATGTTCCAATAAGCTTAAGTTCAGGACAAGAGATTTTCTCATATATGATCCCTTCTCTAGTTGCCGAAATTGAGGATGAAAGTTTAATAATTATCGATGAACCAGAACTATATCTTCATCCTACGCTTGAGGTTGCTTTAATCAATATGTTAAAGAAGCTATTGAGTGAAACTAAGTCTTCCGCCATTATTGCAACTCACTCTCCCCTAATAGCACGAGAAGTCGCGAGGGACGGTATTGTTATACTAAAGAACAATAATGGGTATACAAGAGCTGTCAAACCAGAAATACAAACCTATGGCGAATCACTTGAGATTATCATTGGAGAGACATTCGAAGACTTCCACACCGACAAGCCTTTTCAAAGTGAAATTGATCAATTAAAACAAAAAGAAGGTCTAGATAACATTGACTCAATGTTATCAAAATATTCGACAAAAATTGGAGATGAAGCTTTAGCCTACTTATCTGCTTCAGAAGTCGATGACGATATAGATTTCGAGGTGAGATAATGAAATATCTAGGTCATACCAGAGTTAAGAAAAAGTCACATAAAGAGTGGTTATCACACGCAACATCCTCAAAAAAGAAAAATGTAGATGATTTAAAGGACATAGAAGATCAACTAATCGATGTTTATAAAAACTATGATGGAATCGTAAACAGTCACTCAAAGATAATACATAAATCTCGATTCCAAAAAAGCTCTGATGTCCTAAAAGACTTTTACAATAAACCACCTGCCGATTTAAAAAAGGAGCTGTTAAAGAGAAGGAATGAACATGGATTAAGTGAATGTCCATTTTGTGGAAATCCCGTTTCACCGAACACTTTAGATCACTTCATACCAAAAAGTGATTGGCCGGAGTTTGCTATCTTCCCAAACAACTTAGTTCCTCAATGCCGAGATTGTGCACCTATTAAAGGAGATGACTACTTTGATGACACTGAAAATCTAGCGATATTTCATAGCCCTATGTATCACAAGGCTTTATCAGAAGTAACGTTCTCGATAGAGGTTGAATTTGACCAAGCCACAAGAGCAATCAGTGTAACACCAAAGATTTGGCTAACTCATGACATAAACTCTTGTGCTGTATCCGTAAAGAGGTTGACACTTCATTTTAGAGGTTTACAAGTAAAGAAACGAATTATTGCATACAGCAATCGAATGATAAGACATTGGAAAAGCCTTCTAAGAAAAAATAACTTTGATATATCGGATGCTCTTACAACTCGTATAAATGAAAGAGCACCCAATGATCAAGATAAAAACTGGGAGACTGCACTCTATAAAGGGATTCTTAATAATCAGGATCTTGTTAACTATTTAGAAAGCTTGACTCCTACTGTGAAAGCGGAAGCAAAAAAAAACAAAGTTCCAATGCATGAACTGGAACTTTGACTTGAAGTACCTAAAAAGGAGAACCTAACTTGCGTTCTCCTATTGATGTGTGATGAAGGCTGAGATTCGTAGGTTTGCACCTTAGCGTGTAAATCATTGGTCTAGTTTTAAGCTAGACCATTTTCATATCTAGATGCGCTTAGGTGTGCGATACAGGTTACTCGCTTGATGGCAGAGATCTCCAAGCAATGAGATTATTCTGTAGTCTATTTGATATACTTGAACTAATCCATGATTCACTAAATCAGCAAAACCACTAACCCATTTCTGTCCAAAAGTGAGTTAGGACTTCAAGTTTAATTCTTCTCTAATATTCTCAGTCTCTTACCCAAAACAACCCCCATTGTCCCCAAAGGTTTTTGGGTGGAGGAATGGGCCTGGCTAAGAAGCTTTTGCCCCAAACTGCGTTGAAGTAGAGGCTCTACTATTATTGATAACCTGTCTTTTCTCATATCGAATCTATTGCCATCACAGCTAGTTGAGTGACCTGAATGTAAAGCAAGGTGTGCTCTTGTGAAACAGCGAATGGATGCATAAAGCCTTGCTTTTTACTCTGCTATAATGGTAGCAAATAATACCCCAAATAACCCTAATTTGTCATTATAGTAGCAATAATAGCCTATCCACAGTGATGGGCTTTTTTGTCATTCGTGTTAATGCAGTAATGATGACCATCACCATATTTTTGCTACAATAATAGCAACTATTCCGCAATTGGCGTTATAATTGATACCATAATATCAATTTATGAGGAATGTATGTTATCTCTTTATACCGCTTATGATTTGCAGATGGAACTCAAAGAGTTTATCAAGTCTGCTCGGAAAAAAGATAAACTCAGTGTTCAGAAGATGGCTGATCTCTCTGGCGTACCTTACGCGACGATCCGAAAGTTTGAGTCATCTGGCAACATCTCATTGCGTCAGTTCCTCATGCTTTATGAGACAGTCGGTGACTTGAAAAAAGTGAAAGAGCTGACAAAGTCGTCTGAACCTGAATTTAAATCCATAGAGGATGTGCTTCGACATGCTTAACTCAGCCCTAACCGTAAAACGAACGCTTAGCACAGGTGAAAAGGTAGTTGTCGGCAAGCTAGCTGAAAATAGTAAGCAAAGCTTCTTTCAATTTGATGAGGCTTATTTAGGCGCTCACTCAACCTCTCTGGCTCCGTTCAATTTAAAGGCTGATACAAGCCTACAAGTTGCGCCTAGAGAGCCGCATTACGGCATTCATGGGGTATTTGGAGATAGCCTCCCTGATGGTTGGGGCCTTTATCTCATGGATCGTGTATTTAGACAGAACGATCATAACCCCAAGGAAGTTACCGCCCTAGAGCGATTGGCTTATTTGGGTGACAGATGCATGGGTGCGTTGAGCTATGAGCCTGAATTAGATTTACTTGATGAGTCCAAGGAGTCGATTGATATCATTACCCTTGGCCGAGCTGCGATTGAAGAGTTTGAAGGCACCGAGTCTGCTTTGCTTGAACACTTGATGAATACTGGTGGTTCGGGTGGTACTAGGCCAAAAATGAACGTTACACGTTTATTGAATGGGCAATATTCAACATTAGATGACGCACTAGGAACAAAGCTTATCGTAAAACTGACATCTGAAAAGTTTGACTTGAAGCACTCTGAATCATTAGTCGAATATTGCTATATGCAGATGGCCCGTAATGTCGGAATTGAGGTTCCAGACTTTGATTTAATTGATGCGGGTAATGGACGATTTTGGCTAGAGCAGGAACGATTTGATTGCACCGAGCAAGGCGGTCGAATCCATATGATTTCTGCGTGTGGGTTGTTAGATACACCGTTTCGAGAGCCTTCTTTGGACTATGTAGATTTAGTTAAAGCTACGCGCATCATGTGTAGTGTCACTGAGTCTCAGAAGCTCATTAAGCGCTGCATGTTTAATTACCTAACGGTTAACCAAGATGATCACAGTAAGAACTTCAGTTTCCTTGCCAGTGACGCCGATAACTGGACGCTATCGCCTTTCTACGACATTGTTTACAGCCCTAACCCTTACAAAGAGCATATGACGGCATTTGGTGGTAATGGCCGAACGCCAAAGAATGCACTAGACCAGTTAGCTGCTCAGGCGGGGTTGTCATCAAAGAAAGCGATTATGGTTATGGCTGAGGAAATATTTGAAACAACACGCTCGTTTAGTCTTGAGGCCAAACACCTGGGCTTGTCACCTAACCTAATCAAGGAGATTGATAAGGATATGGTAGAGAAATTTCAGGCGCTGCAAGTGTAGGTTAAATCAAATTCGCCATGACGTTGTAGATGATTTGAGGGTTTTACAGTAGCTGAGGTTATTCGAGTTAATCTGTAATATAAAGTTCGCAACGCGTGCAGAAGCTAGCCCAGTCGATACCTTAAGAGCAGGAGGTCATTGGGTTAGTTTTAACTTGGACTCAGTAAGACTATTGCCCTCAAGTTGTTCACTAGCAGACGAATGACTCAAAAGAATGAAAAGCTGACGTTGATAAAATATTAACGCCGTAATGAGTAGAAGACTTATGCACACTCCCAATTGATAGAGAGTAAATTAATTATAAGCACCACAGAGACCTAGGGCTGGCCTTTTTGATGACATGGTCAATGAAAAGTCTAGTTGGTTTGGTCATGTATTTGTGGGATTGATAGATGATAAACATATTTGACTGTGGCGTATCATAGTCAGTCAAAACTTGTACGAGTTTGCCGCTTTCAAGATGACTCTTAACTAATGCAATAGGCACGTAAGCAACACCTAACCCACTCAGAGCAGATTCGATAATCAAGTGCATACTTGATGCTGCATACCTCCCAGCAACTTTAACTTGGTAGGCTTTTTCTTGCTTCATAAAATGCCATTCATTAGAAAGTTGTGATTTCCCCATAATAAGACAGTTGAGCTTTGCCAAATCATCGGGGACTTTTATTTTTCCTGCTGTACTCAAGAACTCTGGGCTTGCACAGCACACGCTATATTTTGGCCCTATTCGCCTTGCAATTAAAGAAGAGTCTTTCAAATGACCTGAGCGAAACGCGACATCAATTCTATCTTCCACCATATTTACATAGCTATCAGAAGTATCCAACTCAATGCTAATTTCTGGATATTTCTTTAAAAACTCAGCAATCCAAGGCTGAGCATATTGCATGGCAAAGTCAAAAGGCGATGAAATGCGAACCTTTCCCTTAGGCTCGGATTGTGCCTGCATAATCAATTCGTTTGCTTGCTCAAGCGCTACAAGGTGCTGCTGACACAAATGAAAATAGTGCTTACCTTCTTCCGTCAATGATAACTTTCGTGTGCTTCGATGAAGTAGCTTTACTCCTAGGCTAGCTTCCAATTGAACGACCTTTCGACTGACCGTAGTTGAAGGCATAGCTAATAAACTGCTTGCTCCCGCAAAGCTACCTGCTTCGACAACGCTTATAAAGACCTTGATATCATTAAGGTTCATAAATTACCTACAAAAATGGGATTAACAAACCCGAATAAACCATCTAATAAAATAATAAGTCTTGCAATAACCTTTATCAACAGGATTTGAAGCGGATAAAACGTGATGACAAGACAAATTAAAAAAATTAGAAATGGCAGAAAGCATGGTCCAGTTAGTAGCTTTGTTTCGGCAACTAATATAGAGGAGCTTAACCCTTTTGTATTGTGGGACCACTTTTATTTGCCTCAAGTGGAAGGTACAGCAGGGTTCAACTTTCACGGTCACTCAGGCGTTGCCACCATTAGCTACCCTCAAATTGGTGATATAGCGCACGAAGATACAGGTGGGCACACTGGACTACTAAAAGCTGGAGGCATTCAAATCATGTCTTCAGGCGCAGGAGTTTTGCACAAAGAAACCGTGCTTCCTGATAAAAAACATGCCGATGCTTTCCAGCTTTGGGTTGCACTACCTGAAAAAGACTTGGAAATGGGTCCTGTGACCTATTCTACATTACAAGAGCAAGACATTCCTGTCGTCGAAGTTAATGGTGCCAACGTCAAAATCCTTGTCGGAGAGTATCACGGACAGAAAAGTGCTGCTCAACCACCAGTTGATATGTCGTACTTTCACATCAACCTAAAGGCCGATAGTACATGGTCTCATTCTAGCCAAGCATCACACTCCACAGCATTTATTTATGTCAGGAAGGGAGTGATAAAAACTGGTGGAGTTCGCTTAGAGCCAGGTGAACTTGGTATCTATGAAAACCAATCTGAACTTATATCTGTTAACGCACTACACCAAGATGCTGATTTCATAGTGGTAACAGGTATGCCATTAAAGCAACAGCTCATCAGTAATGGTGCGTCAGTACACAGCAGCAATTCAAATTTAATCGCAGGTGTTCAAAAGATAAGACAGCTGCGCGCACACGGCATTCGCCAAATATCTTAATAGAGAGGTCAATGATGAAAACTACAACTTTTACACCAGAAAACTCAGTGATGTTACTAATCGATCATCAGGTCGGGACAATGGGCTGGGTTGGCTCATTAGAACTAGATGAGATTAAGAAAAATACGGTTGCGTTAGCACGTGCAGCAAAAGAAACGGGTATGCCATTAATACTTACTTCTAGCATGGAAGACCAAGCGCAAGGGCCCCTTTTTGATGAGTTGATACAAGCCGTACCTGAAGCCTATGAAAACCGAATCCTTAGAGCTGGTGTAGTGGATAGCATGAAAGATGAAAATTTTGCCGCTGCTGTTAAAGAGACTGGTCGCAAAAATATTATTATCGCGGGTATCACAACAGATGTATGTGTTGTTTACCCTGCGATAACAGCTATTAGCGAAGGCTACAATGTACAAGTTGTTGTAGATGGCTCTGGCTCTCCAACAACAATTGCAGATGAAACGGCATTAAGACGCATGGAAAGCCATGGTGTTACATTGACTTCTACAAACCAGCTCATTGCGGAATTGGCACAAGATTGGAGCAGTGAAAACGGTGGAAAATTAATTCAGGTTTTATTTGAAGAAATTCTTTCTAAATTGCACTAAGAGCATAGGTGTTGAGATAACTGTTTTGCATCTCAGCACCTTTTATTTACAGGAAAAATGAATGCACACATTTACTCCCAATAAGCACATATTAGCCATTGCTACTTACTTTTCCTTATTACCTTTAGTGTATTTTTTACCAAAGCTATTAGCCCCATATTTGCCAGAAAGTGAATTACCAAGACTAATGGTGCTCCTTGCGATCATAGTGCCAATAACCTCTTATCTAATATTACCAAGTGTTGTTAGAGGCTTAAGGCACTTGAAGTCATGAAATTAAGTGAAATAGCAATGCAATTCATAAATATATTCGAATTAAACAAAACACTTACATTCAACGGCTACTTTTGTACAGAGCATTATGACCTTTTGGCGTTAACTGAAGTAGCATAGCCTTTTGGTGGGATGGGTTAGCTAATGTTTCTAACATACCGTCATCGATAGCTGTTTGCAGGTTCTCTGAACACTTTGACGTGTGATCCCCATTTGACGTGCAACTTCAGCTTGTGTGAGAAGCTCATTAACAAGAGCGATACAGATTTTATTAGTGCACTCGAATCTAGATAACACCATGCGCTACCTTGGAGTGGACCTGGAAGACGCTCACTAGACTGCCTATACGTACTGATACAGGTTTTTCTCCTGAAAAACCTATGCCCCAAAACTGCGTTAGAATTTTTATTAAACAACTTTATGCTGGTGGCATATGACTTACCAAACGTTAGACAACAGATACATAACCACTCCGATTCGTAAATCAACGAATGTACATGTGTGCTATAGGTTCATCGTTCGGTACTTTCTTGGTGTCTGATTAAACAATTTCTTAAAAGCCTGTACGTAAGCGGAATCGGATGCATATCCCGACTCGATAGCAACTTCCTGAATGCTCCTTTTCGAGCTTAACAACTGCAAAGATAAAACTAGCCTTATGTTCTGTCTCCACTGTGCAAAAGATTGAGAAAACTCTTTCGAGCACAGTCTAGACAACGTGCGCTCAGACGCACTACTTTATTTGCCCATTCTTTTAGTGTAAACGACAAATCAGGCTGCTTTTTAAGCTGTACAAAAATAGAGAAAAGACGCTTATCGGTTGGGATAAGCAGAGGTATTTCATAACTTTCTGCTACTTGGATTTGATCTCGCAATACCATTAACAAATGCGTGATATTGGACTCAGATTGAGAATGTGTATTACTTTCAAACAGGATGAGTATCAACTCTTTGACGAAAGAACTTACCTGGCAGGATTTAGGTTGGTCTCCATACAGAATATTTTTGCTTGGGTTGAGGTAAATCGCCAAAAATTGTGTGTCTGTGATAGCAACGGATTTATGAAGTGTATTGGCAGGTATATAGAGCATGCCATTATGAGGAACTATTCCGCTTTTATCACCAATGTCTGATTGTAACAATCCTTGGCGTGGAAACACTATTTGATGCCATGGATGTGAGTGGAAATCATCAATATAACCAGAGGCCATTTTAGTTGTTCTAGTTATGAATTGTTTATCAGGATGGTCTCTGATTATGTCGTTAGCTTGCATGATTGGCGACTTATCTACATTAGGTGACCTTTAGTATAAAATACGCCACTTAGATTTGGTATAACATTGCCAATCTATTGTTAGGTAAAGGGTTAAAGATGCGTATCCATTTCATTATTCATGAACATTTTGAAGCTCCTGGAGCTTATGAAACTTGGGCGAAGAAACATCGTCATACCATTACATATTCGCGAGTTTATCTAGGTGAACCTCTCCCCAAATGTACTGAAGACATTGATTTTCTGATTGTTATGGGTGGCCCCCAAGATCCTGTGACCACTATCGAACAATGCCCTCACTTCGATACCAAAGGTGAGCAGGCAGTAATTGCACAAGCGATTTATGAAAGCAAAGTCGTACTTGGTATCTGTTTGGGATCCCAACTTATTGGAGAAGCTTTAGGTGCTCGTTATGAACACAGCCCTGAACGTGAAATTGGTAAGTTCCCCATAACGCTGACCAAAGATGGTATTACCCATCCACTGTTTGACCATTTTGGCACAGTACTGGAAGTAGGACATTGGCACAACGATATGCCGGGACTGACTCCCGATGCAAAAATCATTGCGTTCAGTGAAGGCTGTCCTCGACAAATCGTCGCTTATAACGATTTGGTGTTTGGTTTTCAGTGCCATATGGAGTTGACTAAAGAAGTCGTAGCGCTGCTTATCGAAAATACTGATCTCAGTGAGGCCAAAGATTATCGTTTTGTTCAGAACCCCGAAGTATTACTGAGTCATAACTGTGATGAGATGAACGAAAAGCTGCATGGCTTTTTAGATAAGTTGGAAAGCTTCTATAAATCAAAAAACTAAGTGGTAGTAAAGTGTCTTATGAAAATTTGGTTATCAAGAAACAATTATTACTAACAATAAGATATTCTTACCCCTATAACGAACGCTAAAGCTGTTTTAAATATGAGAAGTAGTCCACCTTCTTCATCTCATTTAGGAAAACAGCTAACATAGAAATATCCAAAAACAAGTTTCACTGTTTATTACTCAAATCCTCCAAATACACAAAAACCAGCCTTATTATTAGGCTGGTTTTCTTTATCAATAAGGCCAGTCGCCTCTATCGGTTACAGATCTTACGCTTGCGCGACAACTTGTTCGCCCTGCTCTACTTGGTCTGCATCATCTTTATTGAAACCTTCATGCAGACGGTAGTAGCGTTGATAGATAAGGCCACTGATGGTCATCATAATTGCTGGCAGACCAATCATCATAAACTCTAGCCCCATGATTGTGCTTGCAGATTGCTCTACGTTTGGCACGTAACCGACTACAGATAGACCAACACCGACAATGAAACCGCCCGCTGCACCTGCGAACTTAACAAGCATGGTTTGTACAGAGAAGATAACACTTTCGCTGCGGCGACCCGTCTTATGTTCACCGTAGTCTACAACGTCAGCTAACATTACGGTTTGCAGTGCGTTTGCGATACCGACACCGAATTTGATTGCTGCACCAGCCATACCGATCATGATTGCGTTTGCTGGTGCGATAAAGCCCATAACTAATAGAAGTACACAAGACAGAACTGGGAAGCCACAAGCGATAGGCCATAAAAGTTTACGAGGTAGGAATGCCGCAATACGTGGGAACAAGAATACACCTGCCACTTCAGCAGCGCCTGCAACAGCCATGTAAACAGGGAATAGTTCCGCGTTACCCAGTGCGTAAGAGAAGTAATAGATTGCGAAGCCACCAACAAGTAAGTTAGCGATTTGGAACGACAGAACCGTACCGATCAGCGCTTTAAGCTGGTCGTTCTTACCAATGATGGTTAGCACGTCTTTGAAGCTGAATTTCTCTGCTGGTTTTGCGTTCGCTGGTGCCGCTTTTTCTTTAACGTTACGCGCAATCAAGAATGCGCTCATCACGAACAGAACCGCAATCAACATTGCTACATTGAAGAAGCCGTCACCTTGGTTACCGTTACCAAGTTCACCAACGATGTGCAGGCCGTAAGTACCTGTGATAAACCATGCAAGGCTGGCAAATAGGCGTGGCCACACGACTAGCTTTTCACGTTCTTGACGCTCGCTAGACAGCGCAGGAATCATTGACCAGTATGGAATATCCATAATCGTATAGGTAAGACCCCATAGGATATAAGCTGCCGCTGCGTAGATGTACAGAGTCGTGCCTTCAAACATGTGCGTGCTGAAAAGGCCGACCAACACAATAGCATTAAGCATTGTACCAATCACAATCCAAGGGCGGAATTTACCGAATTTTGAGCGCGTGTTATCAACGATCACACCCATCATTGGGTCGGTCACTGCATCAATGATACGTGCCGCTAAAAAGATGGTACCCACGAAAGCAGCAGACAAACCTGCCACGTCAGTGAAGTAAAACATTAAGAAGATATAGATAGGCGCGCAGGCAAAATCTTTACCGAGCGCACCAAGACCGTAGGACAGTTTGGTTTGTAGCGTAATTTTATCAGACATAATCGTTCCTTTAATGTCGTACTATTACTCATTCCCCTAACAAGAATGGATAACGTCGACGTTTTATTATTTATATTTCGACGGTAATGCTACTCATAGACTTGCTGTCTTACTGTGATCAAATACGCCCTTATGGAAACGTTTCCAGTAAAGTTTTGAAAATGAGACTCTGAGCACAAATGATCTTTCACTAGCAAAAAAACAAAAGTTTTTCCCTTACATTTCAAAACCATAAGACCAATTGATAATAATAACAATTATCATTAAATTATTACAAACAAACGAAGAAAGCCACACAAATTTTAAACTTGTGCGGCGTTTTTCCAGGATCAGGGTAGGATTAATGAGCTAAGTGCGCTCTATCTTTGTTATGACGTTTTAATGCGTTGAAATTTAACTAACATGGCGCTTTCAGCATCGAGTATAGGCATAGTTAAACCTATTTCGGCACACCACTCGCCCGATAACTCGCAACCAGATTCAGTCCAAGGGGGTTGGTAATTCACAATGTCATCGTAATTTGATGGTTTATCCAACACCGATACTTGATAGATCCCGTCTGGGTCAAGACCTGGGATCCGTAGGTGGCCACTGAGCGAGTTAGTCGGCATCGCTAACTGAGCAATCATAACCACCGCCTCAGATTGGTCTTCAGATACCACAGCATGTATCTGATGGGCACAGTCATCCGTCGGCACACGCCAGGTTTTTCCGCTGTGCAGTAATGGACGCAATATTTTGTGTAGCTTGATGTAGTGCTCAAAGCCCTGCTTCTCGGCTTGTTCTTCTTTGACGGGATCAAGCTCAATCCCCATATGACCGAACAGTGCAGTAAGCCCGCGAAACTCGATACTGTGACGACGGCGTGTACTGTGACAATGGCTTGCTCCTATATGGCTCCCCATCACTTCTGGTGGGAAAAAGTAGCTCATACCACGCTGAATCGTTTGGCGCTCTAAAGCATCGTTATTGTCTGAGGCCCAGAATCGATGAGTACGTTTAAGCACTTCATAATCGATACGACCACCACCCGCCGCACAAGATTCAATCTCGACATTCGGGTGTTTGGCTCGCACTTTATCAACGAGCGCATAATATCGTTGAGTCTGATTGTAAGCAGCGGCCTGACCAAGGTGTGCTGGCTGAACGACTTCACGGTTCATATCCCACTTGATGTAAGCGATATTGTAAGTCGAGAGGAAATGATCCAATCGCTCAAACAAGAAGTTAAACGCATCATCGTTTTGTAGATTAATCACATATTGGTTGCGGCCTGTTGGTTGCTCGTAGCCATCTACAGCCAACAACCAGTCAGGGTGAGAGCGAAATAGATCAGAATCTTTATTGATCATTTCTGGCTCAAACCACAACCCAAACTCCATCCCCAACTTATTTACGTGCTCCACAATCGGGCGTAAGCCATTTGGGTATTTAGTTTCACATAGGAACCAATCCCCTAGCCCTGCTTTGTCACCGTCGCGCCCTTTAAACCAACCATCATCGATAATAAAACGTTCAACGCCCATTTCGGCGGATTGCGTCGCCATAGACATGATGTATTCTGGATCGTGATCGAAGTAGATGCCTTCCCAAGTATTAAGGTGGATAGGACGCGGCTTGTCAGCGAAACTTGCTGGTAAAATAGTCTCGCGAACATGAGCATGGAAATGGTGACTCATGGCATTCAAACCTGTGTTGCTGTAGCTTGCGTACAACCAAGGGGTGGTCAGGCTTTCACCCTCTTCCAACGCGATCTCTCCCGGCAGATAAATAACCTCTGCTTGCATGTATCTACGACCATCCGCTTTCACATCGACACGCAGCCTGTGATTACCGCTCCAAGCGAAATGGAAGCCCCATACATCACCTTTCATCTCATCGAAGTGCGCAGTGCCGACAACCAACGCGGGATAGTGCTCATGAGATGTTCGGCCGCGACGATTTTCTTGTTGATAGCCACCTTGATGTAATGGCTGACGCACAGTTTGAAATTCATGGACCCAGCGACCATAGTAAGTCATCAATTCATTAGCACGGGCTGGTAAAGGTAAAGTATTCGCAAGACGGCTTACCTGATAAACACTGGTTTTAGTATTAGTGAGCGTATGACGAGTCTTTAACACATCATTGGCATCTAAAATCAGCTCAGTTCGAAGACGAAGACCCGCTTTAGTATCTTCACTCTCGACCACCACACCATTTTCATTCTCTTCAACATGACGGATAACAAATACCGGAGCCCAATCTTGGCCATTACGATGACCTTCAACACCGGGACTACTAAACACACCTCGGCCAAGCTCGGGATTTAGCGTCATGGCGACATCATTATCTAATCGCCCATAAGGCACGGGCCGATGCAAAGCGCGGCGATACTCTTTGTAATCACCACTTACCTTCTTACCCCAATGCAGGATCTCGGCATAGTCGCCAAGCTCTACGATTAGCTGCGTTTGCTTACCTGTCAGTTCAACCAGTGTTTTGTCCGTCATCTTGTCTTACCTTGAAACTGGAAATTACGTCGCATCATAATGAAATCTTAGAAAGAATCTGTGACCAACCCCTAATCATGAAAACGTTTCCATTGAAATAATTCCAAGTCATAGACGAGCTAGATAGTAAAAGCCGCTTCTTATATTACGTAACAATTTATAGGAAAGGTTACCTGCTTATTTCTTCAAAGGTACCAATATCTTCAATACCAACGACAATTTCCCCACCATGTAAAAATATTATTTATCAACATCTTAAAAACACAACATCATCATTTAGGCGACTAAACACCCATTTAACACGTGCCACTCTTGAAGTCATCGAATAGCCCTCGTATTCTGAAGCCTTCGAGAACGCGATGAAGTGTCTCTATTGGGTCCTAACTTAATACCCCAGATTGACGGTGTACTCAGTTCAAGGCGTTCAACCTTGAGTGACGTGACTACATTTATCTTCTTTGTCTCACATGCCCAATTGATTTCAATTGGGCTATCTTCCTCCCATAAAGTCTCTTAATTTCATAACCTTAAGCCTCAAAACGTTTACTACTTCTAATCAATTCCGACAAAACACCAAGAAAACGATCTCACAAAACCATCACAATAAACCCCTAAAAAACATCAAAAAGCCAAGATAAAACTGGATTAATGTCACATTAAACATCCAAAAACCCAGCAACCGACAAAAAATGCCAACCTCATCATGAAAACGTTTCCAGAGTTTATTTACACTGCGCAGCGAGTTAGGACTCAATAAAAAAATAATCCATATATAAAAATACAATGGAGACACTTCATGAAACAAAAGACGCTTGTAAGAGCGCTAGGGCTAACCCTCGCCCTTGCACCGCTTGCTGGTATGGCCGCAGTGGAAAACATCAATTACTTCGGTTACGCCAAGTGGGGCAACATTTACACCGATAACGACGAACATAACTCAGGAAAAGGCAAACGCAACGATGTAATTCGAGCGAGCCAAGGCTACGGCAACTACCGTTTAGGTAACGAGCTGAACTGGTGGGAAGCGGGCCTCAAAGCCGACGTTTGGCAACAAGGGGATGCGTACTTTGATACCACGCTTTACCTAGGCAGTGGCGAGAGCTGGGGCGACGTTAGCTTGATCCAGATGTGGTCTGCAGGACACGGCCTGATTGACGGACAAGCCGATGCCAAGGTATGGGCAGGTGAACGCTTCTACCGCCGTCATGAAGTCCACATGATCGACATTAAATACTGGGATACTTCAAGCACTGGTATCGGTGTAGAAGATTGGGACTTCGGGTTTGCTAAGGGTCACATCGCTTGGATGGCACCAAACTCCAGCGTCGACGGTCGCAGCTTGCACAACCTTGATGCACGCCTTAGCGACATCACACTCAGTGACAGCGCAGATCTTACCCTTGGTCTGAACTATGTTTTCACCCAAAACTCTAGCTATGACGAGAGTGACATCACCACTTCTGGCGCAATGTTATCGACGCTCTACCGCCAAGCTTGGGATTACGGCTCAAACACATTCGCTTTCCAGTACGGTACGGATGCGTTGGCGGGCGGCTTGATGAGTGCAGAAGGCGGCTCAAACCGTAAGTACAGCACGGGTGTTGAACACGACGGTTACAGCTGGCGCATTTTCAACTCTGGTGACCTAAACGTAAGTGAAGACTTCCAAGTGATGTACTCCATCGCCTACCAAGATAAAAACCTCGACAACGACGAAGGTGAGAAGTGGTTCAGCGTAGGTGCTCGCCCTCAATACAGCTGGACAGATTACATGGCTACCGCGCTAGAGGTGGGTTATGAGTCCGTAGAAGCTCAAAACGGTGCAGGTACCAATGACATGTACAAAGTGACAGTGTCGCAAATGTTCCAGGCTGGCAAAGGCGTTTGGGCTCGCCCATCACTTCGTTTATTCGCGACTTACTCAGAGAAAACCGATGAGTGGGGACGCGGGGGCGATGTCTACGGCCAAGCACAAAGCATCGCCAAGCAAAACATCGATGAGATCACTTTCGGCTTTAACGTCGAAACATGGTGGTAATCCTACCCGGTAACTATTTTTGACCCAACGGGGTGAGCAAAGCGTTCACCCCTCATAGGACACAAGCAGATGAAACTAAAACCGCTAGCTACTCTTTTTATGGCATTGTCTTTGAGCGCATGCAGTGGATTACCTGAGCAGACTTTCAATACAGATTTGAGCAAGCAACCATGCTGTTCAACCTTAGAGACTCTCCCGCTAACGACGCTGTCTACGCCATTCCACCAGCAAGTTATTGTAGATGCTGAACTGCCTATTTTAAGTGACGCGGTCCTACTTTCATCAAGCTCTGCGTCACACCAAGCGCTTCCTGTTGTCGGCTATGAAATAACGTCAGAGAACCCACTTTCACTTCTTGTACGCTCTTATGTCGACAACAACGCACTATTTGCAGCTAACGTCTTAGTTTATGACAAAAACTGGCAGCTTATTTCTCGATATTCAGCACAGAATTTCGATTACCACCCAACTGGCATGCGCGGTTTAGAACGCATCGAGAAAGTAATCACCATCAACCCACAGCTAAACGGTGCTCAATACATAGTTCTCGCTTCCGACTCTTCAATGTTTGGACAAAAACTCGCACGACAGCACCCAGAACAGGTGTATGCAGAGTCTCAGAACATCATTGGCAATAAACAACTTCCTTTAGTGGCGGATTACCAAGCCTTTGGGGTCGTCGAGGTGACCACCAGCGCATCAGACAACAACGCAGTTCTCACGTTATTGACTGAGCTAGGTACACACACTAAGCAAAAACCGAATTCACACATTACACCAGCCTCCTCTCCAGAAGCGCTGGATGAGTGGGAAGTATTTCAATCTCAAATCGATAAAGCACTCGAAAACGATAACGTACAGCAAGCCGCTGCGCTAGCCAACCAAGCATCAAAACAAGGCTATACCCAAGCCAAAGATTATCTCGTAGAGCAGCTAGCGAAATAACGATTCATCGCTCTCCGACTCGTTCGCAACGCCATTCACTTTATTGCGCTGCGAAATGATTGCAAAAACAGATTAGTAACAAAGAAATTTAAGTAGGAACATCATGACAGCATTCTCAGATATTATTCAAAGACGTGATTGGGAGAATCCACAATCGGTCAATATCAACAACCTCAAGGCACACAGCCCACTTGCAAGCTTTCGTGATGAAGAAGATGCTCGTGACAATGTGAATGCCCAGCGCCAATCGCTGAACGGACAATGGAAATTCAAACTGTTTGACGCACCAGAGCAAGTTGACGGCAAGTTCATCGAGCCTCAATTCAATGATAAAGACTGGGGTGAGATCACTGTCCCTTCAAACTGGCAAATGCAAGGTTACGACAAGCCTATCTACGCCAATGTGAAATACCCATTCGAAGTAAACCCGCCATTTGTACCCAGTGATAACCCAACGGGCTGCTACCGCACTACCGTGTCACTTTCTGAGGAGGACTTAATCAATACGCAGCGCATTATCTTTGATGGCGTAAACTCGGCTTTCCACCTTTGGTGTAACGGTACTTGGGTTGGCTACAGTCAAGACAGCCGCCTGCCTTCTGAATTCGACCTAACGCCTTACCTTGTTGCGGGTGACAACAGCCTAGCTGTCATGGTGATTCGTTGGAGTGATGGCAGTTACCTAGAAGACCAAGATATGTGGTGGCTAAGTGGAATCTTCCGCGACGTGACTTTGCTGTCTAAACCACAACACTGCATTGAAGATGTGTTCATCACACCGGATTTAGACGCGTGTTACCGCGATGGTTCACTGTCGATTGTGACTTCGATTTCTGCGCCGGACACCTACCAAGTTCAAGTGCAGTTGTTTGATGGCGAACAAGCCGTGACAGAACCACGCATCGACCGCCCACACAACCGTCGCATTGACGAGCGTGGCACGTGGGATGACGTGGTATTCCAAACGTTGCACGTACGCGAGCCAAAGAAATGGACGGCGGAAACACCGAACCTTTACCGCTTAGTCGTTTCACTATTCGATGAAAATGGCACGCACTTAGAAAGCGAAGCGTACCCTGTGGGCTTCCGTAAAGTCGAAATCACCGATGGCCAATTGAAGCTAAACGGTAAGCCTTTGTTGATCCGCGGCGTGAACCGTCACGAACATCACCCAGAGCTTGGTCATGTGATGACGGAAGAAGACATGATCCGTGATATCTGCTTGATGAAACAATACAACTTCAACGCGGTACGTACGGCGCACTACCCGAACCACCCTCGTTGGTACGAACTGTGTGACCAATACGGCTTATACGTGTGTGATGAGGCGAACATCGAAACGCATGGCATGCAGCCAATGAACCGCCTATCGAGCGATCCACAATGGGCGCACGCTTACATGAGCCGCTACACCCAAATGGTGATGCGCGATAAGAACCACCCTTCGATCATCATCTGGTCTTTAGGTAATGAGTCTGGTCATGGCAGCAACCACAATGCCATGTACGCTTGGTCTAAAAACTATGACCCTTCTCGTCCAGTGCAGTACGAAGGCGGCGGTTCAAACACCACAGCAACCGACATCATTGCGCCAATGTACGCGCGCGTGAACACAGTCATTGAAGACGAAGCCGTGCCTAAATGGGCAATCAAGAAATGGGTGTCGTTACCTAACGAAACTCGTCCTTTGATCTTGTGTGAATACGCACACGCAATGGGCAACAGTCTGGGTAGCTTTAATGATTACTGGGATGCGTTCCGCGATTACCCTCGCCTACAAGGCGGCTTTATTTGGGATTGGGTCGATCAAGGTTTGAGCCAATGGGATGAAAACGGCCAACACTTCTGGGCTTACGGCGGCGACTTTGGTGATGAAATCAATGACCGTCAGTTCTGCATCAACGGTTTGATCTTCCCAGATCGCACGGTTCATCCAACGTTGGAAGAAGCAAAATACTGCCAACGCATGATCACTGTGTCACTGCAAGAGCAAACCAAAGAAGCTTGCACACTATTGGTAACTAACGAGAACTTGTTCCGCGCGACCGATAATGAGCAATTGAACTGGTCTCTGTTGGAAGATGGCAAAGTCATCCAAACGGGTTCATTGGCGCTTAACGTAGAAGCCGACAGCCAAACAAGTATTGAGATTGCCCTTAATTTCACGCCAAAAGCGGAAGCGCAATACCACTTAAATACCGACATTGCTCTGATTGCTGCAACGCCTTGGGCAGACGCAGAACACGTCGTCGCTTCTGAGCAAATGGTGCTGCGCAATACAGCTGGCCTTGCTCTGCCAACATTGGAAACGCAACCAGCCCCAATGCTAGCGCAGCAAAACAACACCGTTTTGGTGTCTAGCTTGGATGAAAAACATCAATGGCGTTGGGATAGCGAAACTGGCTTGATGACCGACTGGCGTGTCGATGGCGAAGCACAAATGCTTGCGGCACCACAAGATAATTTCTTCCGTGCGCCACTAGATAACGACATCGGCGTGAGCGAAATCGACAACGTCGATCCAAACGCTTGGATGTGTCGTTGGGACATGGCAGGTATCGACCAGTGGGAACGCCAATGCGTCGCTTGCCACAGTGAAACCCTAGCGCACGCAGTGAAAGTGACTTCGACGTTCGCTTACCACTTTAATGGTGAAGTACAGGCGATCACGACTTGGACACACACCCTGAGCAATAACGGTGAGATGGCATTGGCTGTCGACGTGAAATTGGCTGATGATTTACCACCAATGCCACGTATCGGTTTGGAATTTGAACTGCCATCGAATGAGCAAAACGCGCCGATCACATGGCAAGGCTTAGGTCCATTTGAAAACTACCCTGACCGTTTGGCAGCAGCGCGCTTCGGCCAGCACACACAAACACTTGAACAAATGCACACGCCATACATTTTCCCAACCGACAGCGGTCTGCGCTGTGGTACGCAATGGTTGAAGGTGAATAAGCTAGAAATCTCGGGTGACTTCCAGTTCAGTGTGAGTCAGTACGCTCAGCAACACTTAGCAGCAGCGAAGCACACCAATGATTTGGTCGCAGAAGAGAAGATTTACGTGCGCCTCGACCATAAACACATGGGCGTAGGCGGTGATGACTCTTGGAGCCCAAGTGTGCACAAGGAATTCCAGTTAACGGACAATCAATACGCTTACAAGGTGACATTTAAACCCGCTCAGTAATCGAGTGATGACATAAACACACGCCAATGTAGCTCAATCCCCAAGTTCAGGCTTGGGGATTTTTTATCTAAGTAACCCTGTGCAACAAGTATTGAAGAGGCTAGGAAGGAATTAAAATGATCTTGCCTTCTAGTGGCTTATTGGACTCAATAAGCTCTATAGCTTGTAAATAATCACTAAAGCACATACTGCGATCGACATCTAACGCAATGTCATTGGAAAGAAAGTGCTTTAACATGCTCTCAAACGCGTTTCGCCTTACTTGACTACCAACACCGTCTTCCCAGTATCGAAGAAAAAACGTTCTGAATTCTACATTCGCTCTTTTTGCACTTTGAAAAAAAGACGGCTGATACAGCTCTAATGAGAGCGTGCCATAATTTATGAATCGGCCAGCATCTTTCAATGTATTAAGTAACTTTTCTCCTGCTGTACCTCCGATTGCATCAAACGCAACGTTAGGTAACGGAGCACCCAGCCTTCGAATCTGCTCAACAAAGTCTTCGTTAGTGTGAATAACATAAGGGGTCTTGTGCCGGTACCGATCTGGACTAGACGTCACAACGATCAATGTAAAACCCAACGATTGAGACAACTGAGCGAAAATCTTACCGATTGCTGAGTTTCCTGCATTGATGATTAGACAATCATCATTGGTTAATGCAGCAACCTCTTGCGTCAACACCCATGCCGTTAGGGAGTTAATGTAAAGCTGGCTGGCAAATCCCGCCTCTAGATGTTCTGGAACGTGAAAAAGATTGTTTGGCTCCACATCAATATATCGCTGCCAAGTACCACTGGTTGCGACCACAACACGATCACCCTCTAGGAACTCAGAACTGTGAGATTGTCTGACTCTACCAACCGCTTCAAAGCCCGGTACTCTAGGAGGCACATGATTTTTCTTATATTGCCCTACCCCATAAATTGACAGTAAGTCACTTGGGTTAATATTGGTCGCTTCAACTTCGACTCGAACTTTGCCCTGCCCTAATACCTCTAATGAAACAGATTCATATTTTAAAGATTCTTTAGGATCACCAAATTGGTGTTGATTGATACGACAATTGAGCAGTGACATAGATATCATTTAGATGAATAAATACAGGTTGATCGAGGAGGGTAGCTTTTCTCACTAAAGGAAGTAAACCCCACTATTACTCATTTTGAGTACGAGTTGAGCAACCTAACACTATTTAATCAGTGCTAAAACTTCTTTAAACTCGGGCGCTCGACAGTCTTCAATCATTTCGTACAGACACATTTCAACACCCGTAAGTCCAACGCCATTTGCGGTGAGTTTCGCCATTGCGAGAGCTTTATTGGCTGCTGTTCTTGAAGACGTACAATCCGTCACCAACTCGACTCGATAGCCCATCTTACGCAGCGATAACGCGGTTTGATAGACACAGATATGTGCTTCAATTCCACAGATTAGCCATGTATCGACTTTGGTGTTTTCCACCGCCAGTTTAAACGTCGCTTCTTTACAGCCATCAAAGGTGTATTTAGCGATGGCTAGATGATCCTTTGCCAATACTTGACGAACCGGCTCAACGGTTGGCCCCAAACGATCTGGATTTTGCTCTAGCCATACAATAGGCAAATTAAGTGCTTTAGCACCTTTCACCAGCTTTGTCGTATTCTCAATATTAGCGTCGCTTTCATGCATCAAACTCGCAAGCTTTCCTTGCACGTCAACGACAATCAACCCTGTGGTGTTTTTCGATAGCATTTTCACTTCCTATGAGCATTAGTTCATCTGACTCTGTTAACTAAGTCATTAGAATGTATCAGAAGTTCAGAACAAGCGGTTCAGAAAACGTATAAAGTTGCTACGTGCTCACGCGAATTGAATTTTGATCAAAACAGCGCACTCAAGATTCAGCGACTCAGAACAAATACCTAAATCGCTACACACATCGGTGTATTTGAAATCGGATCGCGGAATACTTTTGCGTTCAGGTCAAAAACACCATCAAGCAATGCCTCTGTCATCACCTCGTCAGGCGAACCTTCAGCCACAACACAGCCCTTCTCCAACACTACTAAATGATCACAATAACGGCACGCTTGATTAAGGTCGTGCAGCACCACAACCACAGTTTTACCTTTGGCATTCATTTGTTGCATCAAATTCATTAGTTCTACCTGATGCGACATGTCTAAATACGTGGTTGGCTCATCAAGCATTACGATGTCTGTATCTTGTGCTATTACCATCGCGATCCAGGCCCTCTGTCTTTGACCACCAGATAACGATTCAACCGGCTTATCAGCATATTCAAGAACGCCTGTATCAAGCATCGCTTGTTCCACAATGGCTTGGTCGTCTATTCCTAACTTTCCCCAATGGGATACATAAGGTGAACGACCATATTCGACCAGTTTTCTGACGGTAATACCTTCAGGACTAACTAGGATTTGTGGCAGAAGCGACAAAGAACGCGCAAGTGCTTTATCGCCATAGCTTGATAATGGTTTACCTTCAAACAGCACCTCCCCTGACATGGGTTTATTGATTCTTACTAAGGTTTTTAACAAAGTGGATTTACCACATCCATTAGGACCAATTAACGCGGTAATTTTCCCTTTAGGGATTGAAACCGTGAGGTTTGGGATAATCGTTTGTTTGCCGTACGCGACGGATAGGTTCTGCGTTTTTAGCATGGTTACCAACCTCGATAACGATAAAGAAGGAAAATGAAATAAGGTGCGCCAATCACTGATGTAAGCACGCCAGCAGGCAGTTCGATAGGAGGGTTCAAACCTCGAGCAAGCACATCAGCACAGGTCACTAAAGTGGCCCCCAGCAAAGCAGATGCAGGGATTAGTAACTTGTGATTATGCCCGAAAAGCAAACGCGCTAAGTGCGGCGCCAATAGCCCAACGAAACTGATTGTACCGGCTACTGACACGCTGACACTCGCGATTAACACAGCGGCCAACAGAGCGAGAACCTGAATCTGTTTTGGCTTGATACCCAGTGTAGTCGCACTCTCCTGACCAAGCCCCAACACGTCTAATCGCCAAGCAAGCCATAGTGCTATTGGCACTAGTAGAACCAACGCACCCCAAATAAATGGCACTTGCTGCCAGTTCCTGCCCCAAAGACTACCTGTTAGCCACACCATGGCAGTATTGATCTCGATAGGGTTGGTGACGAGCAAGAAGTCAATGCAACTGGCAAGAAACGCACTCACGGCGATACCGATCAAAGCCAGTTTGGCCGGTGTTGGTTTAGACCACCATGCCAACAAGGCAATCAACCCAGCCGCAAAAACGCCACCAAACATCGCAAATATAGGGAGTAAACTCACTGGTGCATTTGGAAACCAAACCAAACTCGCAGTTGCAGCGAGGCCTGCTCCAGCACTAATCCCCATTAGGTCTGGAGACGCCAAAGGGTTCCGTATCACCCCTTGTACTAACACGCCTGAAAGCCCTAACCCTGCACCAACGCCGATGGCGAGCAGCATGCGTGGCAACCGATACTGTTGGATTACAAAATCATCACTAGAAAAAGCCATCAAATGTTCCATCACTTGAGAAATCGAGAGTGATGCTGCCCCAACAAACAGGCCAGAAAAGGCCATCAACATGAGTAGCCCAAGTAATAACCATACCTTCGCATTATGATGCATTAAGACTTCCTTGTCGCAATGAGAATAAAACATGGTGTCCCTAGTAAAGCGGTAATGACACCAACGGGCGTTTCTGTTGGGAAAGCAATCGCTCTTGATAACGCATCTGACCAAGAAACCAACGCTGCCCCTGCCATCGCGGAAACGGGAATCAACACATGATAATTATGCCCAATCATAGGGCGAACTAAATGAGGCACTAACAATCCGACAAAGCCAATTGGTCCTGCGATAGCAACACTTGCACCCGCCAGCAAAACAATTGTCACGCCACAAATGAATCGCGTAAGACGAATATTACTGCCTAGCCCTATAGCGACCTCTTCACCAAGCGCCAGCAAATTGAGATTGCGAGCTAGGCTCATAGCCAACCCTAGCCCCATCACTAAAGGTGGCCACAGCATTTGCCATTGCTCATCATCCACGGTAGATAATGATCCTGTAAGCCAATGCAGCACGCTATAAGCCATATCGTCTGCAAGAATCAATGCAGCTCGAGTCAACCCAATCAATAATGCCGTAATGGCGATGCCCGCTAATACCAAGCGCAATGGGTGAGAGCGTGCAGAAAAAAAGCCGCCGAGGAGCATCACAGCACCACCGCTTAACGAGGCTCCGATAACAGCATTAAGAATTGGATTCAGTTCACTAACAACAGGCACGCTTATCGCAGCTAAAGCCATAAAACAGGCAGCTCCAGCATTAATACCAAGAATCGAGGGAGATGCGAGTGGGTTTCTGGTTAAGCCCTGCATCAGTAAACCCGCAACCGCTAGGCTCGCGCCAATCAATAACCCTGCATAGGCCCTTGGCGCTCTTAGCGTCGCCAAAATTTGATGAGTCATATTGCTCGAGTCAAACACAAGCCAATAGTCAACTAAGTCATTAAAATTCAGAGAAAAGTTGGACCATCCCAGCATAGACGCCGCATAACCAGATAGCATCAAACACAATACTAACGACGTAAATGCAGCGACTCGCCACGGCAATAATGGCAAGCTTCGCTTGCCTCGTGAGATCAACATCGGTCTCATGAACGTTCCAAAATCTGCTCTAGATTTTTCGCCATCTGCTCAGCCGCTAACATGCCTCGATTCAATGACCAAAGTGCCGGTGAAACTTCAACAACTTGCTTATTTTTTGCTGAGGTCAATAGGTTAAATAACGGATTTTTCTGCCAGTCGTTGACCACATTAGGATGAGAATAAGCGCCTAATAATAGCCAGTCCGGATTGGTTTTTAACAATAACTCAAAACTGGTTGGTAAGTACGCCTTTTCATTCAACTCCTCAATCGGGCTCGCTATCCCTAATGTTGTCAGTACTCCTCCGGCATATGATGCTGGGCTATGAAGCCACATTCCTTTATCTGATACGACAGCAAACTGGACGGTTTGCTTTAAAGAGAAGTGGCTTTTGAAATCGAGCATAGTTTGTTGATGCTTTTGAATTCGTTGCTCCATGGCTGATTGCTTATCAAGAGCGACACCAATCTTGAGCGCTGATTCTAGGTTTTCTTGATATGTTTCACCTCGGCTTTTTAATAATAAAGTCGGCGCAATTCGTTGTAAGTCTTGATAAACAGTACGGTGACGCTCTGCATCTGCAATGATCAAATCGGGCTTAAGAACAGCAATGGCTTCGAGGCTAGGTTGAGATCGCATACCAACCGACTGCCAAGGTTCAACCAATTCTCGCACCGCTGGAATCACACGTGTTGAGTCATTATCATCGGCGACACCTACGGGAGAAACGCCTACCGCGGCTAACGCATCTACAAATGAGAACTCTAGAACAACGATGCGTTGCGGCGCGGTGCTAATCTCGAACTGGCCTTGCTCATCTTGGATGACTCTTGTTTTCGCCAAACTAGAGAATGAGATTAAGCACATCGCCAATACAGTGACGCTCATCCATAATCTCTTCATTACGCGAAGTGTGTTCGTCGAAACTCGTTGAAAGTCGTTTCCCATATTAAATTATCCTCTAACGCTAAACCGTGAAAGTCGCCAAGAGTATTGGCGACTTTTATTCGTTATGATTTTCAATAAATTACGTATTAGAACTGGTAGTTAAGATCCAAAGTATAAGAGCGCCCTGGCGCCGGATAGCGACCAACAGGACTCGTATCAATACCTCGGAAGTAATAGTCCTCATCAAACAGGTTGTTGACCGCAAAGTTCATGCGCAGTTTGCTGCTCTCGTCCTTGTACAGATCAGAACCTAGGTTGAAGTTCCATACCATGTAGGCTGGCACTTTGCCCGTCGCACCAGTAGCATCTTCGGCGCTGGTGTTCGCATTATCAGAGTACGACTCACTGAAGTAGTAACCAGAAAGAGTGGTATCTAACTTGCTAAACGCGTAAGTCGCGTCCCAGCTAAATTGATGTTTAGAGGTATAAGGCAGTTGATTGCCCTTGTTTGCACCCTCTTCTTCAATCGTTGCGTCTAGGTAGTTATAGCCAGCACCTAAACTAAGAGCTTGGAGTGACTCAGGAGTATAACGGCCGGAAAATTCAACACCTTGGTGGAGTGTTTTACCAATATTGTCGAAAGTTTGGCTCGCGCTTTGCCATTGAAGCTGATCTTCAAAATCGATTCGGTAAAGCGCAACATTGAAGCTGGTTGAATCAAGGTTGTAACGCGCACCTAGCTCGTAGTTCCATGCAAGCTCACTGCCCTCTTCACCTTTACCGCGAATGTAAGCAATTTGCGGTGCACGTAGAGATTTCTGTGCGTTGGTGTAACCCACCCACTGCTCAGTAAGATGGTAAGCCACCGTTAGGCCTGGCAGCCACTCTGTAACTTTATTGTCCGTGCTTTCAGCGTTACCTAAATCATTAAATGCCATATCTATTGATTCATATCGAATCCCAGGTGTGACCTTTAGATCATCATTAAACAAACCTATTTCATTACTGATATAGCCAGCAAAAGCGTCAGTGTCCAAATGCCAATCACGTGGGGTTGTGGTTGCCCCACCTGCAATCGGTGTTTGTGTAAGCTTGTAATCGATATCTTCGTTAACGTAGCGCGCCCCAACAATCAAGTTTTGAGTCACGGAGTTACCATCAAAATAGATCGCCAATTTAGGCTCAACACCATAGACAGCAAATTCTCGTGGTGATGTGCGAATATGGGTCGATGGCAATGACGGATCAGCCCAGTGACCACCAGCACTATTAAAGCCCCATTGGAAGAAACGCTCAGAGCGGTGACCAAATGTCAGTATCTCGAGTTCTGCGCTATCCGCAATGTTCAGATCATGTAAGTATTTTAGGCTCCAACGTGTTGATTCACCTTGGTACTCATCATATGGTCGCTTCGATTGAGTGCGATCATTCTTGTAATCTTCTGGCGATAAGGCACCCGGCATTTGAGTATCGGCGTCGTAGCGTTGAACGAAAGCTTGTAACTCTTGAGTATCGCTGAGTAACCACTGCAATTTCGCTTGGAAGTTTTTGACATCCGTGTCGGAGTGCTCTCGAAAACTTTCTCCTGTTAGGAAGTTACCTTCCACTTGAAGGGCCAGTGTGTCAGTAAGCCAACCGCCTGTGCGTAAATAGAGATCATTTAAAGGAGCATCACCATCTTCAAAAACAGTCAACCGGTTACTGATTTCCGTTTGCCATTGGTGGGGAATAGGTTTCGTCACTAAGTTGATCACACCACCGACGTTATTTGGTCCGTACTGAACCGCCGCGCCACCGCGCACAATATCAATACGATCAAGCATCGACAGCGTCGCTGGGAAGATCGACTGTCCGGTATGGCCATAAGGCGCAAGAGTCAGTGGTACACCATCCATTAGAAACTGAGCATGACCACTTCGGCTCGCTTTCAAGCCACGTACTGAGATGTTAGGTAAAACACCGGTGCCAGTTTCATCTTGAACTTTAATACCCGGTACACTTTGAAACGCAGAATCAATAGAAAGCGCACCGGTTTTTTTAATCTGTTCATTAGTCAAAACGGTACGAGCCCCTGGATACTCTTTCACATCCTCGAGCTCTGAGTTACCTATCCAGCTACCAGTAACGACAACCGTTTCCATGGTCGTAGTTTGAGGATCTGACGTGGCAAATGCGTTTATGGAAGTCACTGAAGCGATAGCTATAGCAAGAGTACTGAGACGCAACTTCTGATGCGATTGAGTACAGGGGTTACCATCCAAATTCTGGTAAGACATGAAAATCTCCTAAAAGGCAGGTTAAGGCCAAAGGCAGTGTCATCGATTAGATGTGTCCTTCAACCTTTCGGGCTAAGTGGCCTCAAAGTGAGGCCAAAACTGTTCGCTATTTGCTAGCAAACAAAGCAATAATGTTTAAAACTCAACTGACATTTAGAACTGATAACCATAGCTGAGCATGAATTCGGCAGGAGCACCGTAACCAATCTGGTTCGTGCCAGATGTGCCATTAGTCGCACCTAGAATGTATTTCTCATCAAAGACGTTATAAACATTCGCTTGGACTTTATGACGACCCGTGGTGTAAGCCGCCATCAAATCAACCGTGGTGTAATCCCCTAATGCGACCGCTTCATTATTACCTGCATAACGATCACCGACGTATTTAACACCACCACCTAAACGCCAGTTATCATCTAACTGATACGTGCTCCACAGCGAGAAGAGGTGGTCAGACACATCGTTTGGTTTTTTACCTGTATCTTTATCTTCAGCATCAAGGAAACTATACCCAATCGAAATATCCCACTGCTCTGAAATCTGACCGCGAGCTTCCAGTTCGATACCTTGGTGACGCGCTTCAATCTTGCTGATCACATCCCCGTCAGTATTGGTTTGCGGTTGCTCTTGATCAATTTGGAAAACCGCAGCATTTAGCATCAATGCGCTATCCAGTAGATAAGCTTTTGCACCCACTTCTTTTAGATCGGTATGGAAGAATTCAGCCAACTTAGGGTTGATATAAATACCGGAATAAGGCAACTGCCATGAACGGGCTAAGCTTGCATACACAGACATATCATCTGTCACGCGATAGACTAGGCCACCACGGTAGCTAACTTTGTTATCGTCAAGGTTCTCTTTTTCTGCGCCGAATTTTTGCTGTTCAAGCTCCATGGAGTCATAACGCACATTACCGATCACTGAAAGATCACCAAAGGTGTAGACATCTTGAATATATACGCCTGTCGTTGTTGTGGTGTTGTCTCGGAAAGGTTTGAAGCCTGGATCGGGTGTTGGGCCTGCGACAGGGTTGTATATATCTTTCGGTGGTAAGGTTTTGTCGCTTGCGAGCGTAAGATCGATATTGATTTGGTTGTAGTCGGCACCAATCATCATTTGGTTGGATTCGGTTTCCCAAACAAGCTCAGACTGTAATGTTGTTGTCGTTCGAGGGTCGTAACCAAAATTATTTACGGTTTGAGAGACTTGATCCCCGGTTACGGTCCCTTGTCTCGTCCCTTTTTGTTCTAACTCGATATGGTTGTATGCTGCGCGGTTTGTCCATACCCAGTCACTGTTCAAGTGCCACTCATAATTAATACCAACGCGAATACTATCCGATTCTTGATAATCATTGGTACCGCCGTAAAAAGTACTTTCGGATACATCGACTGGTTTACCATTTTTGGATGGAACGCCACGGTAAGGCACTAATTCTTGGTGAGCATATTCAACGTCGAGATCAATAATGTGTCCATCAGAAGGCATCACTCGAATCGTTGGGGCGATAAAGAAATCGTTAGAATCCACATGATCAACATAGGAATCCGCTTGGCGGTGCTCAACGTTAATGCGTCCATTTACCTTGTCAGAAAACGCCATTGAACTGTCTAACTGGCCTACAAATTGGCTATTGCTGCCCACACTGCCTTTAACACTTGTAAAGTTATCACCGTTAGCACGCTTAGTGACTAAATTAATAATACCACCGGCAGAACCTCGTCCATAAAGTGCACCTGCAGGCCCTTTCACCACTTCAACACGCTCGATATTCGCCAGGCTTCGGTAGGACTGTAAAGTTCCGTCGTCACGCATCCCATCTCGATACATGTCATTAAGTGCATCAAAACCACGAATAACGAATTGGTCTCGGCTGCCTTCACCTAAGGTATTATTCACACCCGCAACACCATCGAGTGCATCCACTAAACGTACCGCGCCTCGGTCTTCCATTTCTGTCTTTGTCACCACAGAAACCGCTTGCGGAACATCCAACCATTCAACATCCGTTTTCGTTCCCGACTGCGGCATATGCTCAGCATATCCTTCGTATTGATGACCAATAACTTGCAGTGTTTCATCCACAATAACCTGTTCTTCAGCGGTTGCAGTTGGAATGATAGTCACGCTCGTCAAGACTCCACCAATTGCTAATGCAAGCGGAGACAAGGGCAATTTCATGTTCATTTACTAATTCCATTTTAGTTTACAAAATAACAACGACGCGAATGAAAACAAATATCATTTATATTTGCAATAAATATTTTTTGATCTATATTTGCGTGGCAATATGCAACAGAGCTATTAATAGTGTTATCAATAAAAACAATAAGATAGAAAAATACTCTTCACTAAAAACAAGAAAGAGACCACTTGAAAGTAAGTTGTGAGCAGGTAACGACAACCTTTGGAAAATTAGGAAAGCTCAATGAAATCTACGATTATTATCGTAAGTCATGTCGTGAATGATGCTGTCACTCACGGCTTCGTACCGACAGCAAAAGCCATGGGTCTTCACGTCACTTTGGTCACAGATCACAAGCTCAACCATCTAAAATTGAGAAACAATGACGAGCGTTTTAGCCCAGACGCCATTCTTGAATGTGATGTATTTAATCCACTTGCACTTATCGAAACCATCACCGAACAAAATCTGAAACCTAGCGCTGTTTTTAGTAACAGTGATCACTTGCAAACCTCTACCGCCATATGCGCTCAATTCTTCGGTTTGCCAGCAAAAGATTGGACCGTAACGTTACAAGCAAAGAACAAGCACCTCACTCGCCAAGTTCTGAACGAAAAATCTTTGCCCAATGTGCAAAGTGAATTGATCTACCACGACACCGACTCTACGTTGAACTTTACGTTTCCTGTCGTCGCCAAACCCAGAGAGGGCGTGGCAAGCCTAGACGTCCAGCTTTGTAACTCTAAGATTGAACTGGAAAGTTATTGCGAGCGCTTTTGGCAGAAACACCCAACTAGCCCGATCTTGGTTGAGGATTTTTTGCAGGGACCGCTTATCACCGTAGAAACCTTGGGAGACGGAGAAAACTTTACGGCACTTGGTGGGTTTGATGTAGATCTCTCTGAGCCTCCATTCTTTATTGAAACCGGTGCCACTTGGAATGGCGGCAACAGCACTCAATTTAAGGATGAGTGCGTCAGGCAGTTACAGGCATTTGGCGTCGGCTTTGGTGTTTGTCACAGCGAATTCATCATCACAGAGTCAGGCCCAGTATTAGTTGAAATAAACTATCGGAGCATTGGAGATGGTAGAGAGTTCTTACTCGACAATCTAAGTGGTGGGAAATGGTTTAGCACCATCTTAAGCTTACATCTTGGCAACAAGCTAGATCCTTCATTCCAAATAGCTGGCAGTGCAGATGTCCACTATGTTGTCGCAAAGCAGAGTGGCGTCATAGAGGGAACATCCACGTCTTTCATTCATCAAGATGGGGATATTGTCATACAGCAGCAAGTGCTCAAACACCCAGGTGATACCTTCCTACAAAGCTTTTCAAACAAAGATTACTTGGCGCGAATTTCTATAGTGTCGCCTTCAGGACAAGCTCTAGATGCGGTTCTTCAACGCACCATTTCTCGATTCAATCTAACACCAAACAACGAGGTGACCGCATGAATGGCAATGCTTCATACCTAACTCAGCGACTCGTGGATACTTGCCTTCGTGAAGACCTATTTGGCTTAGTGTCTAAAAGTCAGTTCAAAGCTAAAGTTTCTGCCGCTATTACTGTTTCGAATTATCCGAGTGAACAAGTATGGGCTGTCTTTTCACATTCGGATTTCACGCTTTATCTACCCGTGACTCCAAGTTACTACATGCAACGCTGGGTATACGGTTCTCCAAATGATATGGCTTGCAATGGTTGGATCATCGAGGAAAAGGGGCAGGTTAAACTTCAACACGACTATCATGATTGGATTAAATTACTAAAGGCATGTGCACACGAAAGCTCTCATCCATTGCTAGACGGTTACTTACAGGAACTGGAATGTGCGGAGGAACACAAAGCACTATGTGATAACGCTTTCCAACAACATTCTGAATCATTGATCCAGCCGATCTCTCAACTACAGCATTGGCATCAAAAACTGCTGCGCGCTGATCAGATCGCGTCATACCTTGATCACCCTTATTATCCAACCGCCCGCGCAAAATTTGGTTTGAGCGATACAGACCTCGAACAATATGCGCCAGAGTTTGCACAAAGCTTCGCTCTACGTTGGCTAGCGATTGATAAGTCACTCGTCACTCTGACCAGTTCGCAACCACTATGCTGGCCTACCATGGAGCAAGTGGGTCTACCGGGCAACTTTGCTCTGAGTCATCACTTATTCCCGGCCCACCCATTGACACTGCAAAGCCTTGAGTCTCTTCCCGAAGGAATTATTGAAGCCCCTACTCCATACCTTGATGTAACGCCTACACTATCAGTACGTACCGTCGTCGTGGATTCTGCACCACACATTCACATCAAAGTACCGCTTATCATGCGTTCCCTAGGTACCAAAAACATTCGCTTAATCAAGCCTTCGACTCTTTATGACGGACACTGGTTTGAGTGCCTGTTAACGCACTTAGAGCAAAGTGATACCGATTTACAAGGCACGCTATTTCATTGTAATGAGAAACACGGTGGTCACGTAGGAGACGACAAGAGCTTCGCTTACATCGTACGTGAATATCCATTAAACCGTTCGCAAGACAAAGCTCTCGTTCCTGTTGCCGCGCTTGCTAGCCCAATGCCCGATGGACGCTTGTTCTTAGAGCACCTCGCTGAGCAGTATAATCACAACGACACGTTAACTTGGTTTAAGGATTACGTTGACCTACTTTCGAAAGTCCATCTGAGATTATGGCTCCGCTACGGCATCGCATTGGAGTCCAACCAACAGAACGCCATTATAGCGTTCGATGCGCAGGGAAAAATGACCCTAGCGATGAAGGACAATGATGCAGCGCGAATTTGGCCTGAGCGATTTAAAAACTTTGAACACCTCTCACCCGTTAAGTGCGATCAATTACTGGATCAGCGCATCAAAGTAAACGATGAGCTGGCTCTTGGCCAGATGTTCACTACCATCACGTTACAGCTCGATATTGCAGCGATTGTTGAAGCAATGGCCGCGCATGCAATTGCGCCATCTGCTGACCTATACAACATAGTGGCAGCTAGCCTCTCACGACAGTTAGAGCAACTTCGTAATCAAGGTCATGACGTAACACTTGCCAACAAGATGCTATTTGAATCACCGAACCTGTATGCAAAATATTTATTGAGCTCAGGCAGTTTGCTCTCGAAAGAAGCCTCCGGCGCTAGCGATATCAACAAATTCTATGGGTTATCGGCTCCTAACTTCTTACTACTTACCAATGAAGAAGCACAACACGCTTATTTAGAATCCATCAAACAGAGCGTGAGCTAATCCAACATGACCAAACTCATATATTGCGTGCTGCTCTGCCACTTCATCGCAGCATTTGCAGCCTTAGGCATGCCTCTGTTTTTACCTATGGTATTACCGACACTTGGCGCACATATTGATTCAGACTGGGCTGGCATTTTGTTTATTTTGCCAACTTTTTGTACTGCGTTAGCTGCACGATTTTGGGGGCAGTTTGCTGATAAATTTGGCAGACGTCGCTCTCTATTACGAGCCCAGTTAGGACTTGCTGCGGGATTTGCTCTGTGTGGTTTAGCAGACAATCTAGCGATGTTTGTGTTTGGTCTTATTGTTCAAGGAACCTTTGGCGGTACCATGGCCGCCTCTAATAGCTATCTATCAAGTCAAATTAAAGACGCAAAAACCCTCGGTACCTCACTGAATAAGACCCAGCTTTCGGCTCGTTTGGCATTGATTGTCGCGCCCATCGGCCTAGGTTGGAGCTTATCGGAGACAAATCCGCTGAATGCGTATCTGTGGTTGTCTGCCTTACCCTTGTTAGCATTGGCAATCACACTAACGCTCCCTGCTGATAGCATCGTGAAATTGGATGCGGATAAAGAAGTTAAAGGCCAAAAAACAATTCAAACAGAACAAGCAACACAGAAGCCCGTTCACAATCTCTACTGGGTATTCGGTGCACAGTTCTGCTTTGCTTTTGCTATGGTCGTCACCTTCCCGTACTTCTCACCTTTTGTGCAGCAATACGGGGTAACAACCCCTGCATGGATAGGCTTTTTATACGCCCTTCCACACGGTGTTTACTTACTCTTTGCCGGAAAAATTCATCTGTTTTCAGAGTGGCTCAACCGCCGTCATCCACAAAATACCTTGTACCTTGGTTTTGGCTTGCTCTCAGTCAGTACTGCGATACACCTGATACCCGACCAAACAACGCTGATCATCGCACGAGTTGTTTTTGGACTTGGTATGGTCTGTTGCTACCAAGGGCTGCATCAAGCCTTAGCCAACCAAATCGACCGACAGCAAAGTGGCAAGATATTTTCGCGCTTTGATGCCATGTCTAAATGGGGCGGTGTTGCCGCGGGGCTAAGCGCGTCTTTTATATCAAGCTTGGGCTGGCTTGAGGTTCCTTTCTTACTTTCTACTTTGATCAGCTTTAGTACTGCTATCGCAATGATCATTCTTTCAAAATTTGGACATCGACATGTTAAACACTCATTCATCTCCAACTAAGAACCAAGCTAAGAACAATGCGCAGATAAACCTCAGCCAGGTTCAGCTAAATCAAGAAAAAGCCCAATTAAATACCATTATGGGTGTAGTGAACTGTTACCTTCGTGAATATGCAATACCCAATAATCAAGTTGAATGGAGTTTCAGCTCGGCATCACTTCCGCAGACATTAAAAAGGAATTATGTAGCCCAGCAACGCGTGGCAATACACCTTCCTCAGCAGAACCGGGCACACGAGAGTGACCTGTTAGTCTTACCTATTGAATACATGAGTAAGCTAGGAAAAGTAAAACTTTCGGATGCACCTTGGTTGAAAACAGCCGGAGCTGGCTGGTCTAAATTGGACGCGACTCAAACCCTGACACTGTTGCTCAACTACCTTAAACAAATGTTGATGATCCCGTTCAATAACGAATTGGTTGAACAAATGCAGAACAGCTTACTGGTCACCGAACAGTTCCTAAATGCCGACAATCCTCATCAACAGCACAATGCCTTTATCGCTTCAGAACAGTCGCTACTCTGGGGACACACTTTTCATCCAACACCAAAAAGTCGCTCTGGCGTAAGCATGGATGACTTGCTGGCTTGTTCCCCAGAAGTTGGGGCGCAAGTACCTCTGTATTGGTTTGAGGTGGAAGCAACTTTACTGGATGTATTACGCTCAGATACGCGTACATCACCTAAAGCGATGCTCGAACAATTGGCTCCAAGAGAAAGTGATTCAGAATCAAAATTACTTTATCCGTGCCACCCTTGGGAAAGCTACACACTTCTACAAAATCCAGCAGTTCAACGTGCGATTGAACAAGGAAAAATAACACCATTAGGCTTAAGTGGAGACAAACTGTTACCCACTTCATCTGTGCGTACTCTTTATCACCCAGATATGGAATGGTTTGCGAAGTTTTCCATCAATGTGCGCTTGACCAACTGTGTTCGCAAAAACGCATGGTATGAACTCGACAGCGCCGTTCAGCTAACCTCTATTCTACGTTCGATAAAAGAGGGCGAGCAGCTGCGCAACCCTGTATTCAAGGTGATGAGTGAGCCATACGCAACGACACTGAATCTAGGATCGATTGCTGAGCAAGAGCATGACGACATCATTAAAGCTCGTGAATCATTTGGCATTTTATATCGCGAAAACTTCACACTCAGCGAAATCGATATTCTACAACCGACATTAGCAGGTTCGTTATTTGCATATGACCGAGAAGGAAACAGCTGCATAGCTACCCAGTTAAAACAGAAAGCGATATCAACACAGAGCCAGTATGAAAATCTCGCAACCTTGTGGTTCGAGCGCTACTTACACTGCTTGGTTCCAGGTGTGTTTAACTACTACTTCAAACATGGAGTCGCATTTGAGCCTCATCTACAAAATACGCTAATTGGTTTAGAAAAAGGTATGCCATGTTGCGTGTGGATTCGCGATCTAGAAGGTACAAAGTTGTTACCTGAATTTTGGCCATCAGAGAAATTACAACAGCTTTCAGAAAGAGCCCGACAATCGGTTTACTACAGCCGAGAACAAGGCTGGAATCGCATTGGCTACTGCACCTTTATTAATAACATCAGTGAAGCCATATTCTTTATTGCTGAAGAAAACGCCAAGCTTGAAGAGACATTATGGAGATCACTGAAAGCAGCTATCGTGCGCTGGCAGTCGATCAATGGCAAACAGCCAGAGTTAGTCTCCTTACTTGATGGCGGCTTTTTCCCAAGTAAAAACAACTTCACCACTCGTTTGATGCAAAATGCCGACAAAGAGTCAGGTTACACACTCATTGCAACACCGTGGACGGCTCTAAACAAGGGACAAAGTCATGACTAACCCAACTCAACTTCCTTCGTACATTGAGCAAGAAGTAAAGCAGCTCGCGACGCAGCAAAATCAACCATTGTGTGCTTACCTGTATGACCTAAATGCACTTGAACAGCACATCAAACAGATGCGCCATGTATTACCTAAAAATGTGGAACTATTTTATGCCGCAAAAGCGAACCCTTCAGCACCAATATTGAAAACTTTAGCACCGTACGTTGATGGTTTTGAGGCAGCATCTGGCGGAGAACTTAGCCACCTTCAGCAGCAAGAGCTTAATAAACCGCTGATCTTTGGTGGTCCAGGTAAAATGCCAAGCGAATTAGAACAAGCAATACAACTTGATGTCGATGCCATCCATGTCGAAAGTATTACGGAACTTCAGCGAATCGGAGCTTTAACACAAAAGTTGAATCGACCCGCTTCCATCTTTCTGCGCATGAATATCGATATTGGGGACATCACGCTCAGCAAGCTAGCCATGGGGGGAAAACCGACTCCATTTGGTTTCGATGAAGCTGAGTTGGATAACGCCATCATGCATCTGCGTGATTTCCCATTGATAGAGCTGAAAGGCTTCCACTTCCACCTAATGTCACATCAACTCGATGTTGGTCGTCACTTAGCACTCGTTCAACGTTACTTCCAAGTGGTTAAGCAGTGGAAGAAACAATACTCGCTTGAAGACCTCATTATTAACCTGGGTGGAGGCATGGGGATCAATTACCAAGATCCTAGCCAACATTTCCCGTGGATAGAATTTTGCGACAAATTAGAATTCTTGATCGCTGAAGAACACATGCAAGATTGGAAACTACGCTTTGAGTGTGGACGATATATTTCTGCGCCTTGCGGCTACTATGTGATGGAAGTGTTAGACATCAAACAGAATCTTGGTGAAAACTTTGTGATTGCTCGTGGTGGCACGCACCATTTCCGTACACCAGCAGCACAAAGCCACGATCACCCTTTTACTGTCATCCACAATCATCAGCACTCGACCATTTCGAATCCAATCCAACACACTACTGCCAATTTAGTTGGTCAGTTATGCACACCAAAAGACGTACTCGCTCGAAACCAAAACATTGAGTGCATCGACATCGGTGATTATCTTGTGTTCACCTTAGCAGGAGCATATGCATGGAACATTTCTCACCAGAACTTTTTGATGCATGAGCCGCCTTTATTCCATTACTTCTAAAACCAAGGCTATGATGGTGATACAACGTCGCTCATGCTCCAAGCGACTAAACATCTATACATATCAGCTGTAGAGAACTATAAACATAAAAAAGCGAGTTCAATTGAGCTCGCTTTTTCATCTAAATTCATGATGTATAGCGATAATTATTACTTAACTGTTTGAGTTCGACCGCTACACATTGTTAAATAGCTCAAAATTTTTAGTTCTGAGTCCACTATGGCAACCATCAAAGACGTCGCGAAAGAAGCTGGCGTATCCATTGCTACCACTTCACGAGTTCTTAACAACGCTCCACACACCAGCGAATCGGCCATTATTGCTGTAAAAAAAGCGATGAAAAAATTGGGCTATCGTCCCAATGCGAACGCTCGAGCATTAGTGAGCAAATCTTCTAATACTATCGGTGTGCTGGTTAATGATATGTCGGCACCTTTCTTTGGCTCAATGATCAAAGCCATTGATACCATTGCGAGTGAGCAAGAAAAACAGTTGCTGGTGGGCAGCGGTTACCATGACGCCACGAAAGAGCGCAATGCCATCAACCTTTTGATCAACAGCCGCTGTGAATCATTAGTCGTTCACAGTAAGGGGATGTCAGACGCAGAACTCACCAAACTCGCAGATGAAATACCAGGCATGGTGGTTATCAATCGTGTTGTTGATCAGATAGCCGCGCGTTGTGTTGCTCTTGATAACCGCCAAGGTTCCTACATCGCGACGGAGCACCTTATCCGCAATGGCCATAAACATATTGGTTACCTGTGCTCTAGTCATGATATCGACGACGCTCGCGATCGCCGTGAAGGATATTTGAATGCCCTGCGTGATAATGGCATTGAACCTCGCGAAGAGTACATTCAGTATGGTGAGCCTGACGAAACTGGTGGCGAGCAAGCTATGGTCGATTTAATGGCTCGCAATACACCAATCACAGCCATTGCGACTTACAATGACTCAATGGCAGCAGGATGTATGACTCTGCTTCAAGAAAATGGTGTCCGAATTCCTCAAGATATGTCAGTCATTGGTTTCGATGATGGTCATATTGCACGCTACATTTACCCGCGATTAACCACCATTCGCTATCCAATCCAAGTGATGGCAAACGAAGCCGTCAAACTCTCACTGCAACTCGCAAACAAGGAAGAAATGGAGAAAAAAGATCGCAAGTTATTTATGCCGATCTTGGTGCAACGTTCTTCTGTTGGTACTGCAAACATAAAGGACTAAGGGCACTATTGCGCCCTAAATGACACGGAATTATGCTCAACTACATATCAAGTAAAGCCCCATGGTTACTCATAGCATTTTGCTTTCTAGGTTTTCTCATGCCTAGCCTCTCAATGCATGTCTTTGAAGTATTACCGTTTGTCCTATTCTTTTTGATGTTCTTTACCTTAGTCGGCCTCGATCAAAAAGCGCTACTTAAATCCCTGATACGTCCAAAGGGCTGGCTCTATGCTGTGATACACACCTTCGGGATGATGGCTCTTTGTGGAGCGGCGATAATGATTTTTAGCTTAGATCAGGATCTCGCATTGGCGATGTTAGGAGTCGCTGCTACTGGTTCCCTGTTTGCAACACCTGCAATTGTGCGCTCCATTGGCTTGGATTACTTTTCAGCCATGACATATACCATTACTTCTACGCTATTAAAGCCTGTGGCTCTCTACGCAACGCTGTGGTGGACATATGACGATCACTTTGAACTAGACATGCAGGCTTACTCAATCAAGTTAATAATCTATATCATCGGCCCTATTATCCTCTCTTTTTTGATCCACGCCTGCGTTGATCAATCTAAGATCAAAAAAGTGCATACTGAGCTAGCTAAGTACAACATCATGCTGGTGTTTCTTTTCCCACTCGGCTTGATGGGCGATTATCGTCAATTATGGGATACAAACTCAGAGTTCGCGCTACAACTTTTCCTGCTGGCTTTCGTTTTATGCCTGAGCTTTTTCGTTGCCGCTTACCTCATATTCAATTTTACCGATCGCGATGGTGCGAAGATTGCCGCAATCACATCTGGAAACCGAAACGTGCTCCTCACCTACACCATTGCAGGTGCCTATCTAGGTCCTCTATTTTTGCCTCTTGTTGGTGCTCTTCAGCTTCCAATTTACCTACAGCCTTTGTTGATCAAGCGCCTAATGAAATAGTTCAAAACGTGAGCCTGTATTACGGCTCGCGTGACCACTTTCGAATTGACTCAACCTTGCCTCTACTTATTGGATTAAGGCGCAGAGTTTAAACCTGAAACCTGTAGACAGGTCAAACGAGCTCAAACAAAAAAGCAGCTCTTATTTGAGCTGCTCATAGAAAGGTCTTAACGCCAGAAATTGACTAGAGCACATCACGCAGGTTCTTACGCTCTTCGATCTCTTCCTGCTCGGGGATGGTCCCAGACAGTGTAATGGATTTTGGCGCGGCTTTAATCCGAGTCGTCGTTCTAACCCCTTTGCTACTAGCACGTGCTTTCGGATTGTATAGCTCAGGGTTTATCGTCAGACTTTGGCGTACCTCAACCGCAAACTCTTGATTCTCGTTTTCCGGTAGATAATTACTTTTCAGATACTTAATCGACATTAAGTCTTTGCTGCGTTTTAGCGTGAATAAGCACTTAGTCAAACGCATTACTGATGTAAGCCCTGCTCCAGACGCCATGGTTATCTCTTGATTACCACGAATTTCATCTTTATTGACGTGATGCACTAGCAATAGGCTCGCACCTGAGTCATTGGCTAGTGACTGAAATACATTCTTAATCAGTCTGTCGTGTTTCACTTCCTCACATCGCCCGATTGCTTCTGTTACGGTATCGATAATCACTAGATCAAATTGAGCAAATGTTTCTTTAAGTTGAACCAAGTACTGCTGATGCTCTATTTGTTCTTGGTGTGAGCAGTCAGGCGGTATAACGATAGGCTCAATATCGGTCATAAAGTGCAAGTTATTCTTCAGTTCAGAGCGTATTGTCGGCGTACAACTTGCTAGCTTATCTTTCATTCTGGTTTGTATAACACCTGCCCCATCCTCCGAACTCAAAACCAGTGTTTTAGCGGGTTTATCGGCCGCGCTCATACCCAATAGGGTCATCGAAGAGGCGTGTTCCATAGCAATACACAGTGCTAAGTGAGATTTACCAACATTTGGGGCCGCTATCAACATCCCCACATGACCTTTAAGTAAACCTTTTAGGCTAAAGCTCATTTCTTGACTTGCACGTGACGACATCAGCGTATCAAGAGATTGAGTTATCATGATTCACTTTCTCCGATATAGAAAATCTGAATACCGTTGCCGACATCTCGGAACTGTAGGCTAAAGTCTTTTTCAATTTGTACTGCATTCGCTAACAGGTCTTTTCTAAGATCGCTACGGAAGCTGTGGCTAACTTTTGAAGCTATAGACTGAATATAGCTATCTAGCGCCCACTCAAACTTCTTGTTATGAAGAAACTCAGCTTTATGTGTAGTTATGTACTTTAAAAATGAGCGGACTGATGGCTTGCTGTAGTTCGTCATTTTGTGTTGTTCGAGGCGGTAATAGTAGCCATGATCACGAATGGCCTGTAGCAGACGCATATCAGGAACCAAAAACACATGATTGGTTAAGTTCTTGGTTGTCTTACGACCGGTCTTGAATTTGCTACGATCACAATAGAAGCGGTAATCTTGTACAAATTCCAGTGGTTTTTTACCTACTACGTTTTGATCATCATCGAGTTCATTGATCACTAGATGTGCAGTTGCCAATTGAGTGATTCTACGCTCAATTTGATCATAGTTAGCTCTTGTAGTTGCCATTCCCATTCGCGTAGCCAATTCATACATACTCATCGAGAGAACTGTTGCGTCTCGATCAATAAATGAATCAAAGCCATCCTCCTGTGTATCCGATACATCGCCATCGGTAATTGTTTGATATACCTGTGACCAGGTCAGCCGAGCACCTGCTTCATAAGAAGAATCATCCAATTGGATGGTTTGTGCGTAGGCCAACATTGTTTCTAAGATATCGCGGTGAGGTTGCAGTAAATAGTCAACATGAAGATCAACTCTAAAATTTTTACCGTAGCTATTGATGTTCACACTTTCTAATGGATAGTTAAGATCCGTACCACCATTCTGCGCAATCTCAACCAACTTAGACTGCATAGTTGATGTTAACCGAGATGCGGGATGAAAAATCGTTGCTCTAGAAAACAAAATGGATGAGATGAATCGATTCTTTCGATCTTCTTCATTAATAACGGTTAAGCTGGATGATGAAGTCATGATCATTACCTATGGATACGATTTTATCAGTCTAACAGAGATCTTCGATTAACTCATTAACTTCGGTAAATATCCATATCAAATCGGTAAATGTTGATAGTAGATCACAATAACCACCTATAAACATCGGCAGATGTTTAGTTACTTCGGTAAATGTTTAGTTCTTATAGGTTGATCTTTATTTACCGATCTCTTCCCTTATGATGCGTGTTGTGGTTACTTTATAGGCTTGGATCGCTTGATGATCATTGACCTTTAGCAAATTAAGATCTTGATTCATGTGCGATCGGTTAATGTTGATATTAAAACAATCGGGATCGGCAAATGTTTATATGCTAGATCGTCTAATGTTATTAAATTTTCGGTAAATATTTATATCTAATCGGCTAATATCTACGTTTAATCGGTAAATGTCGTTACTTAAAGCGTTACACTAAGAAACTAGAACCTTTAGGATCTAGTTTCAAAACAATACCAACTTCACTTAGGTTCTGTCGGTGACTCAAAATCTCATCACAAAACTCAAGAGAGTTTTGCAATGAGCTGTTGAGTTTATCGACAAACTTCAGTTGTTTAACACTCTTTTTGTTCATCATTTGTTCTTTTTGAGATCGGCGGTATTTTTCTTTCAATGAACGAAATTAAATTCATTGTGTAAGATCGTTAAATGTCATTATCTCTATGTCGTTAGATATAAACATTTAACGAAGTAGATTGATCTGAGGAAGATTTACTGTAGGTTTTATGGTGTTTTGATCTTAATGTTCAGATCATGGTGATATGTGTTATATCAATATTGATTGATCATCAGTAGTCAAAGAAATACGTAGTTTAGTATGTTAATTTTTTGTCAATGTTCAGGCTGAACATTAACCGATTATTGATGATATTGTGTTCAGTATAATGGTCATAATATAGATGTTCTTGATGAGTTTTAGTTTGTTGTTTTTAATAAACAATATCCGTCACAACTAATTAGTGTATTGTTCTTTCTGTATTCGTAACTATATAAAGATAGAATGAATACTAGGTTACACCGTAATACTTGCACTGTGATGAGATATCAAGCGCATTCACTTATTGTTATTAAATCTAATGTTTAGTTTGAACATTGACATTAGTCTTGTCGATGTCGCTTTGTTATAGATGAATAAAAGCCAGCTTAAGTTACTCACTTAGCTGGCTTTTTAATTTCAATTCTAGATTAATAATCTAGTGTGCCACGAATTGGGTAATGGTTATTAGGATCTCGTATCCAAGCTAAACCGCGCGTTAATGCTCCTAGTTCTGGACGCACAAAAGGATTATTTGAAATATCAACGACGTGTAACTCCCCTTTCTCATTAACGATGAATAATCCTGGCTCTGCAAAGTTATGATCGGTTTCTTGTTCTGAGCGTGGAAGCGAAATGTAGACGCCTAGCGTTTTCATTTGTTCTTCGGTGAGTCCGTAAGCGATTGGGAAAGAGATATCGAGTTTCTCTAATTGCTCTTGTGCTTGATGTTTTGCGTCTGCAGAGACTGCAAGAATATCAACACCTGCGTCGTTGAAGGCTTGCTTGTAGTTTTCAATCTCATTGAGGTATTTGGTACATAATGGACAGTGCTTACCTCTATAGACAAACACAGCTTGCCATGTCATTCCTGACTTTGGTTCACCTAAGGTGACATTTGTTCCGTCTAGTAAAGTAGCATTAATAGTAGGAAACGAATCCCCTGCTTTGAGTTTATTTGATTGCCCCATTTGGTTCCCTTTTTATCGAACTTGAATTCTTAAACCACTTCAAATATAGAAGTGATTCCCTTTAGCGACAAGCAGTTACCATTTAGTAACCTACCCCACCCATCACCCACATGAGGCGTTTTTTTGTCAATGTTCAGGCTGAACACTGACAGGTTTGATCGTCGTTTCGCTGCACAAATTGTTTTTGTACAGATGTTGCTCGATAGGCCACATCAAATCACTAAACAATGTTATATGCTTTTAGTTAAACAGAACTAATCAATTAGTCTTCGAGGTCCCTAATGTTTACAAGCTTGGTAACATCAGAACTCCCTGAAGAGCTGTATTTATCTGATACGGTAAGACAGGGAGAGAAACGAGTCGCAGACCTTCTTGGTATATCGATGTATGAATTGATGGAGCGAGCTGGAGAGTCGGTATTTTCTGTCATTCAGCAAAGGTATGAACATTGTCGTCATATTCTGGTGGTTACTGGAACGGGTAACAATGGCGGTGATGGCTATGTTGTTGCAAGACTAGCATTGGCGTCAGGATACAAAGTGACCTTATGGCAAGTTGGTTCATCTCAAAAGATAAGTGGAGATGCGAGGTCTGCAGAGCAACTCTTTCGATCTGCTGGCGGTAAAGTGTACGAACCAAACTTTGAACTAGACGATAGTATCGATCTCATTGTTGATGGAATTTTGGGGACTGGGCTAACTGGCAAACTGAGGGAGTATGCTGAGTCTGTCATCACCACATTAAACAAGTCTAGCTGCCCTATCATCTCAATCGATGTTCCATCAGGGCTAGATAGCGATACCGGTAGACAGCTTGGAACGACGGTTAAGGCAAATGCGACTGTCACCTTTATTGCCCTCAAAAGAGGCTTAGTTACTGCTCAAGCTCGAAGTCATGTTGGGGAGTTGCTGTTTGCAGGGCTAAGTGTAGATAGAGCCTTTGCTGATCATAATGCACCAAATGCTTTGCTCACGAGTGCAAGATGGCGAGATAGGTTGAAAGCTGGAGCACAAGACTCACATAAAGGTAGCCACGGGCGTCTATTGGTTGTTGGCGGCGGTGACGGCATGAGTGGTGCTGCGTATCTCGCCGCTGCAGCTTCGTTGCGTTCCGGGACGGGGTTGCTGGCCTCTATTGTTTATCAATCTAGCTGTTTCCCTATGCGTTCTTTGTTACCTGAAGCTATGGTGTCAGATGTTGAGCAATTATCAGAAAGACTAGATTGGTGCACAAGTATCTGTTTGGGTGTGGGTTTAAGTCGACTTGATTGGGGCAAACATGCTTATGATGAGGTGATGAGTCGAGCTTACAACGTACCTAAAGTGATAGATGCGGATGGCTTGTATTGGTTAGCTCAAGATAACCTAGATGCCCGCATGATAGCAAATACTGTTATTACGCCCCACCCTGGTGAAGCCGCGATGTTGCTCAATTGCAGTGTCAAAGACGTTGAAACCGATCGTTATCTTTCAGTTGAGAAGCTATGTCAAAAGTATCAATGTGTCACTGTGCTCAAGGGAGCGGGAACCTTAATTAGTGATGGTAAAAAAACGGTAGTATGTCACGCAGGTAATGCTGGAATGGCGACTGGTGGGATGGGTGACGTACTTGCCGGTGTTATCTCGTCACTACTGGCACAAGGTTATAAACCTATTGATGCAGCAATATTAGGTAGCGTTATTCACAGCATGGCTGCTGACCACAATGCCAGTAAGTATGGACAAGTAGGTATGATGGCATCTGATGTATTAGATTCTCTTCGTCATATCATTAACTGTTGAGATGGATAATCTTGAGCGGCTATTTTGTCTCGCTTTTTGTCAATGTTCAGGCTGAACATTGACAAAATTAAACCGCAATTTATTGTCGAAAGTTGCTCTCTAATTGAAGTTCGAAACAGTCGATGTATATAAACTCACTCCGATTCAAGAGTTTGATTTTTGCTTGTCTAATGTGTGGTGACACTAGGAGAACTCAGATCCCAAGTGAAAGATGTCGCTTTCTCTGAAAGTGTCCAGAGTCTTGCTGCCATCTCTTCATCCAGTGCAATTCTATCAAGGTCATTCACGTCTACTGGGCCAACTGTGTCAGCGCGTTTAGTTGGGCCATATAAAGTTTCTGTCGTTAATCCATCTTGTGTCGCACATAGTAACTGGGGCCACGCGCCTTTCTCAGCTGATTGAGCTATAACTCTCGACATGACGGCCCATAACACTTTGTTGAATGTACTCGCAGTGTCCTTTAATAAGTTGGTTCTGGAGGCTCCGGGATGACATACATGAACTTGTACCGGTTTGCTCGCACGTTGAAGACGGCGCTGTAGCTCGTAAGCAAACATTACTTGAGCGAGCTTGCTTTGAGCGTACGAGTCCCATGCTGTGTATCTATCGTTGAAGTCAATGTCTTCAAATTGAATGCGTTTCTTACCCATTTTATATGCGGTACTCCCAACAACGACGATTCGCCCGTTACTTTCTTCTAAACGTTGATATAGCAATCCGCACAGTAAGAAATGACCGTAATGGTTAACGCCTAGTTGGCTTTCGTATCCATCACTAGTGAACTCTTGCTTTGCGACTTGAGCTATGGCGCCATTACAGATAAGTGCATCAATTTTCGCCGTTTTTTCAAGCAGTTCCGATGCGGCTGTTCTGACTGAAGTTAAGCTAGCAAGGTCCATCCGTATAAAGCTGACGTTGATATTTTGGCCCAAGCTAGCTTTAAGATCAGCAATGGCTTGTAGTGACTTATCTCTATTTCGGTTCATCATTATGACTTGAGCGCCTTTTGATAGGAGTACATGTGACGCTTGAAAACCAGTTCCACTGTTTGCTCCAGTAATCACATAGGTTTTTCCTGAAAGAGAACCAATCTGATCGGGTGTCCAACCTTTGTTACCGAATTGCTTTGTTGTCATTATCGTAACCTCATTCTGCATATGAAAATGTGTTGAGACTAGAGCACTTAAGGTTAAACGTGCGTGCACTGTCGATGATAGTATTTCTGGATGAAATGAACTATAACTCTCAGTGAGTGTGAATTGTACGCGGATTGATCTCTAAAAATTGCCTATTTATATCGTTGTGGTGTTAAGGAAGAAAAGATGAAGCAAAATCTAAAAGATTGGGTTGCCAATCGACTGACAACAGATGGCATGATTGAAAGCAGAATTAATGGGGTGCATTTATTCAAAGTAACGAACGCAGTACCTTGTGCACCGGCGATTTATGACCCAGCTTTGATTGTTATATTGAATGGAAAAAAGGAAGCGATACTAGAAGGTGACCGATATGTTTACGACAGCAAACAGTACATGTGTTGCGTCGCTTCACTTCCGGTAGAAGCCGGTACGCCAGAAGCATCAGTAGATGATCCCTTAATCGGAGTTTATGTCTCTCTTGATACCAAGGTTATGAAAGAACTGACTATTGAAATGGAAGAGACAAAAGGGTGTGAATCTGGTTTTCAATCATCTATTAACCCACAGAGCCTAATGCTTTCAGACTGGGATGAAGAATTTACGGATGCATTATATCGCCTTGTAACCATAAGTGACAATGTCACTGATTCTGTGGTGTTAGGGGAAGGTCGCTTACGAGAGCTTTATTATGCGGTGTTAAAAGGAGACTGTGGCCCTTCAGTGAGGAAAGCGTTCAGTGTAGGTAATGGTATCGCGCGAGCTATTGAGCACTTATCGATGAACCTGGAGAAAAACGTTTCGATTGATGAACTGGCATCGTTAGTTGGGATGAGTAGGGCAGTGTTGCATCGTAAGTTTAAGCAGGCAACAAACATGTCTCCCATTCAGTTCATGAAATCGATGCGCCTCAATAGTGCTGCAATGAAAATTGCGAAGGGCACAAATGTCAGCGAGGCTGCTATGGAAGTAGGTTACGTGAGTTCATCTCAGTTTAGCCGAGAGTTCAAACGTCTATATGGGCAATCACCGAAGCAGTGGGTTCAAGCAAAAGGGTTGGTCAATAATATTGCATGATTTCTTGACAGTGAGTGAATGAGACAAATGGGCAAGTTTTAAAGAGTATGTCACCTAGCGTAAGAGTTCGCTCACCGCTAATCTTTATCATCTATTCGATAACGGTTAGTGATTATGAAAAAGCGTATTTTATGTATAGGAGTTTGTATGGCTGTGACTGCTGCATCATCTGCGAATGACATTAATAAAGAACTGTATGACTTGGAAGAAACAGTTACAGACAAAGAAGGAAATACTTATCGCACTGTTACTATCGGTGACCAGGTATGGCTAGCGGAAAACTTACGGAGCACCAAATTTCAAGACGGCTCTGATATTAGGTCAGCGGTTATTCCAGAAGACGCCCCAGAAAACTTATTGAAGTACGGCAGGTTATATGACTGGCATGATGTCTCCGATCCTAGAAATATTTGCCCAATAGGGTGGAGAGTTGCCAGCGATAAAGATTGGATGGCACTAGAAAAAGCGATTGGTATGCCAAATGAAGAACTTGGTGTAGAGGGCTGGCGAGGCGGGGAGAACAATCTAGGACTTCAGCTGAAAGAGTCCCAAGTTGATGGGCCATTTAAAAAAATTGATAAATCACAGCTCAACAAGCAGCGGTTTTTTGCTCGACCTGCCGGAGTAAAGTGGAATGGTTGGTACATCACACAAGGTGCGTACAGTGAGTTCTGGACTGGAAGTAGTGCGACGGAAAAGAAAGCGTATATTCGCACCTTGGCGTACTCGTGGTGGAATGCACACAAAGGCGAAATAAGACGTGCCACGAGTTCCAAGGACTACATGTTTTCTGTACGGTGCGTGAAGATTTAGCGATATCAATGGGTATTTCGAAAGTGAGGGCGTGTCACGACTCTCATCGAAATCGTGAATAATCCTAAATGTTCGTGAGAATATTTATTACTGTAGGGGAGTAATAACGACAATGTTCAGCCTGAACATTGACAATTTTTAGTGCATTTTTGAGTTCTGCTTGTGATGGAACTTGTGTGAAATCGTACCTATTGGCTAAAGTCGTGATAAAGGGACAGTGTCACATTTTTGTTCGTATGTCTTTTGTTCCCGCTATTGTTGATATGGGTCTACGCTAAATAGTATGACTCATTAATATGAATGCTATCAAAGAGCTATAAATGGACCCATTGACGCAAGGGATGCTGGGTGCAGCATTGGCATTGTCAGTAAGCAAAAGAAAGAACTTAAGGGCAGTGGCAATACTAGGCGGGATATCTGGTATGGCACCTGACCTAGATGTACTGATCAGATCGAGCCACGACCCTCTGTTATTCTTGGAGTATCACCGACAGTTTACTCACTCTTTGTTGTTCATACCTTTCGGTAGCCTCTTCTGCGCTCTGGTTCTGTATAACATTTTTGCTCAAAGAAACGCTCTAACTCTCCTTCAAACATGGTTCTACTGTGCATTGGGTTACAGCACTCATGGTGTACTGGACGCTTGCACCAGTTATGGGACGCAGTTGCTCTGGCCAATATCCAATGAGCGTATTTCCTTAAACGTTATTTCTGTTATCGACCCTATGTTTACGCTTCCTTTGATGGTGCTGGTTATTGGTGCCTTTTGGAGGTTTAAGCCCAAGCTCGCTCGCATTGCTATGAGTTGGGCGCTTGTTTATCTGACCATCGGTGCGGTTCAAAAACAGAGAGCGGAAACCATTGGGTGGGAGATAGCACTTAAACGGCAACATACACCGGTAATGTTGGAAGTAAAACCAACCTTAGCGAATATGCTTCTTTGGAAAGTGGTTTATGAATTCGATAACTCTTACTTTGTTGATGCAGTCAGGGTTGGAGTTCATGTCAAAACTTATCCTGGCGAATCTGCTGCTAAGCTTGACGTTGTTACTGATTTGCCGTGGGTAGCCGAAGAAAGTCAGCAGATGGCAGACATTGACCGATTTTCTCGGTTCTCTAGTGGCTTTCTTGCGTTAGACCTATACGACCAGCAACGGATTATCGATGTGCGATATTCTATGGTGCCGAATAAAATCGATGCACTCTGGAGTATTGAGTTATCTCCAGATGCCAATTTCAGTGACCATGTTAAATACGTGGTAGACAGGGAAGCACCACCTGAGTCGAGAGACGCCTTTATCAGCATGCTCTTGGGACGAGATTAGATATCCAGAAAGAAGCTTGGTGATAGGTTAACTATTCCGGAACGGGGTTGACCGCCGCCCATGATGACGGCTCTCCATCGGTCGTTAATGGGAACACCTTTTTATCTGGTTTTGCGTAGCTTAAACGGTTAATACGTTGCGTCCTATGGTAACTATCTAGTCCAGAAACTGTGACAGTACCCAACGCATCAAGGTCGAGAAAGCCATCATGCATAATCGCCATTCGTGGAACATGAATGGTGTTTACTTCCCCAACCAGCATAACCGTGTCATTGCTTTTTATGTCGATACGTTCAGTCAGAGTTAACGCGATTTTTAATCGGCTTTCTAAAACGAATGGAGCTGGGCAATTACCGTCATAATATGGTGTGAGGCCTACTTCTTTAAACTCAGACGCCGATTTAGGATATCGAGCCGATGTCTGATGTGATTGTTGGAAAATCTTATCGTTGACGCTGTTGACTGTGAACGCCTTGGTTTCAATGATGTTTTGAAGCGTGTGTCTTGGCGTTTTACACGGACGCACAATAAAGCCCAAGAGGGGAGGGTGTGAGCCTAAGTGGACGACAGAACTCACTATTGCGAGGTTCTCTTGCCCTTGTTGGTCTCTAGTCCCTATAAGATTCACGCTTTTAAATCCCGATATCGAGTTGACCAATCGAGTACGAAAACGCTTCTCCATGGTTTGAATATCTTTGTGTGAAAAAGTTAGCTCTCTCATGTGTCTATCCGTAGTCTCAATGTATTTGATGAAGGCCTTATTAAAGAGATCACTACGTCAAAGGTTTGCTCGGCGATCAACTTGTTGCACGTTTATTGGTTTGACGCACATGCTTTGCTAGAACTCGCGCTCCTTCGCTCTTAACATCAGGTCGTTTCTTCCAAGACCACAGTCGTTCTCTCGCCTCGCGCGCTCTCTCGTTAATGTCGAAAATTGGGGCGAGATATGGCGAGTGTTGTTCTAACTGATACATCGCGGCTTCCATCTGTGTCATCTTCCACGGTTCAAATATCAGTGGCACAGGCACTTGTTGTAATTCAGGTACCCACTTTTTGACAAACTCACCCTCTGAGTCATGTTCTTGTGCCTGCTTGATAGGGTTGTATATACGGATGGTATTAATGCCCGTCACGCCCGCTTGCATCTGGAACTGGGCATAGTGAATACCAGGCTCAAAGTCGAGAAAGAGTTGAGCTAGGTGAGTCACTCCTTCGCGCCAATCCATGTTCATGTGGTGGGTAAGGAAACTAACCAACATAGCTCTCATGCGGAAATTGATGTAACCGGTGTAATGTAAGCAGCGCATGCAAGCATCGACTAATGGAAAGCCTGTATTACCGGCTTTCCAAGCCATGAGGTGTTTTTGGTCTGTATCACAAGATTGTGAGAGCAACGCTTCATGGGCCGTATTGGTGCAGCGAAACTCCATCTCACATTCAGATTCGAACTTTTGGATGAAGTGACAATGCCAGTGGAGCCGAGATGATAGGGCAATTAAGCTGCGACGAAAGCCGGGTACGTGCCAATGTTTGAGTAGCTCTTGGTAGACTTCGCGAAGCGATATATTTCCCCATGCAAGATAGGGTGACAAGCGGGTACAGGCATTTCTCGATCTGATTGGGCTAGAGATACTGCGATAGTAGTCTTTACCTCTACGGTTAAAGAAGTCGTGAAGTGTTAGCCATGCAAGCTTACTTCCGCCTGTTTGCATGCCTGAACTTAAACTCGTCCATGACGGGAGTGGACTGAACGAATGGTTAATCTGCTTGGAATCTAGAGTATGTAAGTGTTCACTATTCATTTGAGGCTCGAGTTTTGGGGAACGCATGATTAAAGACCAGTTCTTATCCCAATCTTCTCGGTTCGTTAATCCACGTAAAACAGCGCCCTGCTGAGACTCTTGCCAAGCGATACCTTGGGTATCGAACCATCCCTTGAGCAAGCGATCGCGCTCGAAGGTGCAATTCAAGCCGATCTCTTGATGGGAATAAACAGTATCAATTCGGTACTTAGATTGTATCTCTTGGAAGCACTCTAACGCTTCTCCCTGCATTACAGAGATCTGATGTCCGTGATGAGCTAATGTTTCGTTCATACAATCAAGAGACTGCCACACAAAGCGCCAATGCCTCTCTGAATAGTGTGGGTTGTTCAGCAATGAAGGCTCAAATATGTAGAGCAAAATTGTAGGATGTTCTGAGGACAGTGCGTTGGATAAAGGGGCGTGGTCAGTGAGCCGAAGGTCGCGTTTGAACCATAAGATGTTGATTGATTCCATGTGGTATCTCTTTTTTTGAACCACTACGTAGCAACAAACAAAATGTCTCAATTTTTCCGATAAGTAACGACGAGAGTTGGCGAACTTGAAGGGTACACATGATGAAGAGGGTAGGGGACATTACTATATTGGCAGAGATTGAGTGTGATTGAATGGGTCAATCAATTTGTAAGTGAGCGGCGAGTTTCGGTGACGGTACACTGTCATCTCAAGTACAGTATTCATATAAGTTGTTCGTTAAACCATACAATTCGATGGTGCCCTTTAGTTCAAAACCTACTTTCGTTAGTACTCGGTTTGAACCTTTGTTACTGGGGAAGGTAACAGCTAGCACAGTATCCAACGATAGAGCTTTAACGGCATGTTGAAGTACCCCAATAGAAGCCTCTGTCGCATACCCTTGATTACAATATTCCGGTAGAAATGCATAACCAAGGTCCGGACTGTCCAACTCGGGGCGTTTCAATACACCACAGATTCCGACAAGTGTCCCCGATTTGCGCAGCGAGACTAGGTTCAGGCCAAAACCGTATGTTTCATAACTCGCCAAAGGACCATTGGTAAGGTAATTTTCAGCGTCTTCTATGGTGCGTATGTTTTTATCGGCAATATTGCGGATAAAAGATTCATCATTGTATAAACGGATGACAAAACCCGCGTCTTTGAGCGTAAGCTGGCGAATAACCAATCTTTCTGTTTTACATACTAACTTCATTGAGAACGCCTCTGATTGTGGTAAAGGTTAGTGGTGGACTTTGGGAGCCGTGTTTAAATGGGAGTGCCAAATATCATGAATCACTCAGGTATGGCTGTTATATAAATATATTTTCGACTTGTTTAATGGCTTTACAAAACATCTTGTGACAATCAAATTCCAGATAACCTCCGAGTTTATGCCAGAAAAAATTGAACTCGTGGCCGCCATCATCTTGTGTGTAGAAGGTCCAGTTGTTTGGCAAACTTTCCGAAACTTCGCACAGGACAAAGTGCCAAAGTTGATTTTGGAAACCACTTTCCCAACTTCTGAGGTATTTAGTACTGGAAACTTTGGATATACCTGACTCTTCTTCAAGCTCTCTAAGCGCTGCGCTTTCTACTGAACTGTCTGTCAGTTCTAACGTACCTTTTATTAACTGCACATCGGCCAAAGGATGTTCGAATACTAACAACTCTAAAGTAGAGCCTGATTTGCGCAGTACTATTGGGCACACTTTAACTTCTCTATTTTGAATCCTTTTAGTCACTGGCTTTTCCTTTGTGTATGACACAGCGTTGATGTAGTGAGCAACGCCATCACTTAGTCTATTGTGCCGAGGTTACTAAAGCTGAATTAAACTGAGAATGCCAAACGCTTTGTATGCTTTCACGAATTCGATGCTATATCCATGAACAGTACAGCAAAAAATCCTAATACGAACCCTAGAAAAGCGAGAATTGTCATTATTGTATCGGGTTCTGAATGAGCTCTTTCGATGTCTGGGTGCTTTATAAAGATTCCCTTTATGGGAAGGCGTTTAAAGTACAATCGTGGATAAAAGCCATACTGTTCTTTGACTTGGTAGGTATAGCGTAATTGTGCTAAAAAGCTTAACAGCATAGCTGAAAAAAAAGCGAAAGATGTAATGTCACCAATGGAATAGCCATAATTGAAGTTGTATACGCTTAAACCAAGGTAGAGAAATAGTAAACCTGAAACTACTTTAAGCGCTTTTTTATGATGGTAAATAGGCTGTAAAACAATGAACGCAATGACATATGTACTTGTAGTGCTAATGATAAGATTCCAGCTCATATGACCTCAAAAATATAACTACCGATTAAATTGCTCGCAACGTAATACATAAACTATCGCATACCACTTTAGTACTAAATTTAACGCGTAGCAAAAATGCTACGTATTGCGAATGCCTTTTAACGGTGCGTTAAATGTTTACTCTCTGAAGCCGTAGATGCGCAACCCTCTATCTGTAATCTCAGTATCGAAATGCCCAACCGAGTTTAAGATACTCAATGCTTCATCTATATCTTGTTGCCAATGTTTAAAGGGCACATTTTCATACCCACTAGGTTTGCCTACTTTGGGGATTTCTAACCACTCAATTCGTTTGTAGGCGAAAGGGCCTGAGCCATAGTCACCTACATACTTTTCCATTAACTCATCTGATTTGGTAAACCAGCCTAGAAACTCATAATCGTTATCAACAAACTTCCAGTAACACTGGTTCAACATCAGTTCTGGCACATCCAATACCGTAAACACTTTACGCCATTTAGCATTTGACATAAGTGATATTGAAAATCGATTTTTAATAACCTTATCTAGGTATTCATCCAATCTAGCTGGCATGTCAAAACCTCCAAGCGTATAACGCCTTGTATGTGTAATTACTCATAGCCAAGCTCTTTATATGTTTCCTTATCATGCTCTGGGTAGGACGTTTCATATACCCCGTAGCTTCGATAGTCATAATATTTCGTCATTGCTTCGAAATGACAATTTGCCTCACAACTCCAAACTAATGTTGAATTTGGCTCAAGAGCAGCTCTTGCTGCATCTCCATGGTTACCAGAAAGGCAAAATGTATCAAGACCATTCGGACAAACCCATAATTCATGCTTCACTAAAGTTACTCCATTACACATAACAGCGCTATTAGACAGCATATTTCTATCTAATTTTTCCTAGTCATCACTATCCTAATGTAAATTGTTTCTAATAAACAGTGACTTAAATTAGTTACCTGTATGTCTGTATCTCTAATATAGAATTAATCTGTATAGTATTACGAGAAGAGTAGCTCGCGTTTGGGGGAGGTTTCGATAGGTGGATGTCATCTTTCGTTTAGTTTGATTATTGGCTAGCATGAACACGCCACGCTCTAAACAAAACTTTGATTCGTAGATGAACCCAACACTAGCTCTGAACGTAAAGTTCTTCTTTTTTAGTGTGGAATTGACGAATGATATTGAGCGAAGAGAGTGAGTCGCGGATTATAGAGATGGCTTGGGAAGATCGGACTCCGTTCGAAGCCATAGAGTTACAGTTTGGGCTGAGTGAACCTGAAGTGATTCGATTTATGAGAAAACAACTGAAACCTGGAAGTTTTAAGCTTTGGCGAGCGAGGGTTTCAGGGCGTAAAACCAAGCATATCAAGTTTCGCGGCTCTGAAGTTACGCGTGGTTATTGCCCAACGCAATATAAGCACCGCTAGGCTAAATTGAAAAAGGCTGAAACTTATATTGAAAGTGTAAGTTTCAGCCTTTTTTGAACTAGATAAAGGGGCTTATTTTAGCTATTGCGTTAGCTAGTCTTGCGTTGCTTTATCCAGTACAGCTTGAATCGCTTCATCCAGTTCTGATTGCAGCTCTTTCGATAAACGGCCAAACTCATAAGAGAAGTTACGACCTTTGACTTTCTTACGTGCAAACATACCTTTACTAGCAAATTCAGCCAGTTGGGTGACTTCAGCTTTGTCAGTGACTTTTTTAGATTCCGCAATTTTCAACTCTGACTTGATCAAAGAGAGTAGGGCTTCTTTGTTCTCGTCATTGCAATGTTCAACCTGAACATTGACAGCTCTTTTACCCAATTTTTGGATAAACGCGGTTAAGCCTTTACTGTCTTCTTGGTATGTCTTCATCACTTTACCAAGCAGCGCATAATCGGTGTGTGATAATGCATTTACTACTGGGAATAAAGCGATAATTCGTTGGTCGATGCTTGCTGCTTTTAGTGCTTTGCTCACGGCTGGGCGGCTGATACCGATCATCGCAGCAACGTCTTCTTGAGTGTAGTTACCACTGCTCATGATCGTTTGGCATTGAAGACCAATTTCGCGTTGGTTGTGTTCTTTCGCCGTTTGTAGCTGTTTCGCTAGTGCTTTAGCATCAGAAGTCGAAATCTCATCTTGAGTGACAAGAATTCTGAACTCCTTTACGCGCCCCTCTTGAAGTAAGAACCAAGCACGACGTCGAGAGCCATCGAGTACATCAATTTGACCATCGACTTCACGACCAACAGCAGGATAAAACTGCTGAAACTCTAGAGAGTTTAAGTCTTCTAGCGACTCTTTAGTTAGCAGGCTTTGGTCGCGACCATTTACGTCGAAAGTAACGTACGTATCTGCTTTTACTTGCTCAAATGACAGTGTCACTTCATTGAAGGTTGCTGTATTACCAGAAGCCAGTTTCCAAACCATTTGCTGGCCAACAGATTCAATACCGAACTTCTCTTGAAGAAAGTCCGCCGCTTTTTGGCCGGACTTTTCAAGTTCCTTAGTTAGTTGGCTAGTCAGCGTTTCCACTGTTGCTTTCGCTGCTGACTGCTGCGCTGCAATGGAGCCAGGTGTATTTCCTAGAGGGCTACCGCCACGTTTCTTAGCCATTAACTATTCTCCTGTTCACGCCACACGTTCAGAATATCGCGAAGGATCTGGCTGGTGACTTCGTAGCTGTTTTGTTGCGCGCTTTGGAAGGTCGCTTTACTTTTTGGGTACTCACTTTTCGACATATCAAAGACTGTCGAAAGAAGAGAAGATGCCTGACGAACCGCTTCGCTGTGTTTGAACTCTTTCGAGTACAGATACGGCGAGAATTGGTCGTATAGGTTGTTCATCAAATCTGTCGTTGTTGAACTATCACGATGATTTGTAAGCAAAATCTTCATGAAGTCATAACCTTGGTGGTTAGCATTCTCTAACAGTGCCCAAACTTGTGGGATGTAGCTAAAGTATGAACAAGTCGCATCGATATCGTTTTCAGTAATAGATAGTGGGAACACCACACTGGTCGCTGCGTAGTATGCGTTAAACGTCGCATAACCAAGCGACGGTGGAGTATCGATGATGATGATATCGAACTCGTCTTGAACACTATCAATAATGTCATGCAGCAGTGAGTATGGTGAAGCCAGAGTTTGGCTAAATACTCGTTCGTGGAACCAACCTTCCATAGCACGATCGCTTTGCGCTGCAGGCAGAATACGCAAGTTAGGGATGGTGGTTTCTAAAAATGCTTCTGAAACGGCTTGCTCAAATGTTTCACCTTCATCTAAATCAAAGGTGCGCATCATAAGATCGCCAACAGAAAGGTAACCTTCTTGTTCCGCTTCTGGAGCGTAGTACATAGAGAGGGTTGCTTGGCCGTCCATGTCGATCAAGCCAACGCGATACTCTTGGTGGAACTCGGTTGCTAGACCAGAAGCAATGGTCGCAGCTGATACGGTTTTACCTACCCCACCTTTTTGGTTTTGGATAACCATAACTTGCGCTTTTTGCTTATCACTGCGGATAAACTTCGCATCTTTGCGTAGATTCTCCGGTAGTAGGTCGCGCACTTTGTACATTTCTGAGATGTCGATAGACCATTGTGAGTCTTCATGGCGACGTGGATCAATCTCCGCAGCTGTTACGTAACGATCCAGTGTTTTCGCATCAATACCTAGGTAAGTTGATGCTTCTGCTCGTGTAAAGTTACGCAATTCTTTGCGATGATTGGCTAATAAACGCTGATTACGACGCTGAATGTACGCGTCTGCACCGGTTTTTAGCTGTTGAAACGTAGTCGTGGTGTTTTGGGTATCCATTTCTGCCTCCATCTAGGGATAAGAAAGAGTATATACCTCAATTTTAAAGGTGGGTAGTAAAAAATGATGGAATTGTTTTTTATAGATGGTCGATTGCGCGAGATGTGACCGATCTCGCGCAAATAATGAACAAATAAACCTGTTTGAAGAGGTAATTTGTTCTATCACCGATATTACATTGAGTAATTCAAGCCTACCCAGAAAGAGCGTCCAATCTGGTAGTTTGATTCGCTGCCGTTAACTTCATCGAATAGGTTCTTGATTCGTAGGTCAATTGAAGCATTGTGCTGCTTATATATTAGAATTTTGTCTGTATCATCAGTTGAGGTGCAATTTCCCTGAGTGATATTTAAGTCCGTCTTCAATATCTTCACCAAGCAACACTGGGCCATCCAAATCAACCACTTCTGCGTTGGTGGCAATTGGCAAAGCCGCTTTCATAGCGATCGAAGTGCCCAGCATGCAGCCAGCCATAATGGCGAAGCCTTCGTTTCTAGCTTGTTTTTCCAAGAGTAATGCTTCTGTTAACCCGCCCGTCTTGTCGAGTTTGATATTAACCATCTCATAAAGCCCCTTTAGGTCAGCGAGTTGTGCTCTCGTGTGGCAGCTTTCGTCTGCACAGAGTGGAATAGGGTGCTTAATACTGGCTAGGAGTTGGTCTTCTCCTGATGGTAGAGGCTGCTCAATCATGGTGATATCAAAAGGGGCGAGTTGTTCGAATAACTGTTCTAAATCGAGAGAACTCCACGCTTCATTTGCATCCAGTACGATTTTGCTATTCGGAGCTGCGGCTCTCACAGCGGCAACTCGTTCAACCACCGATTCACCATCCAATTTCACTTTTAACAGTGTCGCGCCTTGGTCTACGTATTGCTTGGCTTGCGTTGCCATGGCTTCTGCCTCACCAATGGAGACGGTCATGGCAGTCTCTATTGCTGGGCTAATAGTAAAAGTAGGCGATGGGAAGGATGTCCCTTCTAGCTTGCTAATCAAATCCCAAAGCGCGCAATCTACGGCATTACGTGCTGCGCCTGCTGGCATTGATTGTAAGTGCTGTTTCGCTTCTTGTGGTGAAAGGCTGATTAAGCCCGAGGTCCAGCTTTCTATTTGTGCTATTACTGACTCAACACTCTCACCGTATCTCGGGTAAGGTGTACACTCTCCAATCCCTTGCTGTTGGTCATGAGATATGGTCACCCTTACCGTGTGACAATGAGTTCGTGCGCCTCTTGATATGACAAAAGGGGTCGCCAATTCGATGCTGTACGGAGTCGCTTCTAATAACATGGTCTGTTCTCGCAAGTTAAAAGTTGGCATTGAGATAGCTGGCAATGGACTGGATTCCGAAACGTACAGGGTCAGTAACAGGTACCTGATAAGTCTCTTGCCAATCTGCACAGAGCGCTTTGGCTTCCTCTTCACTCAGAGCTGAAGTATTAAGACTAATACCCGCTAATGCAGCTCTTGGGTTTGTTAATCTAGCTGCCGCCAAGTTCGCTTCTATCGTGGCAGAGATTGAAGGGAGTTGGCAATGAGGAAGGTGACGAATGTGAGGTCTACCGACTTCATGGCAAAGTACAAGCGCATCTGCTTGAGCACCATGAAGCAAGCCTAAACTCACTCCTGCAAAGGAAGGATTAAATAAAGAACCTTGTCCCTCGATGATATCCCACTGGTGGTCGTCAAAACTTGGGCTGATCGCTTCTACTGCGCCAGAAATGAAATCGGCAATGACAGCGTCGATTGAGATACCATCGCCTGCAACGAGAATCCCAGTTTGACCCGTCGCTTTGAATTGCGCATCGAACTCAAGTTCCTTTAAGGCTTTTTCTAAAGCCAGAGCGGTAAACATTTTACCGACTGAACAATCCGTTCCGACGGTGAGAAGGCGTTTACCTTGGCGAGTTTTGCCTGTACCCACAGCTAAAGGCGCATCGTAATGACGTACATCGTGAAGTTGAGTTTTCTCTTTGGTTTGAAGCTCTGCAAGTTCCGGGATTTCAGTGAGGCGGGAGTGCATGCCCGATGCGATACTAAACCCGAGTTGTGCTGCTTTGATTAGTGTCGGTTTCCAAGTTTCAGGGATTACGCCTCCGGCATTGGCAGTACCGATGACTAGCGTTTTTGCGCCTTTATCTAGGGCTTCCTCTAACGTGAGATCATCGAGCCCTAGAGAGACTGTATCTGTCGTTAGTCTCAGTTCTCCAACGCACAGTTCAGGTCGCCATAGCGCAATACCGCGCGCCGTTTTGGCAGAAATTGGATCAGTAACGTCGCCTAAGAAGAGTAAGTAGGGTTGAGCGATAGACATGAAGCATCCTTGTTATCCTGTTGAATTGAAAACAGAGTAGTGGTTCACCGTGAACGGTTCGAATGCTTATTTGTTGGTTGCCTATAACAACAGGTTATAGGCTCGCTTCTAGTTGTTGGACGAAGTTTCTTGCTGAAATACTTAATGGGTTGTGTTCGGCATAAAGTAACGACACGGTAATATCAATGGCGGGTATTAATTTGGCCGTGTGTACTCGATCTTTGTATTGGCTTGCTGTCCAAGGGTCGACAATCGCGCAACCGACTTGGTGCACGACTAACTCGGCTGCGGTACTGTAGTTTCTCACTGATACCGAAGGGTGGTAATCGGGTTCGAGTGTATGTATGGTTTGATGAAGCTGTGCTCCTAACGGGTCACGATTGTCGAGACCAATGAGTGTTTTGTCACAGCTCAGTAACTGTTTCAGGCTGATAACGTCATCATTTGAATCTTGAGGCGGCGTGATGACACACATCTCAGAGGTTATTAATGTTTTTTGAACGAGAGAGTGTGGAGCATCATTGCCAAAGCAGATCGCAAGATCGATCTGGTTCTTTAATAGGGCATCGCATAGTTCATCTTGATTCCCTGTCGAGATCTCTATGTTGTAATCCCCACTGTTGCAGAGCTGGGCGATAAGAGGTGACAACATAGTGGAAGAGAGAATTGGAGGTGCACCGATTGTAAGGTGCTTTTCCCCTGCTTTAATTTTATTTGTCAGGTTCCGAAATTGACCCAACTGCTGATAGATTTTTTCTGCTTCGGGAAGGAGGAGATGTGCTTCTTTGGTTGGGACCAATCTTCCTTTGATGCGTTCAAACAGCGCGAACCCTAATTGCTGTTCAGTGTGAGAGAGAACACGAGTGACGTTTGGCTGTGAAACATGAAGGTGTTTAGCTGCGCCAGAGACGGTGCCTGATTTCATGACAGCATAAAAGATCTCAAGTTGTCTTAGATTCACGTCGTCAACCGCCATTAATTTCAAGTCTCATCACAGTAAATGAAAAACTTAGGTAATTAAAGTGGAAAATTATCTTGTGAATTTGGAACTATTGAATGAATTGAAGGCTTATGGTTGAGAATAAGGTGCTAGAAAATATTCGGATGTTATTTAAATTAAGAAAATGAATTGTATTAAATATGAATAATTATTCTAATGAACCGCGATCTTTGTATGTTGTTTAAAACAGTTTAAGTAACTAAGCAATAACTTAACTGTATCAAATTATTAAGAACGAATCTTAATTAGGAGAGAGCCCTATCCTTTAGTGGTACCTTCAGTTTAGTAAACTTAGTGTGAAAAATTCAAGTAAAGTCAATCACTAAGTATGGTTCATTTTTGAGACGATGGTGCAAATCCCATAGTTTTTTGGTGGTTTTTGTTTGACATTTAAGATACTTCTTTGGTTGGGGATTCAACACATTTTGTTATTAAAATGTCCAACAGGATTGAAATCTCATTCTGAATATTTTTGTTTTTACTTAAATCATCACTATTGGTAATATTAATTTATAAATTCAAGTTTTACTAATGCTCTCCTATTTGGTGATGAATATCATCCAAGGATATAGGGGGGTATTTTTTTCAATGGAATTCAGACATGACGTCAGTGATTGGTCATCGAATTAACTTACGACTACTTGTCTTATCTTTATGTATCTTGAGTGTCGCTATTACGTTGATGAACGTATTTCATTCAAGCTACCGAGCTCAACACGAATTAATAATCAATAAAAGCTTAGAAGCTAATCGAGTCTATGCTGACAAAATGGCAGCAATGACCGACGTATATGTTGAGCAAGTTATGTCTCAACTAAAGTACAGCGCGAGACTACTCTCCTCTCGGATCAATGATGCGAACTTTGTTACCCAAGAGACCACCAGGCTCAATCAACAGACAGACTCGTTTAACTCAGTGTATGTAGTGGACCAAGATGGTGTGATTGCTTCAATCATGCCAAAGAGTGTCAACCTAAAAGGGGTAAAACTGACATCTGAACGTTCTAGGCAATCACTAAGGGCAAAAGCTCCTCTTATTTCCGACCCGTTTGTATCCCCTGCGGGCAATTATCTTATTAGCATGACGTATCCGATATTTTCCCCTCAAGGTAAATATCTTGGGTATGTAGGTGGTAGTATTTATTTAGAAGATTCCAGTCTTTTGAGTAACTTATTGAGCCGTCATAATTATAAGGATGGTTCGTATCTCTATGTCGTTGATCGAAACCGTTCTCTGATTTATCACCCGCAGAAGAGTCGTATTGGCGAAGTGGTACTGGGAAATGATGCTGTAGAAACAGTACTGAATGTTGGCGATGGCTCTAAGGGAATTGTCAATACTCAAGGAGTTGCTATGTTATCGGGTTTTGCCATGGTGAAAAGCACTGGCTGGGGGATAATAGCTCAAACTCCGAAAGACCGAGCTATTATGGAGTTAGAGACACAAATGCAGTACGTTATGTTTGAGTCGATTCCAGTCGGAATAGGCACTTTGATCTTCATTTGGATTTCAGCAATTTGTATTTCAAGGCCATTGTGGCAGCTCGCTAACACCGTTAATAAATTCGATACCACGCATTCTCTATCTGCTGAATTGAGTAATGTTAACCCTTGGTATTTTGAAGCGTCACAACTGAAAGTGAGCTGCGAGAATACCTTCAATTTAGTATCGAATCAGATAGAGAAACTGCATTCCGAGAACCTGACTGATCCAATGACAGGCCTTTTGAATCGCCGAGGGTTGAAGCGAGCAATCGAGAATTTTCAAAATAATGGAAAACCAGTATCTGTGTTGGCATTGGATATTGATCATTTCAAAGCCGTAAATGATAAATATGGCCACCAGTTTGGTGATCAGTTGCTTAAACAAACTGCACAGTTGATGAAAGCTCAGGTGAGAGATGCAGATGTTGTGTGTCGTTCAGGTGGGGAAGAGTTCATCATCTTTTTGGATGGTTCAAACATGGAAGTGGCGTATGAGATTGCAGAGCGCATTCGTCTCTCGATTGAGTCGGATATCACCTCTTTAGAAGAAGGCGCCACAATCTCTATTGGTGTCGCTCAGTGGTACGGCGATACTACACCTATATCGTTGACGTTGGAATTGGCAGACAATGCTTTATATACAGCGAAAAGAAATGGTCGGAATAGAACGGAGCTCTTCTCTTAAATTCTAATCTATTGAGTAGGGGAGCGGTGCAAATAACCGCGCCCCTATTTTATTTCAGGCTGAACATGTCGAACTTGTAGTGTTAGACAAAGGATTGATCTAGATAGAACTGCATTTCTGATTGTGGAACCATACCACCCCCTGTCGCCCATACTAGATGAGTTGCGTTAGCCATTTTAATATCGTCGAAGCCCATTTGTGCTCGGTATTTATTACTATTGGTTAAAATCACCGGACCGATCATGCCTGCGAGGGCGGAGGGCTCAAGCTGAATGTCTTCCAATTCGCTGAGTTGGCGAAGAAGGCGATACATACGTGCATCAGAGATGGTGATGTATCCGTCTAACAGTCTTTCCATCGCTCGACCAACAAAGCCAGAAGCGCGACCGACAGCGAGCCCGTCTGCAGCGGTGATATTATCGATACCAATATCTTGAACACTGATGTTATCGTGCAATCCCGTGTGAACCCCCAGGAACATGCAAGGTGAGTGGGTAGGTTCGGCAAAAATACAATGGACGTGATCACCGAATGCCGCTTTTAGTCCGAACGCGACGCCCCCCGGACCTCCGCCAACGCCACAAGGAAGGTAAACAAACAGTGGATGCTCAGCATCGACGACGATATTCTTCTCAGCAAACTGCTGCTTTAAGCGCTCTCCGGCCACGGAATACCCAAGAAACAACGATTGTGAGTTCTCATCATCAATGAAAAAGCAGTTCGGATCTTTCTCTGCTTCTTTGCGTCCTTGAGCAACAGCCACTCCGTAGTCTTGTTCGTACTCGACAACCGTTACTCCATGAGAACGCAGTTTGTCTTTTTTCCAAGCCTTGGCATCTGCCGACATATGAACTGAGACAGAGAAGCCCAACTTTGCACTCATAATTCCGATAGACAACCCAAGATTCCCTGTTGATCCAACGGCGATGCTGAATTGGCTAAAGAATGCTTTGAATGGTTCGGTTGCTAACAGGGTGTAGTCATCACCTTCATTGAGCATCCCCGCGTCGATGGCCAGTTTCTCTGCGAGCACGAGTACTTCATAGATACCACCTCTGGCTTTAATCGAGCCCGAAATAGGTAAGTGGCTGTCTTTCTTTAGCATCAACTGTCCAGCGATATGGGTTGTGTACTCGCTGTCTAAAGTTGCTTTCATCGCTGGAATGGAGACAACATCAGATTCGATGATGCCGTTACTCTTTTGGGTGTCTGGAAAAACATGAGCTAGGTAAGGAGCGAATCGCTTTAGTCTGTCACTGGCATCTTTGATGTCGCTCTTATCCAGTCCAACATGTGGCAACCCATCCTCAAAGCTAGTGATAGCAGGGTTGAACCAAGAGGTTTCCTTAAGTGAGATCAACTCTTTGATAAGCGGATACTGTTGGGTGAGTTGGTCAATTGCGATCGTCATCTTGATACCTTTCATTGTGACAAGTGGAGGTGAGTGTATATCGATAAGCACCTACTCACCAAAGCCTTTTGATCTGATTAGATAGGTTTTAAAGGTTGTTAGCAAATGGCGATAACGCACACTTAGCTCAGCTAGATTCAAATCAAAGCGACAAGACTACTAGCTTCTGACATACAATTGACAAAAATATCTAGACCGACCGGTTTGTATTGGCTATTCTGTAGCAAATTAACTACGAGGTGCTGTATGAAATATGATCTAACACCAGTGCAAATGGAAAATGCTCTCAGCTCTATGAAGAAAGAATTTGCAGCGAACCCGATGCCAAGTCAGGTGAGCAGAATTAAGAAACTAACGGAGCTTAAGTTCGCGCTGATCGAATATACAGACAAACTTTGTACAGCAGTCAGCCTAGACTACGGACATCGCAGCCAACTGGACACATTGATGGCGGATATCGTGCCTTGTATCGGTAATATTGATCATACGATTGACTGTCTGCCTCACTGGATGATGTCGTCAATTCGCCACTCCGGTGCTTTGCTTTCTACATCTCGAGTTGAAGTGGTCTACCAACCTAGGGGTGTGGTTGGGATTGTTACACCATGGAACTTTCCAATCATGCTTTCCATTGGGCCCCTGATATCCGCGCTGGCAGCAGGTAACCGAGCGATGATAAAAATGAGTGAATTTACCCCATATACCAACCAAGTGTTGGGCGAAATGCTCGCAACGGTATTTGACCACTGTGAAGTTCAAATTGTGGAGGGTGAAGCCGATATTGCAGCGTCGTTTACATCGTTAAGCTTTGATCACATGTTGTTTACGGGGTCCACGCAAGTTGGTCGCCACGTAATGAAAGCTGCTGCGGGCAATTTAACCCCTGTTACTCTTGAGTTAGGCGGTAAATCGCCAGTCATAGTTGCAGAAGACATGCCAGTCGATATTGCAGTAGAACGCATCATTTATGGCAAAAGTCTTAACAATGGGCAAGTCTGCGTAGCCCCTGATTACATATTGTTGCCAGAGAGCAAAATTGAGCCGTTTATTGACGAGTACAAGTCTCAGTACCAAAGCTTGTTTGTTGAAGGAGTGTATTCGAAGAACCTGACCTCAATGGCGAATCAAAGGCAGTATGATCGAATCATGGCGTTACTGGGTGAAGAAGAGCAGGCAGAAACTCGAATTGAATTCTGCCATAGCGATGCACTTGATCCTGATAACCATAGATTAGTTACCCATTTATTGGTTGAACCAAGTTTGACCTCTACTGTTATGACAGAAGAAATCTTTGGTCCTTTACTGCCAATTATCGGGTATCAAAATATCGAACAGGCGTTTTCCATCGTTAATAGTAAGCCTCGACCTCTCGCGTTATACCTGATGACTTTTGATCGAGACTTGCAAGCGGAAGTGAAAACTCGAGTTCATTCTGGGGGAATGTGCATCAATGACTGTGTGTTCCACTTGGCTGTGGATGACGCTCCGTTTGGTGGTGTTGGAGAGTCTGGGTTGGGGCACTATCACGGTAAAGAAGGGTTTCTCACTTTTTCTCATGCTAAAACCGTAATGGAAACGGGCTTGGACCATAGAGTAAAACACTTGTTTTCAGCTGAAGATAACGAATTGAAATCAGCAGTTATGAATATGTTTGGTAAATAGCGAATTATTTAAATTAAGTTGTAAGGTTATTAATATGTTAGAGCGTTTTTTTGAAAAGACGATCAAGTCTTATTTGATCATCACAGGTCTACTGACTGCCACCGCATTCTCTACGTTTTTGGCACCAGAGTGGAGCATGAGGACTCTGTTTTCCTACAACGACGTGATGATGATGAATAAAGAGTATCTGCAAGGAACCTATCAGCACTGGGGAGTGATGGTAGGTTGTATTGGTGTTTTGCTCATGTTCTCTGCGAAATACAAACAGCTTAGAACCTCGACCATGATTTACAGCGCGTTCGAGAAATCCATGTTTGTTGGAATTTTTTTATACAACATTTGTATCAATGATTACCAATGGTTCTACGGTTGGAGTGGTGTGTTCGTGCTTGATGCGTTCGTCACGATTTATTCATTAGTATATCTTTATTACTACTTGACTAGAGATAAATCTCAAACGCCAGCTCACCTGCGTTGATCACCTAGTTAAAGCTAAGCCCGCATACTGCGGGCTTTTTTTCGTTCTAGTCTGAGTAAAAACCGTGAGATCAAAAAGATCTTTCTTGACACATAATTGACATTACTGCACTAGACCGACCGGTTTGTATTGGCCTATTATTTAATCATTAAATGACAAGAGGCAATACTCATGACAAACCAAAACTTTAACTATCAGCTAAAAACCACGATACACGCGCAAGAAAATGGCATTGCAAACATCCCAATGTTATTTGCTCGACTTGGTGCGAAGCGCGTCGTGCTCTTCTCGGATCAAGGATTAAAGCAACTGGGTTACATTGAAAAGTTCTCCGCTCTATTTGAAGGCCAGCGCCAAGTCGAATTGGTTGGTATCTATACTGACATTGAGCCTGATGCAACATGTAACAACATTAATGCTGCGATCGCTTACGCTCATAGCGTGCAAGCTGATGCGATCCTCTCGGTAGGCGGTGGCAGTGTTATTGATGCGTCAAAAGGAGTGAAGTACGCATTTCACAAAAACATTAATGACATTCGTTCTATTATCTCGGGGGGTGGGCACATGGAGGTGTGGCCAAATAATCAAGACATCAACATCCCTCATATTGCTGTTCCTACTACTGCGGGCACCGGTGCTGAAGCGTCACCTATCGCAGTCTTTTTCAACGAACACGAAAACATTAAGGCCAGCTTAGTTGCTTCTGGCTTGGAAGCAGACATTGCTGTACTTGACCCAACGCTAACCACAAAGCTTCCAACTCACTTAACTCGTTCAACTGCGATGGACGCGCTGACCCATGCGGTTGAAGCGATTGTGTCTCCAATGAGCAATAGTTTCACGGATGCTTATGGCATTCATGCTGCGAAGTTGATTATTGATAATTTACCTTTGGCACTAGAGCAACCAGACAACTTAGTTGCGAGAGCAAACCTATTGCAGGCGAGCACTATGGCTATTTCTGCGTTCTATGCTTCGCTGGGCGGTATTCCAATTCATAATTGTGCTCATGCATTTGGGGCGATCAGTCACATTCCACATGGGGACGCAAATACTGTCTTAATGCCAATTGTGGTGGAAGCTTTACCTGAATTCTATGTCCCGAATGCACCTAAATTAGCCGCCGCTTTCTCATTGGAAACCTCAGGCACTAATGAAATGGCTTATCAGCGAGTTCTTGGATTTTTGCGTGAGTTCCAAGTTCGTATTGGAGCGATGCAACGTTTTAACCAGTGGAGTTTCGATGATTCAATTAAGCAGGAGATTGCTCAAGCGATAGAAAAGGATATCAGTTTTCAGTTTTATCCAATGACCCCTCAAGCTATTTCCAACATCATTGAAGGTGCTGTTTAGTTGCACGTTATCGATATATCCATTTAGGAGGCTGACGATGAAAATAGAAAATGTACTTCTATCGGCGTTAATCGTTTTTGCGCCATTAGTGCTGTTTATTTAGTTTTTTGAAAACAAGGACGTTTTGTTTTTCGTGTCTGAGGAGGCGAATCATGCCGTATAAACGTTTAATTTTAGCTTTGTTTTCTTTGTCTGCTTGCGCGTTGTTTTGGATTCCGTTGAGCTCTGCCAATCCGGCCTACTCTGAGTCGTCGAATGCATCTCAAAGGCTAGTCGTGGCGATGTTAGAGAAAGCTTATGCCGGAGACCCTCACGCTCAGGTGGGAATTGCTCATCACTATTTAGACGGAACACACCTGGAGCAAAGTGAAGAAAAGGCTGCCCAATGGTTCAAAACGGCCGCAACGGCAGGTAACCCAGAAGCTCAAACTCAGCTCGGCCTCATGTACTTTTCTGGCAGCGGCGTCCAAGCCAATCAATCGCAAGCGGTGGTCTGGCTTGGGAAGGCTGCAGAACAAGATTACGACCCTGCGCTCGACTTATTACATTGGATGTCCCAAGCCGCGCACTGATTCTAATACACATTTTTCACAGTAATTGGAGAACGTCCTATGAAGACATTCAAGAAGTCTTTAGTTTTTACCGCGATGGCTGCAGCAAGTGGTGCAGTCGTAGCAGCAGAAAATGAACAACCCAATATTGTCGTAATTGTTGGCGACGATGTCGGATTTGCCGATACGCAACCTTATGGTTCAGAGGTCGCTACACCCAATTTGATGGAGCTTGCTGAAGAGGGCATTAAATTTACTAACTTTCACGCGTCACCTACTTCTTCGGTGACTCGTTCAATGATGTTGACAGGTGCGAATAGCCATGAAGTTGGCTTGGGCACGTTTGATTACGCGGTTTATCCTGATGCTGTTGGTAAACCAGGCTATGAAGGGTTCCTCACGAAAAAAGGTGTGACGGTCGCAACATTACTTAAAGAGAACGGATACCACACATACATGGCGGGTAAATGGCATTTAGGTCACGATGATGGCTTTTTACCAGATGATCGCGGTTTTGAAGAAAGCTATGGCATTCTAGCTGGTGGCTCAAATCACTTTAACCGAGACATGATGTTCCCAGCGAAAAACGCCGCGACAGCACAGGCGCTTCAAAAAGGTGAAATACCTGGAGTGGAGGTGGAGCCGACATATCGAAATGGTGAAGTGGTCGCAGACGAATACAAAGGTCAATATTCAGATCAGGTGTACACCGATGAAGTCATCAAGATGATTGAGAGCAATCGAAATGATGGTAAGCCGTTCTTCGCTTATGTTCCATTCACCGCAATACATCTACCGCTGCAAGCACCGGAAGCGGCATACGCAGATAAAGTCGAATACTACGCCACGCATGGCTGGGATTCTGTTCGAGAAGATCGTTTCAATCGAATGAAGGAGATGGGCGTAATTCCAAAAGACGCTTCGCTGTCCGATCGGAACTCTCTAAGCCGCCCATGGGATTCATTAACAGAGAAAGAGCAGCAGTGGTACGGTAAAAAAATGGCTGTTGCGATGGGGATGATGGAGCTTCAAGACCAACAAATTGGTCAGATCGTAGATTACCTAAAGAGCATTGATGAATATGACAATACTTACATCATGTACCTTGCCGACAATGGACCAGAAGCGACAGACATCACTGGAGAAAACATCAGTGATCTAATTCGCACATGGACTGCGCACCATTTTGATAATTCAGTGGAAAACCTTGGTAAAGAAAACTCAAGTGTTTCTCTTGGCCCTGAGTGGGCGAGTGCTTCCACAGGCGGTCTATCATGGTACAAAGCGTATACAGCAGAAGGCGGAATCAGAGTCCCATTCATCGTGAAGCCTGCCAAAGAACTACTTGAAGGTGATGGAGCATTAAAACCGGGTACGCAAACCAACGATCTTTCTCAGGTGAAAGATGTGGCGGCAACTATCCTAGAAATAGCAGAGGTTGAGCACCCTGGTACGTCCTACAAAGGAAGAAAAGTTGCGCCAATGAGTGGGGTAAGTTTACTGCCGTATTTTGAAGGGAAAACGGAAACGGTTCATACCAGTGATAATCCGATTCCATTCGAACTGTTTGGTAGTGGGATTCTGCTCAAAGGTGATTACAAGATCATTCGTATCTCAACGGGTATGGGCGGTGACAGTGAATGGCACATGTATAACACCAAAACAGATCCAGCAGAGCAACATGATTTAAGAGATAAGAAGCCTATTCTATTTAGAGAGATGTTGGCGGATTATCAAACTTATGAGAGGGAGCAGAACATTATTCCCGTTGATGAACGCTGGAATCCATTCGAGAATGTGAAATAAGTGCGGACCCATATAGGGGAAGCATCGGTCGCTTCCCCTCAATCATAAAAGGATGTTCTTGTGACTTAAAAGTTAAGGCCCTTATCCATGACTAATCTCTCTGTTCCTCAGTTTAATGGTAAAGCACACAGCAAGCTTCAAGCTCTAGCGAAACCTATTGGTGCGGTGTGCAATATAAATTGCACTTATTGTTACTATCTCGACAAACAACAACTTCTAGAATACCCCAAAGGCGAGTCATATATTATGGATGAAGGGATGCTCGAAGCGTATATCAAGCAATATATAGAGGGCCAAAATACACCTGAAATCGTGTTCTCTTGGCATGGTGGGGAACCTACTATGTTGGGATTATCTTATTTCGAAAAAGTCGTCGAGTTTCAGCACAAATATTGCCCTGAATATAGCAAGATCAGTAACGATTTGCAGACTAATGGAACGCTATTAAATGATGAATGGTGTCAGTTTTTTAAGCGCCATGATTTTATTGTTGGTGTGAGCATCGATGGCCCTGAGCATTTACATAACCACTACCGAAAAAATAGAGCGGGTAAAGGGACGTTTGCAAAAACCATGAAAGGTATTGAGCTTTTGAAGTCTCATAACGTTTCATTTGCCACACTAACATGTGTGAATGACGTGACAGGGTGTTACCCGCTTGAAGTCTATCAGTTTTTACGAGATGAGGTTGACTCGAAACAGATTCAATTCATCCCTGTTGTAGATAAACGCTCTAGCTCTACGAATAATAAATGGATGCATGCGAACAAAGCGATAATCCCGGTACCAGGGCCTGTGGAATCATGGAGCGTAGGTTCTCGCCAGTGGGGAGTATTCCTCTCGACTATTTTTGACGAATGGTTCAAGCAGGACTTCGGCAGAGTATTCATTCCTTACTTTGAAAACGTTATAGGTATGTGGATGGGTAAGCCAAGTACGATGTGTACTTTGAGTGATATCTGTGGGAAGGGGTTAGCTGTGGAGCCGAATGGTGATGTGTACTCGTGTGATCATTATGTGTATCCAGAGTTTCGTATCGGCAATATCCTTAAAACGAATCTAGCTAGTATGGCCTTTTCCTCACGTCAACAGGCTTTTGGATTTGGTAAACAAAAATCACTGCCAAAGCAATGCTTACAATGTGCGTTTAAGTTTGCCTGTCATGGTGAGTGTCCAAAAAATCGTATTATTAAGTCCAATGATGGCGAAGAAGACCTGAACTACTTATGCTCTGGTTGGCTTAGTTTCTTTAAGCATGTCGATCCGACCATTCGCTCACTACTCACTGTTAATGGTATTAGTGCTTTAAATGAGAAATAGACTTCACTTGGTTCGGTCTTCAAAAAACTCACTTGTGGTTCAGACACAAGGATAGTCCGGGCCAAAAGAAGAGCTACGTGCATCTTTGCTGTTTCACCTTCGCCTAGACCCGCACTGCTGGCCCTTTTCTGTATGAGAGCTAATCTAGCTAATTGAGGAAACTGTTTCTTGCATGGCTGTATCTAGAATCGCACGATTTCTTTGCATTGCCGCCATGAGGGTTGAGCCAAGCCAGAGTCCATAAAGTGTGCGAGATAGTGCTTTAGGGTCGGTGATGTTAAACTCGCCATCTTCATTTCCTTCAATAAACAGATCCGCCATGCGCTGGATGATTTTCTCGGCACCCTCCGACATTGTGGACTGCATTTGGTTGGAAGTGCCAGAAATCTCGCCTGCCAGTTTGACAACCAAGCACTGGATTTGAAAGTTGTCTGTTAGCTTGGAGTCGCTCCAGAACGTAAAATATTCAATCACTCTTTGACGGCGTGTCATTGTCTCATCACTTAAGTAACCATTTAATATCGATAAGTGGTCATCAAAGTAATTCCCAAGTAGGATTTCGCCAAAATGTTCTTTTGATTTGAAGTAGTGGTAAAAAGAACCTTTGGTGCCCTCTGCCTCGTTGATGATCTTCATAAGTCCAACACCGGCAAAGCCATGTTCATTAATCAGCTTGTAGCCCGCATCTAACATGGCTTGGCGCATATCTTTCATTGGTTTCCACTCTCCACCTAACATAGTCTAGAGAGTATACCAACCGCTTGGTCTAGTAGCGACAAGTAATTGCGCTGGGCAATATAAACTTGTTGTCTTCACCCATTAGCTGATTTGATAAAAGTGTTAACTAGGTAGGTATTTATCAAGTGAAAGGTGATATGACGACAATATATTTCATTCATTTATGTGAGATTTATTGATGTTATGTTGGTGCGATTTTAACTATTGAGATCGTACACACACCAAAAAAGAAAGCGCTTTCTTTTTTGGTGTGTGTAGAGATATAGTGACTTCCACATATTTGAATTAGTGATGTCAGTTGAAACATAGATAACAGTAGTCACTAGTACTACAAGGAAGGAGATAAATATGCACAAGTATGCCAAAGGACCATCCTTAGCAGGGCTTGATATTAGTTTATACAGTAATGATGAACTTAAAGGGCTGGTACGCAAATTACTAAAACGCAAGATCCATGGTATATCGTTTAGCCCTTATATTCCTGGACAAAGCCCTGGCTCGTTGCTCTCGGAAGAACAAATTCGAGAACGTCTCTCCATCATACATCCCTATGTTAAATGGATACGTACATTTTCATGCACCGATGGGAATGAGTTAATTCCTAAAATCGCTCACGAAATGGGGCTAAAAACTTTGGTTGGTGTCTGGCTCGATGATGATCTAGAGAAGAATGACATTGAGTTAAAAAATGCAGTAAAACTCGCTGAAGCTGGTTATGTCGACATGCTGGGAGTTGGTAATGAAGTGTTGCTGCGTGGAGAGTTATCTGCGGATCTCTTAGTGGAATACATCGAGAGTGCAAAGAAAGCAGTTCCGAACATTGATGTTGGTTATGTTGATGCATATTACTTATTCGAGTTAAACCCAGCGGTGACTAATGCCTGTGATGTGGTTTTTGCTAACTGTTATCCTTTTTGGGAAGGTGTACCTATCGAGCACTCTTTGGTCTACATGAAGGATATGTACCAAAGAGTGTCCAAGGTTTCAGGCGGCAAGAGGGTGGTGATCAGTGAAACTGGCTGGCCGAATGAAGGGCCATCCGAATACGGTGCTGTTCCTTCGTGGGAAAATGCTATTCGATATATGTTAAATACTTGCGAGTGGGCGGAGAATGATGACATCGATCTATTTTACTTCTCTTCTTTTGATGAGGCTTGGAAAGTTGAAAAAGAAGGGGGTGTAGGTGCGTGTTGGGGATTGTGGAGCGAAGAGGGAAGACCAAAGTATGTCTAAAAAACATAGTTCACTTCCATATGGTAGAGCGATTTGCTATTCGGGCTATCGAAATGGACAGAGCCCTGTAACTGGAGCTTATCCAAGCTACGAACAAATCAAAGAAGATTTACTGATTCTTGAACCAAATTGGGACTATCTCCGACTTTATGACAGCAGTACTCATGCTGAGTTGGTTCTGAAAGTTATTCAGGATGAGAAACTATCTCTACGAGTGCTGTTGGGTAATGATTTAGCGGCAGAGCTTAGTAATCCTAACTGCCCTTGGGAAGCCCAGTACTCAGTAACGCAATTGGCGGAAAATAAGGCTTACAATATACGAGGATTGTTACGCACTATCGAGCTCTCAAACCGTTTTAGTGACATTGTCGTGGCAGTCTCTATCGGTAATGAGGCGAGTGTTGATTGGACCGATCACTTGGTTAGTGTGGAAAGTCTTATCGCTTATGCCTTGATTTTGAGAGAGAAGATACCTCAGCCAATTACTTTCTGTGAGAATTATGTGCCATGGTGGAATAAACTAGCCCCACTTGTTGAGGTCATCGATTTTATCTCTATTCATACCTATCCTGTGTGGGAGTATCAAGGTCTTGAAAGTGCTATGGATTACACAGTTAGCAACTATACATCTGTCGCAAGTAAGTACCCTGATAAACCTGTAATAATAACCGAAGCCGGCTGGGCAACTAAATCTAATGGCCGAGGAATTGACGTTAACAATGCATCTGAAGAACACCAATGTGAGTACCTCCGACAATTGGTTAATTGGGCTGAAAATGAGCAGGTACTAACGTTTGTATTTGAAGCATTTGATGAGCCTTGGAAAGGATCAGAGCACAGTGATGAACCTGAAAAGCATTGGGGTATTTACTATGAGTCCAGAGCTGAAAAACCAGCGATAAAAACAATGCGCTTGGTGAAGGGTTAAGAGGGCATAGAAGTAATATTCCTTGTTCAAAATAGCGGGTAAATAGGGCGGATGTTATTACACCAAAATTCGCCCTATTTAAATTTTCATCGAACCCAAAACATTGAGCAATGAGAGAACCCTGTTAGGGTGGCACTATCGCAGTTGTACTAAACAGCCATAGCTAGAACTCTCCACATGCAAGATATATCGTATTCACTTCAATGTATGCAATTGCTTATGGTCAAGTCGTTGTTGGAAATTCAGCAATGATTGAGCGTAATTTCTGATTCTTACCACGTCATATATTGCATTCATATTGAGGTTTTTTACCTCTGAATGAACTTTTACCTCTTCCAACCAAAACACATCAAACAACAAATGAAGATCATTAGCTAATACTCTTTCTATAGTGACACTATCTTGTTGCTCATCGTTCAAGACACCCGATATATCAACGATCATCACTCTTTGGTTTTGTGGGAAGCGAGAAACTGTCATAAGGTAATCTTCTATTCCACTGACAATATTAATAGTGCATTCTCCCTCTCCGGTATCAAGCACCTTGTATGGTCTGTCGTTGAGGTAAATAGTTGTTTGGTAATGATTTTCTTCTAAAGATAGATTCGAATTCATGGTCATTCTCACAAGTAAATATAGGGTATAACCTTATACTTCAAGTGAATCTAATGAATATGAATAAGAGATATTCATGTTTGGTCTTTTTTTGTTCAAATATGAATAACTGTTATCCGTATAAATACTCTGAAATAAACTTATTATCTCTCTCGTCAAACGGATGAAATGAAAAATAAAGGAATAAATATATTTAAAGAGAGATACAAACATGAGTAAAAAAAACATTCTATCAATCGCAATTTTATCTTCCTTTGCAAGTAGTGCATTCGCACTGGATTCTTCACGCTTTAGTGGTGAAATAGCTTTCGCTTCTGGGTATATGTCAACGAACTCGAACCTAAGTACAGAAAGTGACGCATTGTTAACAGAGCACACAAAAAAAGGCTCACACAATGGTGATTTTGTGGCAATACCGCTAGGTACCTTAGCTTATGATCTAGGTTCAGATCGAAATCAACGTATTTACTTGGGTACATCTCGTGATGACTTAGCTGTGGGCGATCTTGCTTTCGAGCTTGGCTATCAGTATGACATGGAAAGCGGAACTCAAATTGATGTTGCCTACCTCCCAACAGTATTGTCTGGTGAAGTTTGGAAAGACCCATACCTAGAAGGACGCCGTAGTGAAACCGACATCGACGGCCATGCATACCGTCTAAAAGTGAGTAATATTGCGGGTTCAGGCTTCTTTGTTGATATGGCTTACGCCACAACAGAAGTAGACCAAGAACGTATTCAGCAATCTGAACTATTACGTGATAGTGATATGTATTATGTGAAAGGCAGTTACTTGACGTACTTCACGCCAGGTATGGGATTGAGCACAAGCTTCGGCTATTTACATAATGATGCTGATGGTAAAGCAGAAACGTATGACCAATATGAAGTAGAAATGACTTACTTCTTAACTCACAATGCACACACTCTAGCGCTTACAAGTAGTTATGCATATCGAGACTATGATGGCCACAATTCACTCTACGGAAAATCACGTTCAGACAATCGCCATAAGTTTTTTGCGGCATACGAATATGCCAATATTGCTGGGCTTAACAACTGGAATTTAGTTTCTTTTGCAGGTGTTAACTACAACGATTCAAATATAGATTTTTATAAGAGTGAAGAATATTTGGCGACAGTAGGTCTTAGTTATAAGTTTTAAACATTATTATAGTTAAAAAGCCTCTATCGGTAATACGATAGAGGCTTTTTATCATCTGACTAAAAAATCTGATTATTGATTTTCTGGCTGAACAATAGAGTTAAAAAAATCTTGTACCGCTTGATGTATATGTTGGTTAAGCGGATAGCCTCTTTTCGATTGTAAATATCCACCAGAGACGCTCACCGTCTTAATCCGCTCGGGCATTTTTGGCAACGGGTAACACGCAAGCCTTTCATCATGCATAAGAAGATAACTGCTACTAAATGCCATAGCGTCTGAGTGAACAAGTTTGTCGACCATCACTGGAACACTGTGACTGATCAAAGTAATGCTCGGCTCTACTCCCTGAGCAAGAAATAACTCATCGTACATATCATGCTTAGCGATAGTTGAGTCCGACGCGTATTTAACGCGAGGAATAGTTTTCACCTCATCCCAATCCGACGTTCTGCTGAGTATGGGATGATCTTTTCTGGCAACCAAATTAACAACGATATCTGACAAGTGATGAACATAGATATCTTGAGGAAGTGGGAACAAGGTGTAATGCAACATATAGTCGATGTCACGATCCAAAAGCTCTTGCAATGAGTTCTGCTGCCAATAAGTAATTTTAAACTTAGCTTTAGGTAACGCTTTGGAGAGTGATTGATACAACCCTCTGCCGAAAACATCGAGCAATGTTAATTCGACAGCAATAACAACGCTTCCCTCGAACTCTTCAGGGTCGAACTCTTGATAGGCTTCAAGCACTTGGGTAAACGGGGTAAGCATGTGTTCTGCTGCTTCTGCCAGCTTCTCTGCCAATTCGGAAGGCTCTACACCATGTGCTTTTCTAATAAAAAGTTGATCGCCAAATGTTTCTCTAAGCTTTGCCATTCCACGGCTTACGCTGGTTTGAGATATACCTAATTTCTCTGCTGCAACAGACGTATTCCGAGTTTCTACTACCACTTTTAACAGCCGTAGTAAGTTCAAATCTAGACTTTCAAGGTTCTTATCCATGACGCTTTTCTATCCATTGTCTATGTCGGTCTTGTTTACAACATATCATAAAGTACTGTTAGCTTAGTTGTTTATCGAGCTTTTCTCAGCCAAGTTAACGAAAGCAGGCTAAATAACAGGTAGAAAAAAACCGCCAGATTGGCGGTTTTAAATAATAAACAGACTTAGAAGTGCCACTGTAAGTAGAGTGAGTTATAGTCACTTCCTCCTTTGATTCTTCCAAAAGCAGATGTACTAGTAAAAATACCAGAACGGTGATGTAAGCTATAACCCAACCACAAATTGCTTAGGGAGTTCTTGTTTAATAAATCTCCCATATTCACATCCGCACTGAAGTCTAAATAGTTCATCAACTTACTTGGCTCATAGCCTTTATCATTTAAATTTTTGTTCTCAATGTGGCTAATTTTGGTGCTGTAAGAAATGCCTTCAGCAAAACCTAATCGAGTTCTGACCGCCCAATCAAACGTGTAGTAAGCCTTAATTGCCAATGCGTATTCGTCGAAAGAACTCTGGGTATCTGAGTTATGATGGTAAACGTAGCCTGGCGTTAAATAGAAATCGAGAGGGATACCAAATACTGTGCCTGCTAAAGGGTGTCCATAAAAGATCGACGTCATGGTATTTCTGTCTGGGTCTGTATCGTTATCGAACATGAATATCTCAGTTGGACCAGATTGCGTCGCTAGCCCGCTAGCTAAACGAAGATATGCCCCATCGGGCAGTTTTGCTTGCGAAGAACTTATTGAGCTACCAAACATCGCCAACCCCAAGTAGCCTTCCCATTGAGTATGCGAGTCTATGGTCTGGCTAGAGTAAGTATCGTGGTCAAAAAAGGTAGCGCCAAAGTGACCAACCGCATAAAGGTTTTGATAGATCTGGGTACGGCCTTTGACGCCAACCTTGCTATCAACACCGGAACCAATATCATCAATTTGAAGACCATAGTAAGTGTTATTAAACCGAGATGATTTCGCTCTCAATGAAGCGTAAAGAGAAGCTTCCCACCTTTTCCCTTCTAACTGGTAATCACCTGTCAGGTTCGAGTACATACGACCATCATTGTCGCTGAGTACCTCCAGACTAACGTCGACTTTCGGAGAGTAATGCCATATGGCTTTCGCACCAAAATCGATCTGCGATCCTTGAATCTCGTTCTGCGCGTATCGCGGGATATCAAAAAAGCGCATTTGAGCAGCCAGTCCAATGCTAAAATCGGGACTTTGAAACAAGTGATAGCCTCCCGATGCGCCATCGAGATAGAAGTTGTCACCTTTGTAGAATAACAACGGCATCACGTCGTTAACGGTGTTTCCGTCCGTTTTAAAAGGCATAGAGGCGCTTCTGACACCAATCCCAACTCCCCAGCTTTCTTCTTTCTCAATGGCAGAATACTCAAGTTCACTTGCTATCGATAACGGAACCGTAAAAAGTAGAGGTAATACAAATTTATGCTTCATCTTTCACTCTTTTCATTTTGCTAGAGTGCAAGAGGCACTCTTTAATTACTCACCCTTCTTAGATGATTACCAATGCCTTGAAACATTGACCCAGAATATCCTTTACACAAAGATTCTATTGAAGAGACGCATCAATCGACACGTTTTACAGATATTCATATTTGGTGAAATAGCACGCTTTCGTTAGCCATACGAGCATGCACAAAAAAGCCCATCAATGATGGGCTTAAGGTGAAATCAAGATGAGTTATTGAGCTAAAGCGGCTTTCGGTTTTACTCGGAAGAACAACGCGTAGTTCAGAGGTATTACCACCAGCGTCAGAACCGTTGCGAATAGAAGACCGAACATAATGGTCACGGCCATACTCTTGAAAAACGGGTCTACCAGCAATGGAGCGACACCAAGAATGGTCGTTGTTGCACCAAGAATAACAGGTCGTGCTCTGCTCATTGCGGCATCGATAATAGCGTCGTACGCTGCTTTGCCGTTGGTGACTTCATTCTCGGCTTGATCAACTAAGACGATTGCATTTTTCACCATCATTCCGACCAAGCTCAAGAAACCTAGCGTCGCCATAAATTCAAATGGCGTTTGGAAGACGACCAAACCAATAGCGACACCAAGTACTGCTAGAGGAACCGTACACCAGATTACCAATGCCTGACGAATACCATTGAACATGAATACAACTGCCAACACCATTGCTGCAAAGCCATATGGAGCAGATATCATTAAGCCTTCATCCGCCTCTTTTGCGTCCTTATATTCACCAAACCACTCGAGTTGGTAACCGACAGGTAGAGGCATGTTTTCAATTTTCTCTTTGACTGCATCTAACGCTTCTGAAGTTAATACTCCTGAACGAGGATCTGCCTGAGCCATAATTGTTGGTACGCGATCGATACGGCGTAACATTGAATCCTGCCACTCCAAATCAACACGGTCGACAAACTGTGCGAGTTGTAAGTACTGACCAGCAGTCGGACTAAATACTTGTGTATTCTCGATGCTTCGCTCATGCGTACGCTCGCTTTCTGGTGCTCTTACAACAATCGGCACCAAATCACTACCTTCACGGTAAACCCCCACTCGAGAGCCAATTAACGACTGCTCCAATGCTTGATTCAGCTCTTGCGTTGTCAGACCAAACTGCTGAGCACGATCCGAAGCGTAGACAGGTTTCACAACCGGAACTTGTTGGCGCCAATCATCTTGAATAGCAACCAATTCTGGTGTCTCTGCCATCAATTGCTTTGCTTGCTCTGCGAGTTGTCTTAACACATTACTGTCTGGACCGCTAAACGCCGCTTCAATCTTCTTGCCACCGCCAGGCCCCAACATAAACTTCCACACATTGACCGATGCTTGTTCATATCGCTCATTAAGTTCAATTTGAAGCACTTCGACAAGCGGCTCAATCACTTTAAAATCATCCACATCCACCAGCATTTGTGCATAGCTTGTGTTTTGAGCTTCAGGTGAGTAAGTCAGCATAAAACGTAAACCACCAGAGCCAATGAAGGTTGTCGTATTCGTTACTCCCTCTTTTGCTTTGACATCGCGTTCAATTTCTAACATGACACTTTCTGTCGTTAGAATATCTGTACCTTGAGGAAGAAATACATCAATTACAAACTGTTCTCGTTGAGACTCTGGCATAAAACCTGGCGGAACGTAGCTAAACATCTTTACACCAGCGAGAAAGACCAAAATAACAATCGCTAATCCTTTCTTCTGGTTGTTTAGCACCCACTCCAATGTTGATTTGTACCAAAGGCTGACTTTGCTCGGCGCTTTGTCTTGCTTGTCTTTATTTACCTTCAAAAAATCATGACAAAGTAATGGCGTTACAGTGATTGCTAACACCCAACTTAGGAACATCGAATACAAGATGACCCAAAATAGAGAGCCTGCGTATTCCCCCATGTTCGATGGAGACAAACCAATGGCGCTAAATGCACAGATACCGACGATAGTTCCGCCTAGCAAAGGCATTTTTGTCTCATTAACGATGTCATTAATGACTGATTTTTTATCAGCGTTTGGATTCTTTTGTAATCGAGTTATTACGCCGTCTGTTACTACAATGGCATTATCAACCAACATACCGAGCGCAATAATAAGCGCACCAAGTGAGATTCGCTGCATGGCAATGTCGTCGATCAGCATGATGATCAACGTACCCGCTACCGTTAGCGTCAGCACAAAACCAATGACAATGCCCGTTCTCACTCCCATGAAAAGGAGTAGAACGATGAATACAATGACCACTGCCGCGATTAAGTTGTTAATGAAGTCAGCTACAGAGTCGCGAACAGAGTCAGATTGAATCGAAATCTCATGAAGTTCAATGCCATGTGGTCGCTGTGCCTCTAACTCCGCAATGCGTGCTTTAACAGCATCACCCATCTCAACGACGTTTCCACCTGCAACGTTTGAGATACCTAAGCCAATTGCTCGCTCTCCGTTATAGCGCATTAAAACGGATGATGGCTCTTCGTAACCACGTGTCACGTTTGCAATATCCTGCAAACGCATCACCGTATTACTGTCACCCAAACCAATTTGTAATGACTTCAATTGTTCAAATGAGCTGATGCTTGCGCTAGGAATGACTGAAATACGCATACCATCTGTATTTAACGCACCAGCAACGGTCACGACATTTTGCTTTTCTAATACTTGGTAGACTTGTTGAGCTGACACGCCAAACTGAGCCAAGCGGTCACTTGAGATTTCGACAAAAATCGTTTCTTGCTTCTCTGCAAGCGTTGCTGTCTTAGAAACGCCAGGCACTAACACCAACTCTCTGCGCAGCGTGTCCACATAGTCTTGCAACTGCTTATCGGTAAAGCCATCACCAGTCACGGCATAGAACTGCGCATATACATCGGCAAAGTCGTCATTCACAATGGATGGCGCAGCGCCAGGAGGCAAAGAACGTTGAGCATCACTTACCTTTCTTCTCAACTTATCCCACACCTGTTGTAGCTCAGCTTCGGTATTGGAAAATTCACGTTTAATTTCAACCGTGACTTCCGACATGCCCTGCTTCGACACAGAGGTGATTTCTTTTACCTCTTGCAAAGATTGCGCAGCACCTTCAATCACATCCGTCACTTCATCAGCAACCTCTTGAGCCGTAGCCCCCGGATATGGCGTCACAATAACCGATTGGCGAATAACAAACTCAGGATCTTCAAAGCGACCCAACTTCAAGTAGCTGATGTATCCTCCAATAAGCATTAGAGCAACCATCACCCACACACTTGTGCGTTTTGCTATGGTGTATTTCGCGATATTCATCTTAGTAAGCCTCCGCTACTTGAGGACGTACAGCGATGCCCTCTTGAAGTTTTTGTGTTCCGGAAACCACGACTTTCTCTCCTAACTGCAAGTTAGAAACTTGAACACGCTCGCCATTCAAGGAGCCAGTGAAAACCGTTCTCTTACTCAAGGTATTTTGCTCGTCTACCACCCAGACATACTGGTTACCCATATTGTCTGGAACCACTGCCGAAAGTGGCACTTGGATCGCTGTTGTCTCGTCCTTCTGCCCACTGGAGTAAACTTGAACGTTCATTCCCGGTAGCAAGCGACTGCCTTCTGTCGAATCTACAGCAAACGTAACGGCATAAGTGCCTGTTACTGGGTTAGGTTCTGTCTCATACTTTTTTAGTGTTAATGACAACTTTTCATTCGGCGCAATTGGCGACTGAGCAAAGATTTGCGTTGCTTCAGCATTACGTGTCATGACACTCTCAGGTACGTGAATAGTGACATCAAGTTGAGACAAGTCATGCAATGACGCGACCACTTCATTGCTCTGTACCAACACATGGTTATCAATAAGAGTACGACTCACAACGCCAGAAAAAGGGGCTCTAAGATTAGTATCATCAAGGCGGCGCAATGCTTCTGCATGATGATTTTGCGCTAAGTTAAAACGCAGCGTAAGCTCTTCGAAATGGCTTTTAGAAATCGACTGACGTTGCTCAAACAGTGCTTTCGCTCGCTGGTATTCAGAACGGGCGTTGGTTAATTCGACTCGTGCAGAGGTCAGTGCAATCTCTGCATCGGCCGAGTCTAGTTTCGCAATCAGTTGGCCTTCTTTCACTTGATCGCCTTCCTTAACCAGCATATCTACTACACGCCCGCTAGTTCGAAACGACAAATCAGCGCGGCTTGCAGAAGAAATCGTGCCGCTAAATGATAAGTCAGCGACTTGAGCATTCGACACCACTTCAACAAATACGGGACGAACAACAGGCTTTGACACCTCAACTTCAGCTTCCGATTTACAACCAGTGAGCAGCACAGAAAATGCCATGGTCATCGCCATTGCTACTGGGCGTAATTTCTGAGCTTTTAAAGTATTCGAGTTTTTCACAACCATCTCCAAATGAATTAATTGATTAGTCACGTGTGGTATCCACGCTGTCCATCCCTATTTGTTTTCCTTCTGCTCAGCAGTGTAACGAGTAGAGAAATTAACTCGATGGATAAGAGTTATTCATTTTTGCATTAACAGCTTCTATCTTTTGCTCTTCATCATTCAGGTAAGTAGTAAATTGGCATTCACAAGGAGTGCGGCTCTGTCGAGGGCTCCTCAAAGACACTTCTGAAACAAGCTGGAAATAAGTGGAGAGAGAAAAATCTTAGATATGACTAAGGGTTGAGATGTTCAGATTTGGAACGGTGATGACTAGAGCTCACCAAAATTGAATATCTCCTATTCGTGTCGATCTAGCATCCGTTCAAGCAAACTAGATTCAACACTTCGAACAGGAGAGAAAGATGAAAGGCTACATACCTGCCCTGATTATATTTTCGAGTTATCTAGTGTTCTTTTTCACCCTGACTCGACACATGGCATAGCAACTAACACATAACACTTTACGAATTAGGTTATCGAATCATGCAAGTTATAGAAATAGATGGTTTTCTTTCTTTTACCCTCGCTATCGTTTTGCTGTTTATTGGCAAGTTTGCGACGATGCGTTTTCAAGTTTTGCAAAAATACAGTATTCCAGAACCCGTCATTGGTGGGTTTATTTGTGCACTTATCGTCGCCATCGTTTATTCAATATTTGATCTAACAATCGAGTTTGATTTGGCGATAAGAGACACCTTGCTGCTCTACTTTTTTGCGGGGATTGGTCTCAACGCAAGTTTTAAAACGCTGATATCTGGCGGAAAGCCATTATTTGTTCTCACTTTACTTGCCGTTATCTATATTGTTTTGCAAAACATCATCGGGGTTAGTGTCGCTTCATTACTGGGGTTAGAACCTTTACTTGGTTTGATGGCAGGCTCAATTTCACTGATCGGTGGTGTGGGCACGACAATGGCATGGTCTCCAACCTTTGCAGATATGGGACTAGAGGGTGCGTCCGAGGTTGGACTTGCTGCTAATACTCTCGGTCTGATTTCCGCGTGTTTAGTTGGTGGGCCGATTGCTAATTACTTGATTAAAAGACATAAACTGACACCGAATACAGACCATAACTTAGATATTGGTGTTTGCCACAATGAAAAAACCACACTTGACCACTTTGGTTACTTATACGCTTGGCTCATGCTCAACTTGTGCCTAATCGTGGGATACTTCATTAACCTAGGGTTTGAAGCCATTGGTTTGCAATTGCCTATGTTTGTCGCCTGTCTCGTCGCTGGTATTTTGATTGGAAATAGCAAGTCTCTGCTGCTACGTAAAGAAAAAAACAAAAACGCTCAACTTGGTCATGCACTTATCTCGGATATTTGTTTGGGTATGTTCTTAACGATGGCGTTGATGGGACTGCAACTTTGGCAGCTACAAAGTACGATAATGTTCCTTGCAACCGTAATGTTCTTTCAAGTTGCACTTTCAATTGCTTTTACCATTTGGGTAGTATTTCGCTTTATGGGGAAAGACTACGAAGCGGCGGTGATAGGCTCAGGCTTTGGCGGTATTACCCTCGGTTCGACGGCAACAGCCATCGTCAATATGACTGCTGTGACACAGCAATATGGCGCTGCACATAAAGCATTTATCATCGTTCCCTTAGTGTGTGGGTTCTTTATTGATATTGCTAATGCGTTGATTATAAATTCTTTTTTTACTTATTACTAAACGTTTATGATGTGAAAACGTTAAATGTATTGGTGCTAAGATACTCTTCTGTGCCGAGTTAAAATCAGCTAACGAATGTTTTGGCTTAGTCGTTGAGTCTGTGTTTGTGAGGAGATTTTCGAGGGACGTCTTCTCTATTAATATGTTCTTTTTTAGGAATACGACTTGGTTTGATATCTCGCGCACTAAGTCCATTTCGCGCGCCATGAATACTACTTCAGGCTCATGCCTAGTGTATGGGTACGTATGACTAGTTTTCAGTTCACCAAGTTCTATCTAAATCTTTAGCGTATAAAGTAATGGCGCGCTGATACTCTTTAATAGCATCACTATTAGTGGTTGATACTAAAAGTTCAAGGAGTAGGGATGTGGCTTCTTTATGGCGCCCTAAGTTGTAAAGACACATTGCATAGAAAGGCTGAACTTCAACAGAATTGGGGTATTCGCTTAGCGTTTGCTCGAAGTAGGTTAGTGCCTCCGAATACATACCAAGACTTCGATAAGTGCTCGCTAGCCCAAACAAAGCATCAAACCTTTCTACCGACGATAGTGAACCTGAAAGAGAAGATAGATAAGGCTCTATCGCTTCTTGCTCTTTACCCTCATTATCGTATGACCAAGCAATCTGCAAGTGAGCCTTAGCAGCAAAGGTTTCATCGTTTAATAGTGTTTTAAGTAAGGCTCTTGATTCTTGGTATTTGGACTCTTTCCGTAATTCGATTGCTTGTTTGATGATACTTTCCATAATATTCCTCGTAGCTTATAGCGTGAGTGTTTCAAGTCTCTCTTAATAATTGGTTTGCTGCTTTTACAGTGAGTTACTTGAATTGTTTATGTGCATAACGACGTCGTGTTGGCTAACAACCTTGATGCCATTTTGACGAAGTAGTGCTGTCGTAATCCCCGCGCCTTGGATTTTTACGCCTTCAAATTTTCCATTATATATCAGAGAACTACCACAAGAGGGGCTACCATCAGTCAAAATCGCCGTCGATATGTTTTCTTGCTGACAAAGTTCTAGAGCCAGTTCTGCTCCTTTGAGAAACTCTTTCGTCACGTCTGAGTCATCCTTGCCCCTAACTTTTGAAGAACCATTGATGACATCGCAACCCTCACCTCCGCAGATCTCAGCAGGCACTCTTGGAGTCGGTAAGCCACCAGCAACTTCAGGGCAGAAAGAGACGACCTCGTTCTTTTCAATAAACTTCTGAAATTGAAGAGAATCTGGCTTTAAATCATTCCCGTCATAACGCACTTTGCATCCAAGCAAACATGAACTCACCAACACTTTACTCATAACTAACACCTTAAACCTACGAATAACTTTGGGGATTTAAACATGTACATCGTTAAGGTGAAAGACCAATGTATATTGAAGCTGTAGAAGATGAGCACGAGACCTAAATTGGGAAAGGGTGCCCCTATTTACCAAGTACTCGACGTTAAGGCTCTGAATAGTTGTACGTGGATAGCGGAGGGGGAGAAATCCAGATTTACTCTGTTCTAATCGGCAGTTGCGATGAGCGTTAGTGGTTGGCCAGCTAGGCAACTACCATCCAGCAGCATCAGTGGATTGTATTCTTCAACCAACCAGATGCGCTGAATGTAGAGCTGAGGCTTAAACGGAGTACATCACCGTTGCTTCGCCGTCGACTGCGACTTCACCGTTCGCGTTCAATACCTGAGTCGATATTACTGCAATGGGTTTGTCGTCGCGTACGCTAGTGACTTCGACCTTGGCGGTGACGGTTTCGCCGACAAAGATAGGGCGAACAAACTTCAAGGATTGTCCTAAGTAGATGCTGCCCGCTCCGGGTACTTTTGAGGCCAATAGGCCAGAGATAAGGCTAGATGCAAGCATGCCATGTACGATGGGGCGCTCAAATTGCGTGGTTTTAGCGAAATCTTCATCTAAGTGGATTGGGTTATTATCTTCCGAGACGCTCGCAAACGCTTCGACGGTTTGTTTATCTAGGGTCTTTTCTATGGTGGCAGTCTGGCCGATTTCTGGCTTCATTACGCGGACTCCTTTTCCATTTCTGTTTCTTGTGCGATGACATCTTGAATGCGCTGTTTCACGTATTTACCCGGTGCGTCGAGTTCACCATCAAGTTCACGAGCTGGAATCATTTCAGAGAAGTTACGCTCATCAACCCAGCTTTGCCAATGTGACCACCATGAGCCTTGATGTTTGTCAGCACTTGTAAGCCATTGAGAAGGTGCTTGGTCGTTATTCTCATTGGTCCAGAAGCCGTATTTATTTGAGTCGGCGTGATTCATTGGCCCAGCAATGTGCCCGCTCTCCGTAAGTACAAACTTATTGTCTCCACCTAATAGTTTAGTGCCTTCAAAATTGCCATCCCACAGGGCGATATGATCATCAATGGCAGATAGGAAGTAGGCGGGTGACTTAACCTTACCCAAATCGATAGTCACGCCATCTATCACCAGTTCGCCTTTGGCGAGTCGATTCTCAAGATAGCACTGACGTAGCAGTTGGTTATGGGTCGCGGCGGTCACGTTGGTGTTGTCACAGTTCCAGTAGAGCAGGTCAAACGCCATTGGGCTTTCGCCTTTCAAGTAGTTGGAGATGTAGTAGTTCCAATACAGACTGTTTTCACGGAGCAGACTAAATGACACTGCCATTTGGCGACCGTCCATATAACCGCGTTGGTTGTTTTGTGCTTCAATGCTGCTGATGATTGGGTCATTGATGAACACACCTAGCTCACCGGGTTTAGTGAAGTCGAGAATGGTGGTGAGTAAAGTGACCGACTTAATGCGTTGCTTGCGGCGTTTGCCGGAGAGGTAAGCCATGGCTGCGACTAAGGTTGTGCCTCCAATGCAGTAGCCAATGCCATTGACTTCGCGCTCGCCGGTAACATTTTCAATTGCATCAAGCGCGGGTAATACGCCTTGAGTAACGTAGTTGCCGAAGTCGACATCTCGCATTTGTGCATTCGGGTTTACCCAAGAGATCATAAACACCGTGTGACCTTGGCTGACCAACCATTTTACGTAAGAGGTCTCGGGGTTAACGTCCATGATGTAATACTTGTTCACGAAGGGCGGTACGATCAGTGTTGGACGTTTATAGACTTGCTTTGTGGTTGGTTTGTATTGAATCAGCTCAAACATCTCATTTTGGAACACGATCTTTCCTGGAGTCGAAGCAATGTTCTCACCCAAAGTGAACTGGTTCTTATCCGTCATGCGAATGTTGAGGATGTCGGCACTTTGCTCTAAGTCTTGACGAAACTGCTTCATTCCTTGGATAAGGTTTTCACCGTTACTGTCCATGGTTAGCTTGAGTATCTCGGGGTTGGTCGCAACAAAGTTACTTGGCGACATGGCATTGAGGTACTGACGAGTGAAAAATGAGAGGCGTGTTTTGGTTTCGTCATCCAAGTCCTCACTGTTTTCTACTGATTGCTGAATGTTGTCACAGGCAAGCTTGTAGCTCTCTTTGATGTAGCGATAAAGCGGTGTATCGTTCCAAGCTGGGTCACGGAAGCGGCGATCGGTCTCTTTGGTTTGTTCTTGGGTGCCAAGAATACAATCGTTGAGCAGACTGACTTGTTGTGTCCACCAATTCATCTGCTGTTCGACCAGATTAGTTGGGTTTTGCACCATTGAATTTGCCCACTTTGAAAAGTCTTCTGATTGGGTTTTCATCAGTGTGGATTGTGTTGGCTGACTTAGGTTGTCCATCCATGCTTGCCCATATTGGGACATAAGATTCATCATACCTTCAAAGGGCGATTTATTTTCCATTCTGACATCCTTGTAAGAAGTGATGCTGAGAGATGGCGATGCTGATTGTTGTGCTTCGCCATCAACCGACAAACAATAAATTAAGCACTTTTCGCGGTTTTAACCGCAGAAGCCGTCAGCTCATCAGCGGCAGATTTAAAATCTTGACCAAGTTGAGTCAGCTTTTGGCTATCTTCCATTAGCTGCTGTGAAATTTTACTTGCCACTTCCATCTGTTTTGAGCCGTATGCAGGGATGTCTTGCGGCTGCTTTAATGATGCGAGGCTTTGCAAAGATTCATTGCCAAGCGCGCTGTATGCTTGCAGGCTATCAAGTTGAATCTTGGTCAGTGTCTCGATGTTTTTTGTTACTAGCTGATTGAAGTTGTAGAACGGGTTAGTTACAGACTCTAGCTGTGACGTGAAGGCTTTAAATGTTTCCTGAGTAGACATAGTTTCATTCCTTGTACTAAGCAAATAGGGGAAGTGAGTGTTCACTTCCCATGCAAGTTATTGTTCGAAATGTTGCGCAACAGTTAACATATTGATCAAGATCAAAGCGAAAGTCATCCTGTTAAATGAGTGGAAAATTGCTCCAAAAATCGATGGATTTAAACATTTGTTTGAATTTTCTGTTTAAGTGCTCAAACCCCTAAACAGGTGGGTGGATCCAAGGGGTGTTTGATATGAGCCGCGTTTTATACAGCTTGCCTAATTCAGTCGATGAATTGGCGAAAATGTGAGCACGGTCACTTTGACTGACTGAGTTTAGCGTGTCCTGTGAGGTCTGGATCGGTCGTGTTGGTTTTTGGATATGAGCTCTTTCGGGGAGCTTTGTAACCCGTCGACGGAGAATTCACTTCAAATGTCTGCCGCCATCAAGGTGCAACGTTCTCCCTGTCATGTAGTCACTGGCCAACACATACTTGATGCCCGCTATCACTTCTTCAAAGCCTGCCTCCGCGGGAATTAAGGCCTTTTGCAGAGCTTTAGCTTTGTATGCGTCGTCATCATGATCATTGAATTTAATCATAGCCGGAGAGACGGTGTTTACCTTCACCTTGGGAGCCAGCATGGTAGAAAACGAAAGCGTTAGGTTGTTGAGCGCAGCTTTACTTGCTGCGTACGCGATGTGTTTTTTGCTGCCTTTCTCCGCGACGTAATCACTGATGTGGATGATGTCTGAGGTTGTATCACCAGCTATTAGTTGTTCTTTGAGCGCGAGATTAACCAAATAAGGTGCTGTTACATGAACCGTCATCATCTGATTCATGATTTGTGGAGCGTTTTCACTCGGGTTTTGCTTGTTTTCGGGCTTCCAATCAGACGCGTTATGTATGACCGCTCGAAGTGCCCGGTATTCTTCACCAACATAATGAAGAAAACCTTCTAGGCTGCTTGGCTGGTAAAAATCTACCAGTTGCAAGTCAGCCCCTTTGTCGCGCAGTTGTTGCAATTGAGGATAGTCGCTTCGGTACGTCCCGATCACTTTGTATCCATCCGACAAGAGTTGCTGTGCTAGCGCGAACCCAAGACGTTTGCCCACGCCGGTTATTAGAATCGTCTCACTCATCGTAAAAACTCTGCTCTGGTTTGAGGGTTAGTCTTAAAGATTCCGCCTAATGCAGTTGTCGTAGTTTCAGAGTTGGCATCCATAACGCCTCTGGATTTCACGCAGTAGTGAGTGGCTTTGATGGTCACAGCAACGTTCTCTGTCTCAACGAGAGTCTGTATCGCGACTAAGACTTGTTGCGTCAGGCGCTCTTGCACTTGCGGGCGCTGAGCGAAAAATCGAACAATACGATTGATTTTGGACAGCCCGAGTATTTTAGATTCAGGGATGTAGGCAACTTGCGCTAAACCGTCAATGGTGATGAAGTGGTGTTCGCACGTCGATGTTAAGTCAATGTCGGATACCTTAACCATTTCATCGACCGACATTTTGTTATCTATGACGCTGATTTTAGGGAAGTTGTTGTAGTCTAACCCCGAAAAGATTTCGTGGACATACATCTTTGCAATACGATGTGGGGTCTCAGCGAGACTGTCATCGGTTAGGTCCAACCCTAGTGTGCTCACTACTTCAGTTAGCAGTCCTTTGATGCGATTGTATTTTTGATCACTGTTCATTTCGCTCGGTGTCATTGGCGTCTCAAGCCCTTTGGCGAGCAAGGCGTCTCTTACTTTTTCTGCTTCTGTGCTTAACATTGCCTCACTCCTTATGAATTGTTGTCTTGGTCTGCTTCGTAGCTCAGGGTGAGCGAAACAGAATCTGCGAAACGCAGTGCATGAGGCTTGTCGATTCTCACTTGAGCGTATCGTACCCACGAATGGTCAATACAGATGCCAAGTACGTCACTGGTTAATTTTTCTAGAAGCAAGAATCGTCCAGACTCGACGTGTTGAATGATCTTCTTGCAAATGTTTTTGTAGTTGAGCGCGTTGTCCACATCATCAGCGAGACACAAGTTGTTTGCTGGATAGTGGATTTCTGCATTGATAACGATGTCTTGCTGTTTGGTTTTTTCTTCTTCGTTGAAGCCGATGAAGGTTCTTAGTCTGAGGTTTGTAATGGTGATAATGGCGTTGTGATTCATGACAATGTCCAATCCTTAGAAAGTGAAGTCACTTACGTGCTTGTTTTGATAAAAGATCAATAAAACTCAGGCGATTCAGTGGTCAGCGTCCTTCTCAAAGTGTTTACAAGAGCTATGTGAAATCGAGCTTAAAAGGGATGGGGTTGGTTTTCTGACTCAATTGGTCGAAGTTATCCCAGAGCTGCTGAAAGGAAATATCTAAAGTGGGGTGGCGTTTTTGGGGCGCAATATCGACGAGTGGTCGAAGCACAAAGGCGTACTCTGTGATTTCACCTCTAGGCAGTTCCACTCCATCAATGATGCCGACCAGATCGTCGTAGAGGAGGATGTCGATATCCATCGTTCGCGCTGCATACGCTTTGGTCTCGCGCTGACGACCATTATCTAATTCGATCTGACGCAGGACTTTAGCAAGCGCTGCCACAGGTAGGTCACATTCAAACCCAACGACTAGGTTTAGGAAGTTGTCACCTTCAAAACCCACAGGCACACAATCGTAGAACCTAGATATCTGTAGAGGGGCGAAGCTATCCTCCAGAGCTTTGAGAGCCTCTGTGGTGTGATGTTCGCGGTTGATGTTACTTCCGATGCTTAGATAAACGGTGGCCATAGTCATCTCTTCCTTTTTAGGCAACCAGTTACGTTTCAATTGGTAGTTAAGATCAGCGATGTATCTTTTGGGTGTCTATAGAGTCAAAGAAAATAAGGCTTCGATGCAATTAAAACCATCTTGTTTGGGTCTTGTCTTTACTCACTGGATTATTGGTCATAACGTATTCTGAAATATCCTGAATGAGGTCTGGAACAATTGTGTTCCACAAGGGTAAACTTCAGACAAAGCCTTCTGTTAGGTATCTATCTGTTAGGTATCTGTGACAAACGTTGCGAGCCAATACAGCGGAGATAGCAGCGATCTAATCATTTAATAAGTAGCAATATGACGAAAAAGTACACAACCTCCAGTCACTGGGGGGCAGGGATTGCAGAGGTCCAGGACGGCAAATTAGTTCGCGTCAGTGCACACCCACTTGATACGGACCCTTCACCTATCAATGACAACATGCACAGCTCTCTTTATGGAGCTGCCAGAATAAAGAAACCGGCTGTTCGTAAGAGCTATCTTGAAAACGGGCCACAACATAAAAACAACACACGAGGCCAAGAGCCTTTTGTTGAGGTTTCTTGGGAAACAGCCTTCGACCTTATCAGTAAATCGGTGAAATCCACTCGTAATGAGCACGGCAACGAAGCGATATTCGGTGGCTCTTATGGTTGGGGTAGCGCTGGCCGCTTTCACCATGCTCAAAGCCAGCTTAAGCGTTTCTTAACCTGTGCTGGTGGATTTGTAAGTAGCGAAGGCAATTACAGCTACAACACGGCGCTTGTTCTGTTGCCACATATTGTTGGTGACTTTAATAAACTAACTTCTACTGCAACGCGCTGGTCAACGATTGCCAAAGAGGGCGAATTGGTCGTTATGTTTGGTGGTGTGCCACTTAAGAGCGCTCAAGTGTCTCCTGGCGGTTGTACACGTCACCGATTGAAAGACGAACTGCTCGCCTGTCGCAAAGCGGGTGTAGAGTTTATAGACATTAATCCGTGTCGTTCAGATTCTCCGGCAGAAATTGAAGCAGAATGGCTGGCTGCAGTCCCTGGCTCTGATTCAGCTCTCATGTTGGGGCTTGCGCATACTTTGCTCGTTGAAGATCTTCATGACAAGGCATTCCTCGACAAATATACGGTTGGATTTGATGAAGTTAAGGCGTACTTGCTTGGTGAGAAAGACGGCGTCGCAAAAACCGCAGAGTGGGCGAGTGCTTTATCAGAAATTCCTACAGAACGTATTAAGAAGCTCGCTCGTCAGATGGCCAAATCTCGCACCTTTATCTGCACAGCGGCAGGGGTTCAGAGAACAGAGCATGGTGAGCAGACACTATGGGGAACGATCACACTAGCTTCTATGCTTGGTCAAATTGGCTTACCTGGCGGTGGCTACGCTATCGCCTACGGTTCTGACGGTGGGATTGGATTGATGCATCGTCCTATTCGCTGGCCTGCGTTCCCACAGCGTAAAAATAACGTCGATGCGTTTATTCCGGTGGCGTGTATTTCCGATATGTTGCTTAACCCAGGGGCAGAGTATCAATACAACGGTATGAACCTGACGTATCCAGATGTTCGTATGGTTTGGTGGGCTGGTGGTAATCCGTTTCACCATCATCAAGACATTAACCGCTTAATTGAGGCATTCCAGCAACCTGAAACCATCATTGTCAATGAAATCAACTGGACATCAACGGCAAGGTTTGCCGATATAGTATTACCGGTAACGACAACACTTGAACGAGAAGATATCGGTGCGGGCTCTCGTGACAATAGCTTGATCCCTATGCCTAGAGTCGTTGAGCCCGTTGGCGAAGCTCGTGACGAGTTTGATATTTTCACCGAGATCGCAAAGCGCTTGGATATCGAAGAGGACTTCACGCAAAACAAGACCTCACGTCAATGGCTTGAGAGCATGTGGCAAAAGCTTATCCCTGAGTCGAAAAACTTAGGTGTTGATCTTCCCGATTTTGAAACGTTTTTGAATGGGGACGTTATCGAATTCGCGGATCCGAACCCAGACACCGTATTGCTTGCAGAATTTAGACAAGACTCAGATTTGCATCCATTGACGACACCAAGCGGTAAGATCGAGCTTTACAGCGAACGTATTGCCTCGTTTGGATACGATGATTGTCCAGGGCAGTTTACCTGGCTACCGCCGACGGAATGGTTGAAATCAAAACAAGCGGAAACCTTCCCGCTTCATATGATTTCAGGACAGCCGAAAACTAAGTTGCATAGCCAACTTGACTCCGGTAGTTACAGCCGAAATGCCAAGATTAAAGGGCGCGAGCCAGTGATGATCAATCCGGTAGATGCGAAGGCACGAGGCATTGAAGACGGCGATATCGTTAAGGTCTTTAATGAACGAGGTGAGTGTCTAGCGGGTGCGGTTGTGACTGAAGACATTCGAGAAAGAACCATCTATCTGTGTACTGGTTCATGGTATGACCCGATGAATCCAAGTGAAAAAGGCAGCCTTGATAAGCATGGTAACCCGAATGTTCTCACTCACGATAAACGGACATCGAAGCTGTCACAAAGTACTGCCGCTCACAGCGCGTTGGTCAATATAGAGAAATTTGAGGGTGATTTGCCGGAGATCACAGTATTTGACTCGCCGGAGATGTCAGCCGAGTAGCGAAATTCCGCGCTGACTTGTGTTGTGCGATTATCCTGATGAACTAAAAGAAAAGGGTAGCGAAATGCTACCCTTTGTCTTCCTTAACCTAAAGCTTATTTCAGGTCAAAACGGTCTGCGTTCATGACTTTCGTCCATGCCGCGATAAAGTCTTTTACAAACTTCTCTTTCGCGTCGTCACATGCATAAAGCTCAGCGAGTGCTCTGAGTTGAGAGTTAGAACCGAAGACAAGGTCTACGCGTGTTGCCGTCCATTTTTTCTCACCTGTTGCTCTGTCTGTGCCTAAGTAAGCACTGTTGTTTGGACAAACAGGCTTCCACTCAGTCGCCATATCAACAAGGTTCACGAAGAAATCATTGCTCAAAACGCCAACCTTATCGGTCAACACTCCGTGAGGGGTATTGTTGTAGTTCGCGCCTAGCACACGCAGACCACCGATGAGTACGGTCATTTCTGGTGCTGACAGACCAAGTAGTTGTGCCTTATCAAGTAGCATCTCTTCTGCAGGTACTGTGAAGAGTTTTTTCGCAAAGTTGCGGAAACCGTCTGCTTCTGGCTCAAGAACTGCAAAAGATTCGGCGTCTGTGTGCTCATCTGTGGCATCAACACGGCCTGTCGAGAATGGCACTTCAACACTGAAACCACCATCTTGAGCTGCTTTTTCAATCGCAGCATTACCCGCTAGGATGATCAAGTCAGCAATAGAAATACCACGGTCATTGGTGTTGAATGCAGAACGAACGGATTCAAGTTTGGTCAGAACTTTGTCCAGTTGTTCTGGTTGGTTTGCTTCCCAATCTTTTTGAGGTGCTAAACGAATGCGAGCACCGTTTGCACCACCACGGAAGTCTGAACCACGGAATGTTGATGCACTTGACCATGCTGTGTAAACCAGTTCGGATACAGTTAAGTCCGTTGCAAGAATCGCTTGTTTAAGTTCTGCGATATCGCTGTCTGATAGTGTGTCAAAGCTTGCTGCTGGCAGCGGATCTTGCCAAATCAAATCTTCAGCTGGAGATTCTTCACCCAAGTAACGGCTCTTCGGACCCATATCGCGGTGAGTCAATTTAAACCAGGCGCGAGCAAACGCATCTGCAAACTCTTCCGGGTTCTGGTGGAAGCGTTTCGAAATTGGACCGTAGATTGGGTCCATACGCATCGCCATATCGGCTGTGGTCATGATGGTTTTCACTTTCACAGAAGCGTCGTGCGCTTTCGGCGCCATATGGTCTTCTGTGACTCCAATCGGCTCCCATTGCCATGCACCTGTTGGGCTTTTCACTAGATCCCAATCGTAGCCAAATAGCATGTCGAAGTAGCCGTTATCCCATTGGATTGGGTTTGGCGTCCAAGCGCCTTCAATACCGCTGGTGGTTGTATCGTCACCTTTACCACTGCCGAAGCTGTTTTTCCAACCGAAGCCCATCTCTTCAAGTGGCGCAGCTTCTGGCTCGGGTCCCATAGCCGATTCAGGGCCTGCACCATGCGTTTTACCGAAGGTATGGCCGCCAGCAACCAGTGCTACTGTTTCTTCGTCGTTCATACCCATACGAGCGAATGTATCGCGAATGTCACGACCTGACGCCAGAATGGTTGGTTCGCCATTTGGACCTTCTGGGTTTACGTAGATCAGACCCATTTGCACGGCTGCCAATGGTTTTTCAAGATCGCGCTCGCCGGAATAACGCTCGTCACCTAGCCATTCGCTTTCAGCACCCCAATAGATGTCTTCTTCTGGTTCCCAAATATCTTGGCGACCTCCAGAGAAACCAAAGGTAGGTAGCCCCATTGATTCGATTGCAACGTTACCCGCCAAGATAAACAAGTCTGCCCATGAAAGGCTGTTACCGTATTTTTTCTTGATAGGCCAAAGAAGACGACGTGCTTTGTCTAAGTTACCGTTATCTGGCCAACTGTTGAGTGGAGCAAAGCGTTGGTTACCTGTATTACCGCCCCCACGTCCATCTGAAGTTCGATATGTTCCTGCAGCGTGCCATGCCATACGGATCATGAATGGACCGTAGTGACCGTAGTCGGCTGGCCACCAATCTTGAGAGTCTGTCATTAGAGCTTCAAGATCGGCTTTTACTGCTTTCAGATTTAGTGCTTTAAACGCTTCTGCATAATTGAAGTTTTCATCAAGCGGATTCGACTTGGTGTCGTTTTGGTGGAGGATTTTCAAGTTCAATTGATTAGGCCACCAATCGACGTTTTTCGTTGCTTTACCACCAAGGGTTGTGTTCCCGCCATGCATTACTGGGCATTTGCCCGCATTACCATTTTGCTCACCGTGCATATCTATCTCCTGAATGCGACGAAGTTAACTAACAACCAACCTTAGATACGATTCATGAAAGGATGATTATCTATCCAGTTAAAGTTATTTGTATTATTAATTAATATAACCATAAAATAAATGTGGTTATGTGTCTATGTATTAAGAATGGCATCAAAGCGGTAAAAAAGCAGATCACTTATTTCTATTTCTTTGATAGAAAAATCCTATTGATCTCTTTTGTGAAGAGTGGTGGCAGGTGAGTGGGGTCTTAGATAAAAAAACGCCTCAAACGAATTGTTCCGCTTGAGGCGTTTTGTTGTTCAGATGAAACCGTTACTTAGTGTGAAAGATTTGCTCGGTTTCTAAGTGAGTCATTGCGCGTACTTGACGCCAGATGTAGTAAAAAATACCAAACATCATCAGCATGCTTGGGATTGCAATCGCTGGGTAGCTGTAAAGAGTGAGCTTGCCAAGCTCCTCGTTAAACGCTGCTGTGCCAGCAGGGCTGGTTACAATCCATGTCGCTAAGAAGTAATTCATCGCCGAAGAGAAGGCGAATGTACTTGCAAATAGGTAGTTTGAAGACATCAAGCAACGATCAAAAGCTTGTTTTTTTCCGTTTGCTTCAAGACGCTCATTGATGAGTGGCAAGTTAAGCACGCTGTCGTTAAGCAACATTTTTTGCATTAATGGGTAACGAGTGAATGTTGAACCCAATACCGCTAAGCCAATAAGGCCGGGGATCAAGGCTTCTTTAAGGGCTAACCAACGAGTATCCAGCTCAAGTAGGCCAATACCACCCGTTAATAAAACGCTGATGAAACCAAGAGCCGCGATGAAATTGAATTTCTTGTTGCGGATCAGATCCATACCACCGTAAATGACAGGGAATAGCAGCGCCACAACTAATGCCATGGCAGTACCTAAGTGCTCTTCACCACTAAACTTCATCAAGATAAAAGATGGGATAAATACGTTAAAAAGGATCTCGAATAGGGGATTCGACTTTTTTTCGGTCGTGTTGTTCATAATGCTTTATTGACTCTGTTATGTCACTGCTAGTTACTTCATTAGAAGTTTCGATTGCATGGCAGCAGATGTAAAGTGTTCATGCGTCGCGTTGTGTAACGAGTTATGAAATATTTGCGGTCATTGAGCCACAAACTGGCGAGTCAGGCAAGGAAACTGGGGTAAAAGTTGTTATGACAAAGGAATACAGTGGCCATTATTCTCAATATCTTGCTTCTGTCAGTTGGGTACGATCTTCTACCATTTAGGCAGTCCCACCTTTTGAGAATGAGGCCACTGGAATCTGTTAACTAATAGCTATTGGCTAGAAAGGAGCAAATGTGTCAGGTTTGTCGGTAGGCGTGGTCCAACGTTGGGTAGCATCAATCGTTGTATAGCTCGCACCCTGCATCGGAATTTGTCCACGATTTCCATATAGCCACAGCACTAAGTTTGAACGCTCACCTTGCGTGATTGGGTGGGTTGCGTGTGGTACATGTCCTCGATGGATCAACGCCACACCCGGCTCAAAGGTTTGGTCTACTAGGCCTCCTGTTGTCGGGTCGTAAAAGCTGACTTCAGACCCAGAGAAAGTTTCTTCGGGAAGGTTCATGTTGATGTTCAATGTCACCGAAGACGCATCAGTATGCATTCTCAAAGAAGTATCCGTATTCGGTTGGTACTGTATTGAGAAGCCAAAAGTTTGCGCGTCATAACCAATAATTTCTGGGAACAACAGTCGCGCAATTGGTCTCATGTACTTATCCAACATTTCACGATAAAACGTCTGGAAATTTGGTGCAGCTAGGTACCCCTCAGAACGTTCATCCAACATTGCACCACCTCGATTCAACGCAATGCCGTAAGGCGGTCTTAGTGGGATGTCTGCACTCGCCGCTGATGACAAATAGCTACGTAGTTGTTTGATGCTATCAACATCGAAAAATTGAAACTTATAAACACCAGGCGCAACTTCGCTTATTAACTCTTTGACGGCATTTTCTTTGGTGGGTTCAGCCCACGAATTATTGATAGCATCACGTAATTTATGATCGATAAGTGATTCTGTTAATGGAGCTAAGCTCTGGTTCTTTTCCCACTCATCCCATGCGTTTTTAAAGAGTGCTCTATTGTTACTCCAAAACGCATGGACCTCAGGCGCTCGTTGTAACATCGCTTCGCGTGTTGGACGTTGTACATCTCGAGCTTGTTGTAATTGGTTCAGTGTCATCGTTCCATTTCCTATTCCGTTTTCTTATGGAACGAACTTATTACTTATCAATTCGTAGATAAATGGGGGTTTTATAGAAACACTATCAACAAAAAGTTGAAAAAGATGATTGAAAATGTCAATGGAGAGTGGAATAAGTCGTAAATTCGGCCTCTCAACTCGGTGAATTAGTCTTCATTAAGCTTATCTTTAAACCATGAATTATCGTTTTAAATGCTAAATTTAATGATAAACGATAATTTTTTATTGTTTATTTGGTCTTGGTGGTTATAATCTGACCTGCATACCAATATATTGGAGAGTTCATATGAAAGATATTCAGAGATACAGCCGAAAGATTAGAGTGATCTTGCAAGCCTTGATGCTGCTGCTTCCTTTATCAATGGTTTACTTTTGGGCATTTGTCCAAACACCTTGGGACTTCCTAACGACAACCGGCATTGTTCAGTTTAGTCATGATATATCTAGCTACACATCTCAACCGCTATCGAACGAGACACGATTTTGGGCTCTAATCGTCAGCCTGCTGCCTTGCGGTGTTATTTTCTATGCGCTTCTGATCTTAACTAAGCTCTTTAAAAGTTATGAAGCGAGCGAAGTGTTTACTGTTGAAACGGTTAAGTACTATCGCAAATTAGGGTTGAGTTTCTTTTACTGGGCGTTTGGTGGTCTTGTTTATAGTGGGCTCATCTCTGTCGTATTGAGTTTTAACAATCCTCCCGGTCAGCGCATTTTATCTATTAGCTTTACAGGCTTAGATGTTGTTACACTGTTTTGTGGAATGATTGTATTGGTTATTTCATACGTTATGAATGAAGCTCAAAAAATTGCTGATGAGCAAAGACACACGATCTAAGGCGCGGAGCATGAACATAGTAATTAACCTTGATGTAATGATGGCAAAACGGAAAATGCGTTTGAAAGAGCTGTCAGAACAGGTTGGCGTCAGTGAACAGAACCTATCGATTCTTAAAAACGGTAAGGCGAAGGCGATACGATTTAGTACGCTAGAGAAGATATGTGAAGTCTTAGAGTGCCAGCCTGGAGACATCATTGCTTACCAAGCAACTTAAGGGCGAATGCTGTGACAACAATCCGATGTTGCAGCCCATCCTTAATGAGCGATATTATATGCCTCTTTTGTTCGCCAAGGTTTCACGATGTCAGATGAAGAATTAGCGCTAGAGTGGATGCGCCAGCAAGCTCATAAAATTGACCCATACGTTGAAAACCCAACTTTCGACGAATGCGCTGAGCTGCTTGAACCCGCTTTTAAGAAAGGAAAGACGATTGGTCAGTTAAAGTTTCTGTTAGGCGAGGCAGACCGAAGAGCAGGTGCGGCGGAACGTAAACACGCGGCATTAAAGTACGCAAAGGAAAAGAGTCCGAACGCGGGGCAAATTTTGCGATTGCAAAGTAAGCTTCAACAAGTTCAATTGGCGCTTAAGTTAGCGACGGGAGATAACAATATGACCATCTCTCAATTCTGTGCCGAATATGAAGTGAGCAAGCGAGATGGAAGTACCGCTTGGCATGAGAAATTGGTTCAGCAGGGAAAGAAAAGATAGTTTCAACGTATATTGATGCTGGTCTAAGAGCAAACCCTGCTCTTTAGCACCTGTTCTAAGTCGTTCGAAAAGCCACTTATTTATCTGATATGAAGATAAATAAGTGGCTTTTTTAGTATTAGTCTTTCTAGTTTTGGCAACTTTGTCATATCGCGTTACGTTTCACAGAGGAATGAATGGTGTGAACATTGTTGTAACTGTTATATTATAACATTATGTAAAGCCGTATATGTTAGCCATGAAATTTCAACTTTTCGTTATCCATTCCTTTTCGCACATTCTGCCTCGCTTCATCGATCGTTTATTTAAAGCTCGTTTTAAAAGCATTGTTTTCCTTTGTTTTGCATTGCTTCCTTTTGCCCCGAGCTTACAAGCTCACCCCCATTCCTGGATCGAAATGAAAACCCACATAGAGGGGGAAGATGGGATGATCACCGGACTGTCGATGGAATGGTCGTTTGACGCCATGACTTCTATGTATATGCTCGATGGTGAAGATATCGCCGCAGAAAGTGAAGAAGAGATTTTTGAGAAGCTTGCTTCATCCGTGATAGACAACATGATGTTTGAGCATTACTTCACTTATTTTTATGAGGGCGAAACGCCAATAAGATACGCCATTGCTGAGAACGCCAAGTTTAAACGAGATAAAGCGAAATTAGTGATGACGTTCGATCTTCCGCTCTCTACGCCTCAGGCAGTGACGAGAGATACGTTACGCCTACTTATTTTTGACCCAAGCTATTTTGTCGATATGTCGTGGGACTCTAAGAGTGATGTCAGCTTATCCCCTGAGCTGGATAGACAATGCTCACTGACGTTGGTGGAACCGAACCCGACTCCAGAGCAGATGAGTTACGCAATGTCATTATCGGTTGAAGCCGACCCTGACAACACCTTAGGTCAGCTCTTTACCCAAACTATTAAACTCAACTGCGCCATTGTCACTGGTTCTCATTGATGTTGTGTAGTAACAGATGAAGAATTACAGGTTCTAATCCAATGCAGAAAAATCAATTTAAAACAAACTATTGTCTGATTGGTCTCGGGGCTGCACTGCTTGTGATTGTTGGTGTTTACCAACTTTGGACAATGTGGCCATCTTTGGTTTTATCGAGTATTCAGTGGCAGAAAGAAGTAAACGCCCAACTTGCCGATTTGCTCTATGAAGCAAAGTATTCACCATGGGCGGCGGGGAGTTACTTGATCGGTTTTAGCTTCGTCTACGGTATGCTTCATTCACTTGGGCCTGGGCATGGTAAAGTGATTGTATCTACCTACTTGGCAACTCATCCCACAAAGGTCAAGGCAAGTTTAGTGCTTACAGTGGTGTCAGCGTTGCTACAGGCATTGGTAGCTATTCTGCTAGTTAGTGTTTTGATTTGGGGATTTAACGCCTCGATGCGTGTTGTGAATGATAAAGCAAATATGTTTGTTTTATTGAGTTTTGCTTTGGTTGCTGCAGTTGGAGCCCTGATTTGTTGGAAAGCGCTCCGCAACATCTATAAAACTATGCGCAAGCCTAAGCTCAAAGTGAAAGCCATCACTGTCCTTCCAACGAGTGGGCAGTCTCCGCTAACAATGCAAGCGCCAACCTTAAACTCGATCAGCATACAAAAGCCAATAGCTCACACGTATCACGCAGGTTGTGGATGTGGGCATCAGCATGTCGCCGACGCAGAAGCGATTAATAAAGCTTCCACCTTGCGAGAGTATGCCGGGATTATCGTTACTATTGGTGTAAGACCTTGTACTGGTGCGGTTATGGTTCTTCTGTTTGCCAATGTTGTTGGCCTGTATTGGATGGGTGTATTGAGTGCGTTGGCTATGGCTGCCGGTACGGCACTGACCACATCCCTGATCGCCATAATGACTCTTACAGGAAAGCACTTAGTAAAACGGTATCTATCTGTAGGTAATCAAATCGGTAATGACACATGGAGAGTTGCGGGCCATTACTTGCAGCTGTTTGGTGGCATGTTACTTATCGTTATTGGAACTCTTCTTCTTAATGGACAAGAGAGCGGCATGTCGCCTGTCTTTACGATGTAGTGTTATTGAACAAATAGAGGCGTTTTAAACGGACACGCAATATGCGCTATGTCTATGTTTTTGATTCTAAGTATTTATATTATAGATGTATTTTTATAAAGTACCCACTCAGCTTGGGGTTGTTTATCAACCTCGAAAAAAGTGAAGGAGCATGCTCCTTCGCTTTTTTTAACTAAACTCAATAATGGAGTTATCAATGAGTTATAGATGGGCACTTTTTCGTCATAATTATTCATTTATAGGCGCTGCTTTCGAAATATTTATCGTAGCACTATGCATTTTTTCATTGGCGTTACCTCTTGTATCTGAAAGCTTGTTAACCTTACAAATCTCGTCAGGGTTACTACTCTTCTGTTTTGTCTTGATGTTTACTTTCGCCCGCAGTGATAAATTACGAAGCTCGATGCATTGAATTCACGTAATTGCACTTAATTAGTAACTGAATCACACCTTTGGACTAGCGCGGCTTTACTGACCGCGCGTCTTAATATGACTTCTTCTTCGCCTACCTGTAATTATTCATGACTGGTTAATTTAACACGGGCACTAATACACAATTGCCCAGACGCTTTATTGGCCTAGATTTTGACTCGAGGCACTTTTGAATTCGAAAATGCCCCACTCCAAGCTAGCTCCTTAGACGTCATACTTTAAGCAAGCGATTTAATTTTTCTTAATATCGGAATAATTAAGGCCAATATCAACATGGCTTGAAGAGCTGTATCGACATAGTTGATGTCATGCCCAAGCGCTGTCGTATGTTTAGAGAATTGATAGAGTCCCAATGCGCTATAAATCACTAGCAAGCTTAACACCATTGAATACTGTTGGCCGTCACGCCAATTCTCGCACTGACTCCAGCGCAATATAAAGTACATTCCGAGCAGATAGATAAACAGCATTGAAAACGCAACAAAATGCTCACTCAGACCAAGCGTGTACATGCAATAGTGTTGACCGAAAAACACAATGCCCAAAAGTGTAGTGGTGACAAACACCTGTATGTTGCTAACACGTCTGTTGTTACGTTTTAAGGCGATTTTAGGTCTAACAAGCGCGAGAGCGAAAAAAACTAGTATGGCCGCGATAACGGCTAATTTTTGTAGCAACGTACTTTCATAGGGAAAGGCCTGTTGGGTTCCAAGGAAAATGGATGCTGATGCCACAAAGTAGAGAGTTGTACATACGACAAAGGATGGCCAGTTTAACCAAGGTTTTTTCCGCTCTGAACTACCCAAGTGCAATTCAACCATTAATATTGGTAAACAAATACTGCCAAGGCTATGAAGTCCAAGAATATATATTATCCAGAATGGTGACGTACCAATTGACTCGATATAGCCAAAAGATAGTAATCCTGCGTGATAGTAATCTGCGTTGAAAAACGTTTGAGTTAACAACCCCTCTTCTATTAAACCAAACGCAATAGAAAGCGTGAAAACTCCAACCCAGCCACTTCGACTTCGTCGTGCAATTTCTCTCACAAGCAACGCACCACAGCCGTAAAAAGGCACTAAGAATAGGAGTGATGAAAGCTGCCTAAGTGACCATATACCCAACAAATACTCGGCGATAATGGGGCTTAAGATACAAAGTGAGATAGTACCTAATTTGGCATCGCTAAAGCGAATAAGTTTCTGCAGTGACATGGGAATATAGGTTCTTCAAATTAAATGGCTGAGGGTCGCCTCAAAAACCAAAGTGTTTCAGATTTCTCTATTTCAGTAAAACCGTTAATCAAAGTTTATTGCACATAACTAAAAGACTTTCCAAATCTGGAATTACCCACCCATCGCCAATTTAGCAACGCCACTGACTCAGAATTGTCCAAAGCCGTATTACGCACCCTTATGGTTGCCCCTTATGGTTGCGTTATGCGCTGTGTTGTTTGTCGATCAGAATATTTTGTTAATGAGTAAATTGGCTTCAGTCTGTTCGATGCCTTCGATAGAACGTATTCGACCTAGCACCCCACCTAACATTGATAGATTTTGGCTACGTAGGTTAGCGATCAGATCCCATTTCCCATTAGTGTGGTACACGCTCAATACCTCTGGAAAACTTTGCAGATTTTTAAGTACATTGTTCTCATCCTTAGCCGCCACACAAATGCTAATGATTGCTTCGACCTGACTCTGCTCCGTATCTTCGCTCAGTTTGACGGTATAACCTAGGATCACTCCTAATTTCTCTAGCTTGCTGATCCGGTTTTGTACCGTAGCGCGTGATACTTTGAGCTGCTTTGCAAGGTTGACCACTGGCATGCGCGCATCTTTTCTCAGTAAGGCAATTAGCTCGCGGTCTTTATCATCTAGGTTGCTCACACCTTTTCTCCTGATTCGCTTATCCACTGACATATTGTTAAATGATGCGATCAAAACGCCAGTTATGGGTAGATATTTGTGCAATTTTCTGTCTTTTTGTTGGCTCAAGTCGCGTCTAGACTATCTTCACTCGCAGTATGCATATGAATAATAAGAGATTGAGGAGCTGTTGGATGACACTATTTTTGGATGTACAAGCACTAGGCCGTCTGGTAAATGCGCAAGGTGCTGATACTTTTATGGCAGATTTGCTTGGATATATGGAACAAGACTTCTGTCGCTGGCCAGAGTTTGATAAGTCGGCGCGAAGCGCAGCGCACAGCGAGGTTGGGGTTATCGAGTTGATGCCCGTTGCAGATCATAATTTATATGGCTTCAAATATGTGAATGGGCATCCATCTAATCCAAATCAGGGCCTATCAACCGTGATGGCGTTTGGTGCTTTGTCTGAGGTGGCGACGGGTTACCCACGCCTGCTGTCCGAACTGACTATCTCGACCGCTCTACGTACAGCAGTAACTTCAGTGATGGCGGCAAAGGCGTTGGCAAGAAAAGACAGTCAGTCGATGGGGATGATTGGCTGTGGTGCACAGAGTGAATTTCAGGCCATCGCTTTTCATGCCATTTTAGGGATCAAAGAGTTACGTATTTTCGATATTGATGTTGAAGCGATGGAGAAGCTAGCTTCGCATCTTGAGGCTTACCCTGATCTGAAGGTGATCAAGGCGGACAGCGCAAAGTCTTGCGTGAATGGTGCAGATATCGTAACAACCGTCACTGCTGATAAGGCGTATGCGACGATCCTGACACCTGATATGGTCGAGCCGGGCATGCATATAAATGGAGTAGGTGGGGATTGCCCAGGTAAAACCGAGTTGCATCTAGATGTGTTGCTTAATGGCAAGATCTTCATAGAACATGAGCCGCAAACTCGCGTTGAAGGGGATATCCAACAATTGCCAGCTGAGTACCCAGTGTATCCATTGTGGGAAGTGATTGCAGGTAAGAGCATTGGACGAGAAAGCGAGCAACAGGTCACTATCTTTGATTCGGTGGGCTTTGCACTCGAGGACCTTTCAGTACTGCGTTATATCTATGACCTTGCTACTGAGCTCGGTTTTGGCGAAACGATAGAGTTAGTTCCGCACATGAACAATCCGAAAGATCTATTTGGCCTAATGAAATCGACTCAATAGTTCGACATCTATAGTGCTTAAATGTCACCGCCTTCTAGCGTTTCCCGGTGCCATAATTCAATGAAAAAATGCCCATTAGCAATAATCGCTAATGGGCATTAAAAATGTTCTCACTTCTGGGCAACTAATTACTCGTAGTCAGAAGCGTAAGTGTCTTCGTAAGAGTGCGAGTAAAACTCAAATAGGTTACCAAACGGGTCTTCTAGGTAAACCATTTGTGCTTGCTTAGAATCGTCTTCTGGGTGGTAACGGTGAATATCCATACGAACTTTACCGCCAAACTCTTCAACACGTTTGATTGCTGATTCAAACTGTTCTTTAGGTAGCTGTAAACAGAAGTGGAAGATACCTAGGCGAGAGAAATCAACGTTATGACGCTCTTCTCGGTCAACCATTTCAAATAGTTCCACACCAATACCATCTGATGTTACTAGGTGCGCAATGTTGAAGCCTTTGAAGCCTTCACCAAACACAGCAATACACATACGGCCGATTGCTGTTTCACGTTCTTCCATCACTTTAGTGTTGTTCATTACAATGCGAAGGCCAAGGGCTTTAGTATAGAACTCTACCGCTTTGTCCATATCGCCAACCATGATACCAACGTGATTCATTTTCATATTCTGCTCCAAAATCTGTCTAGATAATTTGTCTTGTTTTCAGCGTTTCGCTTCGATGGGGAGAATATTAGGGCATTCGATTAATTAAATGAAATTATCATAAATTATATTAATGATAATTTTTTGTTATTTTGTAATTGAGGAAAAGTTCAATAAATCTTGTTCGAAAAAATTGAATTAATGCATCAAAATTGCAGGATTCTTTCTGTTGGTCATGCCACATAGACTGTTCATCAACAGCTGAGGGAGGATTGATATACCACCTCATATTGATCAAATAACTTTAAGGACATGACTATGAAAGCACTTATTCAAAAACTCGCACAATCAAACGCTGGCTTTGGTGCTCTGGCACTGCGAGTACCAGTTGGTATCATCTTTATGGCACATGGTGCGCAAAAACTGTTTGGTTGGTTTGGTGGCTATGGCTTAGAAGGTACTGGGCAGTGGATGGCGTCAATTGGTCTAGGCCCTGGGGTGTTGATGGCGTTCTTGGCGGGCAGTGCAGAGTTTGTCGGTGGTCTGTTTATTCTTCTAGGGTTGCTCACTCGTCCGGCTGCAGCTGCACTAGCAGTAACGATGTTAGTTGCCATTTTTGCGGTTCATTTTGAAAATGGTTTGTTTATGTCAAACAACGGTTACGAGTTTGGCTTAGCACTGCTAGCCGCAAGTGTATCTCTAGCATTCTCTGGTGCAGGTAAGGCAGCAATTGACCAAACCCTAGCTAAGAAACTGATTTAAATTTTTGGCTCGAACTCAATGTTTACCTAGGCGCTCATTTGAGCGCCTTTTTTATCTTCATTCTGGTCGACTGATAAATAAAAAGTTGATAATCAATGTTGACCTGTCTATAGCTTTACACTTTATAGTTTGATTATTGAAAGCACTCTGACGTCGAAGTATTGAGTGCGGATACCTATTAATTGGATAGAAAGATATGAACATTAGACATGAAACAGAGCTAGATTTAAATCACATAGAATCGACGACTTATCAAGCCTTTGAAAATCATCCTCATCACGAACCGGGTGCAAAACCGACTGAACATTTGATCGTGAAAAGGCTGCGAGAAGCCAATGCATTAACGCTTTCTCTCGTTTACGAGGAAGGAGAGCAACTCATCGGACACATTGCCTTGTCTCCAGTCATGATTGATGGAAACGACAGCCGATGGTTGGGATTAGGTCCAGTATCCGTTGCGCCCTCACATCAAGGTAAAGGTGTTGGAAGTGCATTGATTCGTGAAGCACTTTCACAAGTTAAAAACTCAGGCTTTGAGGGCGTTGTTTTACTCGGTGAACCGCAATATTACGGCCGATTTGGCTTCAAATCACAACCAGAATTGACCTTATCAGGTGTGCCAGCAGAGTACTTCCTAGCGTTATCATTCAATGGTGAAATCCCTGTGGGGCAAGTGAGCTATCACTCAGCGTTCTATGGTTGACTTGTCTATAACTTCATAGTTTAAAGTGGTTAACAGAAGCTAAAAAATGAGCGTAAACCATGTATCAAATATCTGAGTTGGCAAAACAAGTAGGGCTGTCTCGTACTGCACTACTTTATTACGAGAAACAGAACCTTATTTCTGGTCGACGACTAGAGAATGGGTATCGCGTATACAGTGACAAAGATGTGCAGCGTGTACGTTTGATTCAACAGTTACAAGCTGGTGGTTTGACCCTGCAAGAGTGCAAGATTTGCCTTGAAGCCAAGGTAGATAGGCAACTGCTTCAGAATCGACTTAAGGCTTTGGATGAAGAGATTGAGCAGAAGCAAAAGTCGCGAACTCTTTTGGCAGCGATGCTTGGAGAGGGCGACTTAAAGGCATGGCATGAAGGGCTAGATAAACTGGCACCAGATGCTCATCTTGACTGGTTAATGAAGCAAGGCTTTAGTGAGAAAGAAGCCTTGCGATTGAAATGGTTATCAAAAGATATGAACGAACATGATCTCTATATGGCTGACTTTATGCGTGTATTTGAAACGCTAGAGCGATGGGGGCCAGGCAGTGAAGAAGAAACGAAGAAAGCACTGTCGCGAGTACCGACTAAGCCGACTAACATCCTCGAGATTGGTTGTGGTAAAGGGTTAGCCACTCAAGTATTAGCGCAGCAGACCAATGCGAGAATTACCGCGCTTGATAATGAACAATCGGCATTAGACAGATTAACGGAGCGATTTGAGCAACTCGGCCTGTCTCAGCGTCTCGAAACGGAATGTTCGAGTATGACCGAACTACCGTTTGCTAAACGAAGCTTTGATTTGATGTGGGCTGAAGGCAGTGCGTATATCATGGGTGTAGAGAAAGCTCTCTCTGCATGGAAAGACCTGTTGAGCGACGATGGTTACCTTATGATCAGCGACATGGTGTGGCGCACTGAGTCTCCAAGTAAGGCGTCTATAGAGTTTTGGAACCAAGAGTACCCAGATATTCAATTGGTACAAACGCGCATAGAACAGATGAGCAAAGCGGGGTATCAGGTTGTCGACCATTTTCCAATGAGTGAAGAGGCATGGTTGAACTACTACGCCCCATTGAGTCAGAGAGTCGCAGAGCTTGAACCAGAAATGGCCGAATCGGCGGCGTTTAAAGACATCAAACATGAAGTCAACTTATGTACCCAACGAGCCAATGAGTTTGGCTATCACATGTTTGTACTGGCTAGAAACTGATCCGTCAGTTTTGTCTATTAACACCTCGATGTGGAAGCTAAGTATTTGTGAGCGGACTGTATGGTCCGCTTTTTTTGTTCAAATCATCTTTGATAGGTTTTACCTACTAGATTGATAGAAAAGTCCAAATTTACCCTTCTCAAGATTCGTTGCAATATAACCCCAACAGCGCAAGAGAGCGCAAACACAACCGAATTATTGAGAGAGTAAAATCATGATCAACACAGAAATCAAACCATTCAACGCAACAGCATTCAAAAACGGCGAGTTCGTAGAAATCACAGAGCAAGACGTGAAAGGTAAGTGGGCAGTATTCTTCTTCTACCCAGCAGATTTTACTTTCGTATGTCCTACTGAACTTGTAGACCTACAAGAGAAATACGCAGAGCTTCAGTCTCGCGGCGTTGAAGTTTACTCAGTATCAACAGACACACACTTCTCTCACAAAGCATGGCACGATACGTCTGACAAAATCGGTACTATCGAGTACTTCATGGTAGGTGACCAAACAGGCACTATCACAAACAACTTCAACGTAATGCGTGAAGGCCAAGGCCTAGCAGACCGTGCTACGTTCCTAATCGACCCAGAAGGTGTTATCCAAGCAATGGAAATCACTGCTGAAGGCATCGGTCGTGACGCTGAAGACCTACTACGTAAAGTGAAAGCAGCTCAGTACGTTGCAAACAACCCAGGTGAAGTTTGCCCAGCAAAATGGAAAGAAGGCGAAGAGACACTAGCACCATCTCTAGACCTAGTAGGTAAGATCTAAGCATCTGCTAACCGATTCTACAGGCGCACCTCAGCCTGCCTCCTAAAGGGCTTTGGTGCGCCACCCTAATCCCTTTCGCTCTACCATGACATTGAGTTTTGTCCACTTAGTTTTACGAAAGTAACTTAGACGGTGGAGCGTGAGTTCTCCCTCTGTCCAACACGTTCTTGTTAGAACCTTGTCGAAAATTCGACACCACTCCTATGGATTTAGGAGTGGTTTTTTTCTTGTTATTTCAAAGCAGCTAAAATTGTCTCAGCTTTGCTTGCTTCAAATTGTTTTGGCTCTTCAACATTAAGCTGAGTGACTACGCCATTTTCCACGATCATTGCGTATCTTTGAGAGCGCACGCCGCCAAATGTCGCGGTATCCATTTCTAATCCAAGCGCTTTGGTAAAACTCGCGTCACCATCTCCAAGCATCAGAATCTCAGAAGCGTTGTGTGTTTTACCCCATGCATTCATGACAAACGCATCGTTTACAGATACACATGCAATTACATCAACGCCTGTCGCTTTGATCTGATCAGCTAAAACGACATAGCCAGGTAGGTGGGCTTCAGAGCATGTTGGTGTAAAAGCACCTGGGACTGCAAAAAGTACCACTTTCTTATTTGCAAAAAGCGTTTCGGTCGCGTGATTCTGCATTCCTCCATGGGTCAGTTCACTAAGAGTGGCGTTTGGTAATGTTTGGCCTTGTTGAATCATTTTTGCTTTCCTTGTTGTGTTTGTTCTAGCAGTTTAGCGAGCAATACTGAATTGAACCACCGACAGAAAGTAAGGGATTGAGAGTATTACTAAAAAGTGAGTCATAGACTATCCGCATCACTCGCGATATCTTGGTGTTTACTTAAGTGTTTTCTCCAAGTTAATGACCGTTGAAGGTTAGAAACAGAATAGGTAGGTGCAGTATTAAAACTTTGGTTTACGATGTGTTTTCTGGGAAGTTTCAATCTGGAAACCCTTGCGGTGTGGTGATGCTAGATGAGTGGTTGACTGACGCCGAGCTGCTCCAATTGAGTCAACAGCTTGGTCAACCGGTGACTTCGTTTTTGATGGAGTCGAATGGACAATTCCAGATTCGTTGGTTTTCATTGGAGAGTGAAATTAACCTTTGTGGTCACGGTAGTTTGGGAGCTGGCTCTTTTCTCATCACCGAATATCAACTCAATACAGTAGAGCTACACAGTGAATACGGCACAGTGACGGTTCAGAAGCGAGGTGAAGGTTTCTGTATGACACTTCCTGCTTGGAACGGTGAACCTTGTGTCATTCCTGATTCATTGAATGGTAGTTTCATGCAAGTGGATGACGTATTTTCTACTCGCGATCTAGTGATCGTTTTGCCAGATGAACAATCTGTTGCCAACTTTCTACCTGACCAACAAAAAATTAAGCAGGTTCGTAAACATCATGCTCTGATTGTTACTGCGTCGAGTGGCGATAGCGAGTACGTTTTAAGGTATTTCGCGCCCAACATCGGCATAGATGAAGATTTGGCGACAGGGTCCGCGCAATGCTCGTTAGCTCCGTATTGGTTTGATAAGCTTGGCGTGGAAACTCTGAGTGTTCGCCAATTATCTAAAGCGGGTGGTCTTTTTCGTGTCGAGAAGGCTTCAGACTCGCTCATCACCATTATTGCGAATGTGACTGTTCGAGCATAAACACTAGATAAGCGTAAAAGGAAGTTATGAAATTATCTGAATTACAAAACCACATCAAAGCATTTGATCATGCCCCTGAGCTGTCTGATCACTATTTCTTAAAGTTGATAGAAGAAGTTGGGGAAGTTTCGGAAGCCATTCGTAAAGGGCAAAGTGGTCAGCCAGCATTAGAAGAGTTAAAGGGGTCGATTGCTGAAGAGTTGTATGATGTCCTCTACTACGTCTGTGCTTTGGCAAACATCTACGACGTGGACTTAGAGAAAACTCATGAACTTAAAGAAATCCTAAACAAAGCCAAGTACAACCGTTGATCAGGAGCTGTAAATCCAGATCATACTTGAAAGCTCTCGACTTACTTTCCTTAATACAATATCTAAAATAGCCGGGTTTTGAGAGGGGCAGTTACCCGGCTCTATTCGCTAATACCCCGTCAAATAACCATACCCCACAAAGTTATAGTTTTGAGAAGGTAGATCACCAAACATGATTTGTTTGATGTCGTATCTGTGACTTTGTTTAAACAATGCTAATTATCGCCTATTTTCCTTCCAATCTCTGTGTGACCATTTATTAAAAGAAAGCGCTTTCATTTTCTGAGGGCGATATGTCGAGTCAATGAGGTAATGTATGGAAACAAAGGGAAAATTCAAGCTATCCAATATCGCCATGTGTGTGGCTTTGGGTCTGACGTTAGTTGGATGCGATAGTGATGATAACGATTCAGTAGCGACAACACCGTCACCTTCGGGCGAATATGTAGCGGACCAAGGTTTCCATATATCACCGACGCAAGGTGTATTTAGCGGTGAAGATGGTGAGACGCCAGCTTTCGTTGTCCCAACGAATGCGCATACGCCAATTGTTACGTCTGATATCGCTGCACAAACAGGCTCTACTCGTAATGTTGTACAGTTTACGACGGCCGATGCTTCAGGTTTAGTGGGAGGCTTTGACCTTGGTGAAGTCTCTTTGGACAGTCTTTCTGAAACATCAACGATTGAGTTTGATGTTCGTCTTGTAGGTGCGGCTAATTTGGCGTCTGCATCAGCTTCTATTGCAAGTTATAGCGATAGCGCAACTCAATGGACTTTCGTTGTAGAAGGACAAAATGGCAGTGGGGCGGATGTAACAACCAGCGTTAATTTTTCATCAGAGCCAACAGAAGAGTGGGGCCACTTTGTTTTTACTAAGTCAGAATTGCTGAAAAACAATGCTGAACTCGCAACAATCACATCAATCAAGATGTACCCACATGCAGACGCTACCGTGTACAACGTTGATAACGTTGCGATTTACCCAGAGTATCGAGATTCGGAAGGGCCTGAACTGACACTTATCGGTGGTGCATCAATTACACAACTTAACTATCCAGATGCAGTTGATTCGTTTGTGGATCCTGGCTACTCGGTCACGGATAACCAAGATGACGAAACTGAAATTGTCGTTACCAAAACGTACGGTGAACTTGGAGAAGTTGATGCAGATGAAAACGGTACGTATGAGATCACTTACAGTGCGGTCGACACGACAGGTAACGTAGGTAAGCCTGTGACTCGAACTGTGATCATTGAAGCCGCTCCAGATGTTGAAAACGATGTCACACCACCAGAGCTTACATTGAATGGCGCGTCCACAGTTCGTGTTGTACTTGATGGCGAATACGTTGAGCTAGGTGCAACAGCGACAGATGATGTAGACGGTGAGATCACGGATATTACTATTTCTGGTTCAGTGGATGTGAACACAGCCGGTGATTACACCATTACTTATTCCGCGACGGATAGTTCAAACAACACAGGTACTGTTGAGAGAACAGTAACGGTTTACGAGCCAGTTGTATCAACCAACCTCATTGTCAACGGAGATTTTTCAACGTCTGTTGGTGAAGAATGGGTGCTTGACCAAGGTGAAGGTAGTGTGGAAATCGTCGATGGGCAACTCGTAGTGTCAGAGTTTACGCCAGGTGCGACATGGCAACCTAGATTGGTTCAATCTTCTGTTGTGTTACAAGAAGGGCAAACTTACGTAGCGAGCTTCGACGCCAAAGCGGGCGAAGCGCGTAATATCGTTTTGCAAGTGGGTGAGCTGTTAACAGCAGATCCATGGTACCTACCAGTTATGGACGACACAACAATTGGTCTATCGACCGAACTTGAGTCATACAGTGTTCAATTCACTGCAAATGAAAATGCAGCAAATCCTATCCACTTTATCTTCGCTGTGGGTGGCGGTGTTGCAACGCCAATTACATTAGACAATGTTTCGTTAACCGCGGTTACAGCTGAAATGATCGCGCCTGTTATTACGTTGTCTGAAGGCGCGGTGCGCATGTCAGTAGGTGAAGAGTATGTCGAGCCGGGCTATTCAGCCGCTGACAATGTTGATGGCGATCTTACTGCCTCAGTGGTGGTGACTGGTGACGACTTCAGTACATCAGAAGTAGGTAGTCACGTCATTACTTACACGGTTCAAGATTCTGATGGTAACGAGTCTGTCGCGGAGAGAACGGTTTACGTTGTTGCGGCGGAAGATGTTGATAACTTGATGACGAATGGCGACTTCTCATCTGGCTTAGACGGTTGGTTGCAATTTGGTACCGATGCACAAGTCGTTGATGGTGCTGTGGTGTTTAGCTCTGGTGTGATCAAACAAGAGCGTTTTGCTCAAGGTTCGGTACAACCGGGCGACCAACTGGTTGTCTCTATGAAGTTGAAAGGGACATTTACCACTGGTGGTGTGTTCAAAGCTGGTCTTCATAGTGAATCTGCTGAAGGCTCTGGTTTACCGGCATCTTCTCAGTGGGAGGAATTCTGGACTGTAAGCGAAGATTGGCAAACTGTTGAGATCCCTTGGACTCTGGGGGAAAACGCCGATTCAATTTCTGTCGAGCTATTGGTGGCAGGACCAGAAGGGCAACAGATCTACCTAGATGACATCACTGTAAAACCAGCAACATTCTAATGAAATAAAAATATAGCCTCTCGATGCTGTCGAGAGGCTAATTTTGTTGATTGGCACCGAGTTTATATTGAAGGCTGATTCTAAGCTCTAGAGCGAGCTTCCATATAAATTTGAGTGAACTATTTTCAATTGTATTAAATACCGACAGTCATGAGTGTCGATCTCGGAGAGAAAAATTCATGGATAGAGACCATTTATTAGAAGTTCAGGATAAGCTGGCTCCAATCAGTAGACAATCTGCTGCAGAAGGCATTGTTCTATTAAAAAACGATCAAGCGGTGTTGCCGATTCAACAGAGTGATAACTTAGCTGTTTTTGGGCGTTGCCAATTGGATACTTATCGCAGTGGTACGGGCTCAGGTGGTGCAGTCAATGTTAGGTATTCAATCTCGCTTATCGAAGGCTTATTGGCAAACGACTCGATTGAACTAAATGAAAACCTATTACAGCGTTATCGCGATTGGGTAAAAGAGAATCCATTTGATGACGGTGGTGGTGGTTGGGCCGCAGAGCCTTGGTATCAAGAAGAACTATTGCTCAGCGATGAAGAGGTCGCGCTTGCCTCATCTCAGTCTAACAAGGCGATGTTTATCATTGGTCGAACAGCTGGCGAAGATCAGGACAATGCCGACGCGTCTGGTAGCTACAAAATGACTGATACTGAAGTCAGCATGCTAACCAAGATTACGCAAAACTTTTCAGAAGTTATCGTTGTTATGAACACCACCAACATTATGGATATGTCCTGGTTGATGACATTGGAGCATCGCCATTCGATCAAATCCGTCGTGTATTGTTGGGCGGCAGGTATGGAAGGTGGTCATGCTTTGGCTGACGTACTTTCTGGTGACGTTTCACCTTCTGGAAAACTCACCGATACCATCGCGTATGATCTGTGTGATTACCCTTCTAGTGCTAACTTTGGAGGCACTACACACAATTGTTATGCGGAAGATGTGTACGTTGGTTATCGCTATTTTGAAACCTTTAAACCTAATGCCGTGCAGTTTGAATTCGGATTTGGCTTGTCTTATACCGCCTTTAAACAAGAACTGGTGGATTTCGATGTGGTTGGGCAAGGCAAAAATTCCATTGTCCGAGCTTCAATTAAAGTCACCAATGTGGGTGAGCACTATGTGGGGAAAGAGGTGGTTCAAGTGTATCTTGAAGCGCCTCAGGGCCAACTTGGCAAACCAGCCAGAGTGCTGGTGGGCTTCAAAAAAACCTCACCGCTTAAACCGGGCGCCTCTGAAACTCTGGTTATCTCGATGCCAGTGCGTGATTTTGCTTCTTATGATGATAGCGGAGTAACGGGGAACAAAAGCTGTTATGTATTAGAGAAAGGCGATTACTGCTTTCATGTTGGGTCGAGTGTTCGTGATACGACCAAACTGCTGCATAGGTATCATGTGTCTAACACTTTCGTCACAGAACAGTGTCAGGAAGCGCTCGCACCAATACGTTCGTTTGAGCGCATTAAGCCAGTAAAACAGCGAGATAGCTACTATGGTGTTGATTTCGAATCTGTGCCTCTGCGCACGGTCTCTTTGTCTGAGAGAGTAGAATCAAACCTACCTCAAGCTCTCGTGATAACTGGTGATTTGGGTTACAAGCTTCTTGATGTGAAAAATGGTTCGGTCACCATGGAGCAATTTGTCTCTCAATTATCATTGCCCCAGTTAGCGACCATGGTTCGCGGTGAAGGTATGTGCAGCCCTAAAGTCACTCCTGGTACCGCTGCGGCGTTCGGTGGTGTGTCTGACGACTTGATTGACTTTGGTATTCCTGCCGTTGCCGCTGCTGATGGTCCTTCCGGCATACGTATGGATAGTGGTCACAAGGCAACCCAAGTTCCCATTGGCACACTGTTGGGATGCACGTGGAATTCAGAATTAAACGAAGAGCTATTTTATTGGGTGGGTGAAGAGCTTAGAGCGTATCAAATCGATACCTTATTAGGGCCTGGCGTCAACATTCATAGACACCCCCTAAATGGTCGCAACTTTGAGTACTTTTCAGAGGACCCGTTTGTCACAGGAACGTTAGCGGCTGCACAAGTTAAAGGGCTAAAAAAAGCAGGAGTCACAGGGACGCTCAAGCACTTTGCCGCCAATGATCAAGAAACAGGGCGAATGGACGTAGACAGCGTGATGTCTGAACGCGCGATTCGAGAAGTTCATATTAAGCCATTTGAAATGGCGGTGAAGCATGGCGGTGCGACGACCATTATGACGTGTTACAACCCCGTTAATGGTCATTGGGGTGCCTCTAATTATGATTTGAATACTAGCGTTTTACGTCAGGAGTGGGGCTTTAAAGGTATCGTGATGACAGATTGGTGGGCGAAAATGAATCACCCAACCGAAGGTGGCGTAGAAGATAAAATACACACTTCATATATGATCCGCGCTCAAAATGATCTCTATATGGTTGTCGATAATGATGGTGCGGCGATAAATGTTGCTGGAGACGACACTTTAACGGCGATAGAGCAAGGCACGCTAACGCTTGGGGAGCTGCAGCGGAGCGTAATGAACATTTGTTGGTTCATTTTAGATACTCCTGCCATGGAACGTCCTATCGTGCGTTATGAGCCAGTGAAGGCTATTCGTTCATTTAACGAGTATTTGGGAAGTGACGCCATTGCACTTGATGCTTTATCGACCGTGGAGGTTAGTAAGACAACAAGCGTTGTTGTTGAGGTACTCGAAGGTGCAACTTATCAAGTGTCTGCGGTGATGAGTTACGACAAGCCGTCGCTGGCGCAATCTTCTTGTGCTCTGAGCTTGAACGATGAGTTTTGCATGTCGTTGTCAGTACATGGAACCGAAGGTGAGCGCGTAAATATCGAAGGTTCACAGGTGCATTTAGAAAAAGGATTTTATCATCTGTGTATCGACTTCGTGAAGGCTGGTGCCACACTACACGAGTTAAATCTTAAACCATGTTGATGTCTCTGAGATAAAATATTGAGTGAATAATATGCAGCGTAGATCGCTGCATATTTTTTATTAGGGCAAGGGCAAGCATGGCATAGTGAGCTCAAACACCATCAGAAAAATGATGTGATTTTGATCCCGTTAGGTCATCACAAAGTCGCCTCCCATTTGTGATAAATAAACAACGAGATGATAAATTGAAAGCGCTTTCAAAATAACAAATGAAGTTGCATGATATGTGGAATACAAATACTAAAAAGTTCACCTTAATGGCACTGGTGAGTGGTGCATTTATTTCAGGTTGTAATAGTGGTTCTGACTCATCTAGCGCTCCATCAACACCTGATGTGAGTGGTTGGACAATGGTTTGGAATGACGAGTTTTCCGGCACTGAGATCGATACAACTAAATGGGGTTTCGAAGTTAACTGTTGGGGAGGCGGTAATGGTGAGCAGCAGTGTTACACCGACCGTCCGGATAACTCATATCTAAACGACGGTAAACTCTACATTTTAGCCAAGCAAGAGACGTTTACCGGGCCGAATAACCCCGATGGAGATTGGAGTAATACGGTTACACTACCTTATACCTCAGCACGGTTGAGAACTATGAACAAAGGCGATTGGAAATACGGTCGCTTTGAGATTCGCGCCAAACTCCCTTCAGGTCAAGGTACTTGGCCCGCAATCTGGATGCTACCAACTGACTATGTTTATGGTGGATGGGCGGCTTCCGGTGAAATTGATATTGTGGAAGCAGTTAATTTAAAAGCACCATCCGACGCTGGTGGACAGCTTAGCGGCACACCAGAAAGGAGAGTATATGGGACGCTCCATTACGGTGCGGCTTGGCCTAATAATGTCGAGTCAGGTCAAGAGTACTACATGCCTGACGACGTTAACCCTGCAGACGATTTCCACACTTATGCACTCGAGTGGGAAAAAGACGAAATTCGTTGGTATGTAGATGGTGTACATTATGCTACGCAACGTTCAAGCGGGTGGTATAGCCAATATACAGAAAATGGCAGAGTAGTCATCGGTGAGGAAGATGCGCCTTACAATCAACGCTTCCATTTACTTCTGAACTTAGCAGTGGGTGGCGCTTGGGCTGGCAACACTAATGACACAGGTATTGACGATTCGGCACTGCCACAGACCATGGTTGTTGATTATGTTCGTGTTTATGAATGTTCAGCGGATACTGTGACAGGTCAAGGCTGTGCTTCGGTATCTCCAGATGCGGTGCTGGTACCAGGGCATTCAGCGCCTTAGAGCTAGGAAAATATTCCTCAAGAGATAATGGCGCAGCTTGATATTAAGTTGCGCCATTTTTTATTTCTTTGAGAAATCAGCTTCTACCTGACTAATCGAGACAAACGCATGTGCACTGTTCAAGTGACCCATTCTCAATTGCTCTATCGTTCATTACGTCGGTATTCGTTACTGAGACACCGATGGTCGGTAAGGCTCTTCTCTTACGCCATGTGATAACACCAGCTTAATCATAAAAATAGGCGCTAGCCACTCTAGTCCAACTGGTGCAGGTAAGATGGTTGCAAAGATAATCGCTAGCATAACGACAAGCAAAGCGACTGGGCGGTGCAGATACATTGGCAAGAAGTGAATAAACACGATCGAAACCATCATTGCACCATACCAAAAGAACGCATACGACCAAGCAATATCAAAGCACAAAGGCACAGCAAATAACTGGAAGTGAATAGCAGGAAACAAGAATTTACTGCCAACTAATTTTCCCATCAGTGATAGATTAAGAGATTGATCAGTATGTAAAAATCGTTTCATCGATCCTAATGAGTTAGTCAATACGCCACCAATCATATCCAGAGTCAAGAACGACGCCACAAGGATCTGCACCCAGCTCCAATCCAGAGTTTCCCATGCAAAGAAATATAGGATCACAGGGGCAATAAACGCCGCATAGTTGGCAATCATAGACTCTGCTTTTGTCGCACCAAATCCAGTGGTGAAATTAAACTTCCCCTGACATTGCCAATTGATATGTGCGTTTTTTATCGTGGTTTTATCTGTATCCATTGTTCGTTTCCTCATCATTCTTGGAGTGGGCGGTCTTTAAAAGACCACTTGGTCGAAAATAGAGTAAGCGAACAATAATTAGCCTGTCAACTTTTTTAGACCAGTCGTCCTAAAAAGAGTTTGGGTTAGACTCAGACGTATAGATGTTATATAGTCCATGTGGACTTTTAAAAGGAATCACGAATGCCTAAAGTAGTTGATCATGAAGCGTACCGCCGTGAACTTGCCATGAAAGCGGTCGATCTCTTTACAGAACATGGCGTCAATGGCCTTGGTATGCGCGGCATAGCGGAGGCTTTAGGGATTTCTAAAAGTGCCTTATACCACTACTTTCCGAGCAAAGATGCACTATTTAAAGCAAGTACCGAGGTCTTTTTAGAGCCGCGATCTTTATATGGTTTAGAAGAAGGCGAGGCCATTCCGCAACACAAGGAGCAGATGCTCTACAAACTAGTCGAGACATTAGATGGTCACTTTCGCGGAGAGCTAACGCTGGTGCTCGATTACACCAAACATAAAGATTCGAAACAGGTGAAAGGCGACAACTTGCTTGAGCTTGCTAATACACAATTCAAGCAAGAGCTTGCAAAGGTCGTCGGCAATGAACATGCAGACCAAGCGTTCGCGCTGTTGTTTGGTGGGCTGACAATGCGCTTGCTGGATGGGAACAAAACACCATTAGAAACCATTACTCAATGGATACTTGCTCTAAGCCGAGTTGAAAGCTAACCCACATGTTCCTGCTTCATAGCTTTCTAGAGCTGACAATATGTATAAAATTAAGTTGCGCCAATTGGTGATCCTCTCATCTACAAAGTTGAAGATGATGTCATCACTTCTTGAACGGTTTGTTCGTTTTTACTATTTCCACTGAGTTCAGCAATGACTTCACCAGGCGTGACGACACGAGTTAACAAGTGAGTTATGTCTGGGTCTTCAATTGGTTCAAGAGCATAAATTGGTTTGTTGAGACCCAAAGCATAACCAATATCCATGGCTACACTTTTTCCGACGTAACCACCAAAGTTTAAAATGTAGGTAATATCGGCTTCTCTAATGCGCTGCAAGCAACCATCAATACCATTAGCTTGAAGAGGTTCAGAGATAGTAGTTTCAATCCCTGCATTGACCAACGTTTCTCGTATAGCCTGCATCTTTTCTAGATTCTTGAAACTACCAGCAACATAGACAGATTTACTCATACAACTTCCTTACTTTTGCGTAAATTTTGATGTAAACACTAACGCCGCGTTATGTGGCTTTATAGTTGCACGTTTGGAAATAGTACCCAAATTATTATGCTGACTACGGCTAAAAAAAGTGCAAAACCTATAATATTAATCAGCCTCTGAACCGACACACTTTTATTTTGATAGTTAGGGTAAAGATTCCCTAAAGCAAAGCTATTAAGAAAACCTGCTATGGACATTTTCCCTATCCATACCAGCAGGCTGTTATCATGAGTACGTAACATGAAAATTTGTTTAATCGTTTGACCAGTTTCAAAAGCTTCATATACCCAAATCAGTCCGAAAAGAACTGGAGGTGTAATTAAAAAGAAAATTGGCGCTTTAAATTTCATTCTCTCCAACCACATTAGGTCCTCTTAAATTGCTTGTATGGATAATAAGCGCTCCAATCGGGTAAGGTGAGACCCAGACTTTAGCTGCAACTAAAGTTCTTCTATCTGGTAGTTCGATTAAATGCTGGTTCCTCTATCGAGAGACCGATAACAAGTACGAACGCCAGATAGAACTCCAAGCACCACACTCGAATAGTCTTCTGGGTCTCGAGCCCGCATTTGCAAGCAAGAGTTAGCTTATTATGAATACAAACACACTTCAAAACATTAATGTCGGCGTTGATACTGGCAAGTCACAATTAGACATTTATATTCGTCCTCTCGATATTTACTTCACCGTTCCCAATAATGAAAAAGGCATCAAGGAAGCAATTAGGACTATTACTAAACATAGACCTAGACGCGTTGTCATCGAAGCTACAGGCCGACTGGAAATGCCTTTCATATTCGCCTGTGATAAAGCGAAGTTACCCTATGTTATTGCGAACCCATTGCACGTTAAAAGATTTGCAGGAGCTATTGGGCGTCGAGCAAAAAATGACCGTCTAGATGCCGCTCTTATTGCCCATTTTGGTGAAGCTATACAACCTAAACTGACACAACTAAAGAGCGAAAACATACGACTAATGAGTGACTTAGTTACAAGACGTAATCAGTTACTGTCAATGCAAACAATGGAGAAAAACCGACAACAGATTTTACCTCAGAGCCTAGCATCCTCAATTAAACCAATCTTAACTGCCCTCAAAAATCAAATCGCCAAAGTTGAAGAAAAGATATCAAAACTCATCGATACCTGCCCTGAATACCAAGCTAAAAATGAGATACTACAAAGCATGCCAGGGATAGGGAAAATAGCATCAGCCTCAATCATCAGTAATGTTCCTGAACTCGGTTTTATCACCAATAAACAAGCCTCTTCTCTTATAGGCGTCGCTCCAATAACCAGAGAAAGTGGACGTCTCAAAGGCAAGCGGATGATCCAAGGTGGTCGTGCTCAAGTTCGCACAGTTTTATACATGGCAATGATGTCTGCCATCCAATGTAACCCTGTTTTTAAGGCGACTTATGAACGATTACTTGCGGCAGGAAAACCCAAAAAAGTAGCTATAGTTGCCTGCATGAGAAAGATGGTTGTGATCTTAAATTCGATGCTAAGAGATGGTGTTATGTGGGATAAGGATAGCGCCAAAAATTAACTATTGACGCCATAGTCTCTTGTTATGTGAAAATTTATCTCGTACCTACAACTTTTTAATGTGAACAAATACCATTTTTTTGCCAACCTTAGTCATTGAAAAACATAGAAAGCCACCTCAAAAAGCATGCATAAAACGCTTGTATATCAGATAGTTAGGAAAATACTCTATTGAAAGACACCAAACCATTCGATATGATAAGCGCCAGAAACAAAAAAGCCACTAATGTGAACTAGTTACGTCAGCATTAGTGGCTTCTTCACCTACAACAATAGGAGGTCATATTGCTAAACGATTTAATCGAAGTCGCAATTTGCTTACTAACGCTAGTTAGTATCACTTTAAAATATCTAGGCTGATCGTCGCCAAACAAATAGACTAGATGTTGAGACCTAAGCCATCTTAATTGATGGCTTATCAAAAATACAGAAATGATTTTCAGCTGCATGCACATAACAGCTATATTAGACAGAAAAATTCTGCACTTAAATACAGAATTATTCTGTCTAGTATCTTAGTTGCGTAAACGATACTCCGTTTTTATGAAAACTAACAGTAACTTAAATGCTATCGCTCTCTGCCTACATCCCCAAATGCGGTTTTTTTCCATATAGTATGAATTGATATGAAAAATCGCCATTCCTTCTTTATGTCCAAGAATGATTTAGATTAGAAAATCAGGTTCGTGAAGTTATTGATAAGTACGTTCTGAATCAGTCGGTCTCATTGTTCAAGTGCTCGATAAACAGTCGAAGTGGCATCATCGAACGATACTCCTTTGGGAAATAGATATTCATGCTTGGTAAAGTGACCTGATGCTCTGTTAGAACCTCCACTAGCTCTCCGTTTTCCAAGGCATTGGTGCAGTAATCCCGAAATGTATAGGTCAACCCAACTCCTTGAAGCGAAAGATCGATCGTAGCAGGTGATGAGTTCGCAATCATATTACCGCGCACTTCGACTGGATAAGTGCTTTCTGAACCAGAAAAGCTCCAAGGGGCAAATTGTCCTGAACTTTGGTATCGGTAACGTAAGCAGTTATGGTTCAACAAATCCTTAGGGGTTCGAGGTTCACCATTTTTCTCAAGATATTCAGGGCTTGCAACGACCGCAGTTTTCAAAGGCTCACTTAATCTTATCGCAACCATGTCCTCAGCAATCAGCCCACCAAGCCTAAACCCAGCGTGAAACCCGTCACTCAAGATGTCTGACAAAGCATCAGTCATAGACAACTCTATTTCGATCTCTGGATATTTTTTCTGGAAAGTGGCCAATTTATCCTTAACCAGCAGAAAGTAAGCAAACTCAGGTATCGCAAGTTTGAGGGAACCACGTTCAGCGTGCCCAGCTGTTCGCGCACTGTATAAGCCTTCGGCTAGCTGCTCAAAGGCTGGCCCGGTACTGCGTGCCAACGCCCGCCCGGCTTCAGTTAGGTTAATCGAGCGCGTTGTCCGAATAAATAGCGTTGTCCCGAGCTGCTCTTCTAGTTTTTTTAACTGATGACTAACCGTTGAAGGTTTTACTCCAAGCTCTTGAGCTGCACCACGCAGGCTTTTTTTACTCGCAATGGCATTAAATACTTCGAGGGTAGATAAAGGTAACTTCATTGGTAGATTCTATTCACTAGTGAGGTGGATTGTCGGTGTATTGTTTATATTAATCGGCCTAATTAACATGAGCAACAAGTTAACGAAAAACGTTAATTCTAGTGGTAAACAAGATGACCACTGAAAGGAAACCTAAAATTGAGGCCTGTTTTATGAACATTCTAGTGTTAACTGCTCATCCCGATCTTTCGACCTCCACTGCTAACAAAAAATGGTTTGAAGCTTTGTCGGAAGTTGACGGGATCATTACTCGCGACCTAACCGCTGTTGGAGGCGATGAAATGCGCTTCAATCCGGCTGTTGAGCAGGCGCTTCTTGAGCAGGTTGATCGTGTCGTGTTGCAGTTTCCATTCTATTGGTACTCTTCACCACCGATTCTGAAAGCTTGGATCGATCAAGTGTTTCTTTCTGGTTTTGCTTATGGCCCTGGGGGTAACAAACTACATGGCAAAGAATTGATGCTTGTGGTTTCTACTGGTGGCCCAGCTGAAAGCTATCAGGCTGGCGCACTCAATAGCTTCACCATGGCCGAGTTTCTTACGCCATTCCAACAGACAGCGCTCATGGTTGGCATGACTTACCTGCAGCCTTTCGTACTTCATAGTGCTATGAGCAGAGACCAAACTAGGCTCAATGCCAGTATCCCTGAATTGATTTCTTGTGTGACAAGCCCTCGACATAAGGCGATCGATACAAGAGCACCGTCAGAATCCGCTTCAGCATAGAACAATGAAAAGAGTATAGGCATTTCAAACCTTATGGTGCCTTCATCGAACAAAGCCCTTCGCATGATGGAAGGGCTTCTTAGTGACAATCTCGGAGTTTTAGTTGCCTAACAAGGCGGTACAATCTAGCTCTTGGGTTTGTGTATCGGAGTTCGGTACAAGCCTCACTCTACCAAGATCAAACTCTACGCTCTGCTCGCTAAATATCAAAAACGGTGTGCTCATTCTTTGAAACGACATGCCAGCTTGTTCGAAGCACTTCAGTGGTACTTTTATGGTGGTCCACTTCTCTGAAGGGGGAGGCAGTATCCGGTTGATCTGCAATTCACCAATACATGGCCACTCACAGTGAGTCGCTAGTGTCATGCTCGCTGGAGCGATGGTTTTCATTCGAATATCAAACTCTAGCGTTGAGTCTGCGTTAGCGTATCGACTGTAGTCCGCCCCTTTTTTATCCGGCGTCTGCATATACAGTTGAGCTGCAGATTGTTCTTTGTACGCATCATCAGAACCGAAGAACTTCACATTGAGTGCAGATTGCTGCATCCCGTTGTAGTTGATGCCTGTTGTTGTGAGAGAGCCAATAGATGTTGTGCCTTTGCCAACGGCAAGCGCTTCCCAATTGTTTGTCGCGCCCGAAAGTCTGGCAGTAAATTCACCCTTGGCTTCTTTTCCAAAGATTTCGAGTGGTGTTTTAGCTACGCCATTGTCGGGTTCTGACATACCACAGCCGTAATCTCTAGGATCCAATGGAATGGCATTAAGGTCTTCATATCTAGCACGGATGGTGTTGATGTTGTTATAGCTCAGCCCATAACCGTAAGGGAACAGTGGTTGGTGTTCGCCATTAATATCTTGTTCGATGAGCTCGCCAGTGAGTCCATCAACAGGAGTTTTATAGTTCGCGATGTTTGGGGCAGGGCGGTTGATGGTTGTCGAGCATTTTTTTGCACCCCACGAGTAGCTTAGTTTGCCTTTGAAATCCTGTCCGGATTTCGCAAAGAGTACATCTGTGATTCCTCGTGCTTCTGTACCAGGTAGCCATGCCGCGACAAATGCGTCAGATAGGTTGATCTCTTCGTTTACGTAAAGCGGTCGACCTGAATAGAAGATCGTGATGACCTTGTAGCCTTGCTCTTTTAGAGTGCGGATCGTGTCTAGGTCTTTCTTGTAAGACGGTTTTAATTTAGAAAACTCTAGTGTTTGAGTTCGACTGATGTCACCAAACATTTCAGCATATGGGTCCTCGCCTATGACAACGACAGCCGTGGTGTCTTGAGGGTTTGCTTTTGAAATGTCAGTCACTATATTTTCGTTTCCAGCTTCTGCACGCATTGCCATCAACAAGGTTTGCGCGTTAGGAAAGTCTTGCTCTATGGTGTTTCCATCACCTTGCCAAGAAAGGGACCAGCCTCCTGTTTGTTTCGTAATGTCATTCGCCGCAGAGCCTACGACCAAAAAGCGCGATGTTGGGGACAGTGGCAGCGCATTGTTATCATTCTTTAACAGCACTAAAGATTCGGAGACGGCTTGGCGAGCAAGAGCAACGTGTTCTGGCGCACTCAGCACTTCTTGCTTTCCTGCTAGTGAGCGTAAAGAGGGCATCGGTTTATTCCACAAGTTGGCTCTCATTTTTACGCGAAGGATTCTCGTCACGGCGTCATCAATTCGAGACATTGGAATGATACCGGAATGGACTTGAGCTATGACATTTTCATAGAATGCTTGCCAGTCTTCACGAGCTGTGATCATGAAAACATCGTTGCCCGCTAAGACCGCCTGCGGACAGTTGGCCGCAGTACAGCCGTTAATCTCACCTTGTCCATTCCAATCGGTAACGACAATTCCGTCAAAGTTCATTTTCCCTTTCAGTACGTCTGTTATCAGGTACTCAGAGCCGTGAATCTTCTGGTTATTCATATAGGGTAGATCTGGCGTTGCCGCTTTTTTGGTGCTCATTGGATCATAGTTTCTTGGGTTCCACCAAGAGTTGAATGATGACATAACAACTTGAGCACCGGCATCTAGGCCTCCGACGTAGCCCATCGCATGGATATTGCGAAGATACTCTTCTGTGTAACGGTTCTCTCCATGGTCAACCCCATTCAGTGTGCCGCCATCACCAATCCAGTGTTTTACGTTAGAGATAACATGAGTATCGCCTTTCAAACCACTTTCGCCGCCTTGAATACCTGTAACCATGCGTTTGGCATACTGATAAACCACTTCTGGGTCTTCAGAATACCCTTCGTATACACGCCCCCAGCGATAATCTCTCGGGGTGGCAACGGTAGGAGCAAAGGTCCAATCTAAACCAGTCGCCGCGACTTCTCTTGCCGTTGCTACTCCTATTTTCTCTATTAAATCGGGGTTACGTGTTGCACCTAAGCCGACGTTGTGTGGATAAAGCGTTGCGCCAAATACGTTATTGTGGCCGTGTACCGCATCGGTTGCCCACATAAAGGGAATTCGAAATCCTCTGCCTTCATAACTCTGTTCGAGCGCCAGCCAAAACTTGTCAGCTTCATTTGCCCATTGCTTTGCTGATGCATATTTGTTGTCGTCTGGGAAACCACCACCGCCATTTAAGATAGAGCCAAGCTTGTACTCTTTCGCTTCGGTTGGCGTGACTTCTCGAAGGTCTGGTTGAATCATTTGTCCGACTTTCTCTTCAAGCGTCATCAAAGACAAGATTCTTGTGATTTCAGCTTCAATAAGGGGATCTTTTGAAATGATAGTTTTTGTTGGTTTCCAATCATCTAAGTAGGGCAAGGAGTCGGCAGCGTTGAGTTCAGGGGATGAAACAAAAGCTTGCTCGGAACTTTGGCAACCGAACATAAAGCTCATGGAGACACATAAGCTCAGAATTGATTTTCGATAGATAAACACGTAATAACTCCTGTACATCGCAAGGCGATACAGCATTTATAGGGAGGTACAATTTAGAAACCATTGGCTATATCAGTGAATTAGCCAATGGTGAGAGAGATATAAACCGAGTAAGAGAGCGGGGTGGCTCTATTAGGCTTTAATTAAAAGTAATATTTGTTGTAGTCACGAGCGCGAAGTACACCTGCAGTTACTTTGAATGGCAGGCCGGCTGGCACGACTAATGAACGTTTTTTATAGCGAACTAAATCTTCTAGAGATTTGGCGTAAGCGTATTTATTTGCAAGATCTTTCCAGTAATTGTCAAAACTCATTGTCATCACCTTTATATGAGAGTGCTCTTAAATAGCCCTAATGTCTGAATGTTTTGTTTCAATCAGTGAGAGTGCAGTTACTCACTCTCACTGCCGAAGTGGTCGAAGGAACTACTTTGAAAACTGCATATCTGTTAGATAGAACTTGTCGCCAGAAGCACCATTAACCCCAAATACTGCAACTTGCATGACTTCGTTTACGTCGATCGGAAGTTGAGACATGTCGAATGAGTAGGTTGTCCAGCTGCTGCTAACTGTTGGAGTGAGCAACACTTCGTAAGATGCGCCTTTTGTGGTGTTAAAGGCAATCTTGAAGTCAGATAGTGCACCGGTTGAGGCAACTTTGAAGCTGAAGTTCTTGTATTCATTCATGTTGAAATCAAAGGGTTGAATCTCACCATAAACGTCACCTGTAAAGGCAACAACCGCGCCCCAACTGTCTGCTTTTGTCATCTCCCATGCGTTGCTACCTAGGTATGATGACTCGAGATCAAAGCCGGTACCTGTTGACCATTCGTTAAAGCTTGCATTGCCTACATTGAGAAACGCGCTGTCATCATAACTTAAGTTAGAATCGATACTTGTTGATGAAATCATTGCAAAAGCATCGCCATAATCATTATGGTTGCGAGTAGGGTGGATACCCGTGTCATAAGCGACGAAATCAGTCACGTATAGCTTTTGGCCAGAAGTGCTTGGTGTGTAAACGCCGTAGACTGCGATTTGGTTGATATCACTCAGTGCCAAACCAAATGCATTTAGGTCGATATCAATGTCATTCCATTGAGTTGCGTCTTCAAGAACGAACGGGATAACAGCACTGCTCGATTTACCATCAACGTTTGTGCCTAAGAAAACTTCAAATTTGTCGAATGCACCTTCAGCAGCAACCTTAAGTTTTAAGTTGGTGTAGTTTTCGAAGCTGGTTAGATTTACGGGTGCAGCTTCAGTGTTGTTTTGATTCGTCATCGCTAACACTGCGCCCCAACTGCCATTTTCTTCAAGGATCCATGTAGAAAGATCATTAAATGAGCCAGAAGAAATGACTGTGCCTGTGCTCCACTCACCATAAGCGACATCTTGGAGTCCTGTTTCACTGCTTGAATGTAGAATGATTAATGGACTTTCTAAGCTATCGTCAACAGTAGGCTCTTGCGTTTTTACGAACTTATAGTCTGTAACGTAGAATGTGGAAACGCCTGGCGTACCGCCAACGCCCATTATTGCAATAGAGCTGACATTAGACGTTTCTAAAGAGAATTGGCTTAGATCAAGTCTGATCGATTGCCATTGATCATTCACACTATCATCTACGGGTAAAACGAGTTCCTTAGTGACTCCATTTGCTGCAAGCGTCACTGCGTATTTTTCGAAACCACCTTCTGTTGCAACATCCACATCGAGATAGGTAAATCGGCTTAGGTCTTGTTCGATACCACCATTGAAAACAAGTACAGCGCCCCAGTTACCTTCTTCTGCTGATTTAGAACCAGAAGCGATACTCCAAGCATTTTTGCCTAAATAGTTCGCTTCACCATTGAACACGGTACCTGTACTCCACTCTTGTACCGTGTCATCACCAAATGTAATGTCAGAACCTTCGCTACCTGAAGTGATTAGAACAAACTCATCCGTAGTTGGCTGTACGACAACTTCTTCACTCAAATAGACATCGGCTAGCTCAACTTGACCTGCATTAGAGAAAGTAAGCGCAAACCAAGATGTTTGTGTGCTTGGCGTTACAGGGACTTGCATTTGAACCCAGCCATCGGAAAGTGCTGTACCACTTGAGAGTTGATAAGTGTCTTTATATTCAGCGGCGAGCGTGACGATAGCCACTTCTACACTATCTGCTGTGGTTGTTCTTACTTTGAAGTTTGCATGAGTGATGTAAGAAGCATCAATTTCATTCCCTTCCGATGCACCCCATGCAATGTTGGACGTTGGAACCCCCCAGTTGCTACCTGGTTGCATGACGAGGATTTCGCCATATTGGCTGTCTTGTGCTGTCGCAAAAGAACTGCCGCTTCCCCAAGTATCCCAGTACTCAAACGTATGGTTAAGTTCTTCAGTGGCGTGAAGAATATAAATGCTTTCACCGACTTCCACCGGTGGTTGTGGATCGACGGGCGGAGTGGCAACGTCGGTTAGAGGGTCATCACCACAACCAACAAGTGCCAAAGCGGCTAATGTTGGTGTTAAATATTGGTATAGTTTCATTTTTGACTCCATTCAAAGAAAGCGCTTACAATTTGAGTTGAAAAATGTATAACACTTTCTTTTTTATAATAATAAGAACTAATTAAATACGTAGGGGGTAGCGTTCATTTGAAAGCTAAAACCGTCATTCATCGCTCGAAGCGAACGTTATCAAGTTGGAAGATCATTTCACCTTGAGGATCAAGAACTAGCAGGTTCTTTATCTTTGACATGTCGACTTTACCGGACGCAAACGAGTTTCCGTTTTGTACAAGGTCGTTAAGGCTAATTGTTACGGTATGCCACTGGTTGTCTTGAGGGACATCAATAGGGTAATCACTTACGTTTGGCCAACCGCTGTCGACCTTAACCATGATTTTGTCGCCTTTGGCGACCTCTTCCATTTTGATATCGAACACAAGTTTTGCATCTTTGGTCCAAGAGGTGAGGTTGAGCTCAGGGGTAGCAAAGTAGACATTACCCGTCTCACCTGTTTTCGTTATCTGCATAACTTGACCACGCTCGCCAGAATCGACATACGCAAAGTCCATGATTACACCTTGTGGGTCGTATTCATTCTGCTGCAGGTATTTGCTGAGTTCGCCATCAAAAACATTAATGGTATTGCCAGTGATGTAATCACTAGGGAGTTCAACAGTGATTGGTGGCTTGTTACCTTTTACATGAACGGCATCTTCAGACACGGTTGCGCAACCTTGGCCAGTTGTCGGGTTCTTTGAGCATTGGTAAACACGAACGTAGTCCACTTCTAATGCTTGAGGGAATACGGAAGAGTCTATGCCTTTTTCATTAGTGTTACCTGCCCATGAACCACCAATAGCGAGGTTTAATAAAAGGTGGAACCTTTGTTCAAAAGGCGCGTCATCAATGCCAATGATTTTTTCGCCATCTTTTGTGTAGATGTTGTACCAACCATCGGACGTTTGTGTCGCAAAATGAACGTCATCTACATACCAGCGCATTTCATCTTTTTCCCACTCTAATGAGTAGGTGTAGAACGCATCGCCAGGGTTTTCATTGTTTGGCAGAGAGTAGGGTTGACCTGAGTGCTTGTTGTTTGGCCAAGTACCACCGTAATGTAACGTTCCGTAAGTGCGAGTTTCTGGTTGGCCATTTTTTTCACCATGAATATCCGACTTACTCTTAAGGTTAACGGCCTCAACGATATCAATTTCACCAGACGCTGCCCATGTACCGTAAACCCAATCAGAAGGTAGCATCCAAATTGCTGGCCATGTTCCTTGCCCTACAGGCATCTTGGCTCTTACTTCAAAACGACCGTACGTCCAGTCACCTTTATCTAAAGAACGCAGGCGAGCAGATGTGTAGGGTAACGTTGTTAAATCGTCATAATCGCCATCGACGTTATTAGGACCTAAAAAGTTCTCTTTATGAGCGACAATGTATAGCACGCCGCCTTCAACAAACGCATTTTTGTTTCTTGCTGTGTAGCATTGCTGTTCGTTGTTACCACCACCCCAGCAGTTTTCTTCAAGTGACCATTTCGATTTATCGATTTCTGTGCCACTGAATTCGTCATTCCAAACTAATTCCCAGCCATCGCTTTTATTGATGTTTGGATCTGACAAGTCTTGCTTTGGTACAACAAAGTCAGAACTAGCACACCCAGAGAGTATTACTGCACTGATAGATAGAGCCAAAGGTGTTGGCTTGCTTGCTAACATAAGATATCCCTACATAAAATGAAAAAGAAAGCCCTTTCTTTATAGTCATTCCCTAAATTCCTTTCAACTTATAAATAAATAATGCAGTTCTTCCATTGCCAATTTGTGATGTGGCTCAATAGAGCCGTTCGTTGTTTTAATTTTTATCAATTAAATTTGAGTTTATAAAATAATTTGATAGTGACACGGGTTAATATCTTTATTATGTTTTGATATAAATAATAACCTAATTAAGTTGTTGTTTTTGTTGGGTATTATATTGTTTTAAATTTGGTGTTTTATCCGATAATTTCAAACGTGCGTTTTTATTCTTGCTCCAAAAAATAAATAAACATTTGGTTTAACTATAAATTTTTACAAATTTAACATGTGGAATATATATAGGTTTTTAATTATGCAACTCGTTTTATTTGGTTTTTAAATTCTCTATTTCGTTTTGAAAGCGCTTTCTTAACTATGAGTTTGATCACGGTAATAACGACATTTAGTGACTAGTATCTAAACCCTAACGTGTCGCTTTAAAGAATGCCGACGCCAATAGAAAGCGTTTACAACAAAATATCAGTAGGGATGACAATGAAAAAAAAACAAGTACATTTAGCATGTATGCTTGCGTTAACAGGAGTAAGCACCTCATTTACAGCATTTGCTGAAAATACTGAAGGCTTTGAATTTGGCGGGTACTTCAGACAAGGCGTACTATTTAGTGCAGAAAACGATTTCAAAGATTCAGATTTCATCGGTCAAAAAGAAACCCTTGGTCGCTTGGGTCTAGAGTACGACAATCAAACAAATATCGACCTTGGTTACCGCTGGCTATATGGTGATGGACGTGAGCTGAAAATTGGCACCGGGGTATCTGAAGGTCTCACGGCTGGTAATGGTAGTGGTTTTATCGAGATCAAAGGATATACCAATACAGGTACTATTTTTGCCGGTAAGCGTGATTACGGTAAGGAACGTTATATTTGGATGACGGATTTCTTTTATTCGGACATGTCGGGTACGGGGATTGGTGTTGAGTCGATGAAAGTTGGCAGTGCGATTGTTAACTTTGCTTACATCGCGAGTTATCGTGAGGACTATGACTTAGAAGATAATCCTACAAATCCAAACTCTGAAAACCTAAATAATAAAATGCACGCGGTTAATATTGCTGCAAAATATGGTGTGTGGGATGTTTCTGCGACATTCAAATCTATGCCAGATAACTGGGATCGAACTGGAAAGGAATGGACTGAAACAGGTTACGATCTAACAGTTGGCTATAAAATTTTTAACTTCTTAGGCCTTCAAGGTGACGGCAGTTCGCATACAAATATTGTTGTGCAAGCCGGTAAAGGCTTAGGTGCTGGTCAATTGCTAGGTGGTACCATTACGGACTACAACGCATATAAGCCAGGCGCACTTCGCCACGGTGAACATGAGTTTGAGTGGGGCGTGGGTAACGATGCCATTTCTCTTATGACACACTTAGAAGACGACGATACTTCATACCGTGCATTAATTTTTGGTGGACACAAGTTTGACAGCGGTATCAGTATCTTCCCGTCAATTCAAGGCCAGTACAACGACTATGCAGATGGTACCTATGATTACTGGGCGTCAGCTATGGTTCGTCCTGTAGTCGGTATTAACGATAAGATGTATCTTCAGGGCGAGGTGGGTTACGTTTATAACAACTGGAACGGCGATTCGTACGATCAAGCTAAGATTACGATAGCACCAACGTTAATGTTCCCGACTTGGACTGGCGTAAACCCAGAAGTCCGATTGCTAGCAAGTTATGTGATGAATTCTTGGACGACCGATCCTGATGAAGGTCAGTCTAAAAACGACTTTATTATCGGTATCCAGACAGAAGCGAGCTGGTAATAAACACTTCTTGATAACCAAACAGCTCCTCATGGGGCTGTTTTTTTTTGCTCGTAACACCAAGCCTTTCAAATCTGTAACGCCAGACGCCTGCATCAAATGCTATTCCAATTCTAAACTAAATTTATCATCTTAATGTGCGCACATTAGCCTATCTCAGATGGAGTAAAAAACTTTATAACCCAGCAAGTTAGAAGGCTTGAACACTGCGTTAGGCATATTGATGATAGCGCAATGACTGATTGAATTTTCCGTGTGTTCTTAACCTTTTCCTGCGCTGATTATGGGTGCTTACTGTTATCGGTATTACTCAAAGACGGTGAACAATTACCCAAAATCAACTTTATCTAAAAGGATTTTTACGACTGTGTATATCGATTTGACTAGGGTGTTTTGTCGGTGACGAAATAAAGAAAGGAATCGAATAAAGAGGTAACGAAAGGAGCAAGGTAGTAGGGCGTTTATACCTAGAAGAAAGGCGCCAATAAGGCGCCTTGGTGTTACTGAGTTGGTTTCATCGTTTATTGAAGGGTAAATCCATTTGGAGCAGCCAAGACAACGGTGCCATCACTGAAAGTGACGGTCTTTTCAGTGTTTTGATAGTTGTAGACTGCGTAGGTTTTTTGTGATGACTTTTCAAAGACAACAGCTGTTGGGTGATCAGCCTTGATATCCGTTCTCATTGTTCCCAGCTGTTGCCATGTATGGAGCCAGTGGTAAGTATGTGCTTTACTTGAGCCACGTTCTGCTATGTAATCGCCATAGCTTTCATAGTCAGAGATCGCTTCGTCTGGATCGTGCATTGCCGTAATGTTCCACCAAATATCGCGCCATTCATCTTCACCTAATCCAGAGGGTTTGCCGTTTGAGGTCTCACTTAAACCCAGAGAAATATAATCGGCCATATAGTCGGAGTGTTGGCCAAGGTGCAACGACAATGTATTCGAAGGCAACCCTTGAATGCCTAAGATATGAGTGTACTTAGGACTAAACCATGTAGAAAAGGTTGCACCATCTCCCCAAATGATAGATGTGGTGATGCGGTTATAGCTCGAAGGGAAGTTGTCTTTGTCAGTGTCATTATTTTCAACACTGAAGGCGTCGATGTTATTCCAATACTCCCAAAATGAATTGGTCGTAGATGCATGGGTATACATGCCTCTTTCAACAAATTCGTCTTTTCCAGTCGCTAATCCGTAAAGGACCATTGCACCATAAGCATTCGCCGCTTCTGACGTTGATTCATTGTTATTGCCTCGGGTAAAGTTCACCATGCCTGATGCCCATGAGAAGCCATTAGCTGGATCGAAGTGGCGCATGTATGGGAACATATCGTCATCTTTTCCGGCTGCATAGTCACGAATTAGCAGTTCGATCATTGGCCCGTATTGCGTATCACTACACCAACTCACGTCTTGACGACAAATTTCTGCTGCTGCACGAACGAAGTAACCGTAATGAAAGTGGTGGTCGTTGAGTTGCTGGTGGGACAAGAATGACTCTTTCACACCTAATAACGTATTCCATTGCTCGTCGTAGACAAAGTATTTGTGAGTATCAAGATCGCCTGTTGTATTTGCGGTGAACCAATCTTCGAGTTCAACTTTAAGCCATTGAATAAACTGTGAGTTTTGAGCTTCAAGACCCAATGAGTCGCTGATGGCTGCCAATTCTGCGACTTGTCCATAAATTTTACCCGCCCAGTAGGTATCTGCATATTCGCCCTTTATGGTGTAACCATCGGAATCATACTCGTTGAGCCAGTTCTCTTCACCCAGAGCAATGAAGTCATTAATGTGCTGAGTTAATGTCGCTGTGTCCAAAGATGAAACATCTGCAGGCAAATAAGGGAGGGCGCCAATGAATGGAATCGAGTAACTGAACGAATCCGTTTGAGCAAACTTAGTCACCCCACGTGCACTGCGCGTTTTGTATTCGGAATCAATCGCGTCTTGATTCTTCCATGCCATTGGGAGAAGTCCCGCAATCGTCTCTATTTTTTGTCCGTTCTCATCGAGGTAAGTATGAGTTACATTGACTTCACCATCGTCACGATTCACTTGGTAATCGATAGACACTGACTTAACAACATTTCTCGCTTTAGGCGCATAAAAGGCGACTTTTTGAGTAATACTCATACTATCGTTGGGTAATAGAGCGAGCGTAAACTCATTAGCATCATTAGTGATACCGATTTTGTTGCTCGTCTCGTCGGTAAATTCTGTTTCACCTTCACCGATGACCAGCACTTCTGTTTTATTGCTAGCAACATTAGTCCAAATACCGAGGACGTTGTTGCTCTGCGGATAAGAAACCCCTTTTTCACCACTGTCGGATCGATAGGTATGCAGTTCTGCATTACCATCATAAACCTTAAAAAAAGCATATGGGGAGCCATGAACAAACGTTGCTTCCATTACAGCCTCGCCTGTTTGAGTTTGCCATTCGACAGTAACAGAACCGTCGCTAGCCTCTTGAAGTTTGGCTTCTAACTGATCATGCGCACTGTTAACAATGGTTACTCCATCGAAAGTCTCAGCGAATGGGTCGGGAATCTGGTATTGGAATATGTCGGTGCCAACGCCCCTGAGCCCAGATGGAATGCCTAAGATACGCACGCCAGTATTAGTAATGCGCACGAGCATCGGATCTGGGGTTAAATAGCCGGCATGGTTCGGATTGCCAATTTCCATCTCACCCATAAAAGACAGAGAACCCCACCAGCGATGAGCTTGCACGGGTTGAGAAGCGGCGATGCCCGTCACTTGTGGTACAACAGGCTGTGCTTCACCAATTGGGCTGCCGTCTGAATTACAACCTGCAACAGCGGGGCTTACTACGCCCGCACTATGAATCCAGTAGCCATAATCAATGGTACAGTCGTAACTTAATGGGTTGAATTTCGTTGAAACATTGCCAGCCCCAAACACCAAGTAGTCGCCCGTCACAGGAGGTGCTGGGTTTTTTACGGTGACAGTGCGAGTTTTTTCGGCTGTATTTCCCGCGGTGTCGGTCGCTCGGTATTGAATTTTGTAGACACCAAGCTGATTTACATCGACATTGCTATCGACGATGAGATCAAGGTCTGTATCAACGTTGTCGGTAACCGTCGCTCCAGGATCGACGTATACTTGGCCGATCTCAGTGTAATCGCTTTCTAAACCGTTTAGGGTAATGATAGGTGCGGTTGTGTCGGCGACAGGTGCTGGAGAACTGCTACTGTCTCCACTACTTCCACCACAACCACTTAATGCCAAGGTAAGTGATATTGATATATATAACTTATTGTATGTAAACATGTTATTTAGCCTTGTGAACAATGTAGATATTGGATTTAACACGGGTGCATAATGTTCTGAAATCTTCACTGTTCCTCGGTTTCAAACACTTCACATCCGTTGTGATTTATTAGATAGCGCTTACTTTATGTTTGTTTGTGATTCTGAATTTTAACGAGACGCCTTAAGCGCATGACTAGGAGTCGTTCATTGAATTATTTCTGACGATATAAATCTTCTGAGAGTAATATAAAAACTATTTCTATTGCGATTTAGACTTGATGTTATTGATTCTCTATCTTCTTAACAGAATCACGAACTTCGAGAGATGGAATTAACTTTCTACCCTTTAATTCACCATTTTGATTTAATTGGTCAACCAACATTTTTCCCGCTATTTCCCCCATTTCATGGATAGAGAACCCGACAGTCGTTAACAGGGGACGTAAATGCTTAGACATTAAATCGTTGTCGAAACTGACTACTGACAAGTCTTTACCAATTTGTAGATTTTGTTGGGAGCATGCGTCGTAGACCGCTAAAGCGATGTTGTCATTTTGACAAAAAACACCCGTTACACCTTTCATATTGTGGATGACATGATTGGCTTTAACGAGGTTGTTTTTATGGTCGAATCGTCCCTCAACAATCAATGAAGGGTCATAATCAACCTTAGCTTCTGCAAGTGCTCTCATGTAGCCAAGTAGTCGGTCTCGTGCTTCATGTTTTACAAGAGGGCCCGTAATACAAGCGATTTTTTTATGACCATTTTCAAGAAGATGCTTTGTGGCCAAATAGCCGCCGAGCTCATTGTCGACGTATAAACAGTGTTTCTCGAGGTCTGCAATATAACGATTCAAAATCACAAAGTTTTTGAAGCTTTTGACATGATCTAATAGTGCCTCATCACATATTTGGTCTGCGTGAACAATGGCTCCATCTACTTGCTTTGAGCGAAGAAAGTTGAGAGATTCGCTCTCTTTCTCAAGTGAGTCTTGTCCGCTCGTGACAATGAGGTGCAAACCCAGTTTGTATATTTCATTCTCTGTGGCGTGCATTAACGGACCAAAAAAGGGACCATCTAAACTACCTACTAACATACCGATACTGTTCGATTTTTTAGTAGCGAGTGCTTTTGCTGTTGAATTTGGGGTATATCCTAACGCCTCGATAGCATTAAGAACTTTAACGAGGTTTTTTTCTTTTACGGTTGATTGCTGATTGATAACTCTGGATACCGTTGCTTGAGATACGTTGGCATATTCCGCGACCTCTTTGATGGTGATTGTATTCTTATCCATGATATTCAGTTCTACCTATTAAATATAATCTTCGATTTATTTTTAATGGTTGGCAAACCAATAAAAATACCCTATCCAAGGTCAGTGATTTAATCTTAACTCAAAAAATCAATTTGTAAGCGTTTTCTTTTGAGGTGGTGGTCACATTTACAAGGTAATTGGTGGTAAAAGGACATTTCCATAAGTTATTGAAAAATAGCGGCTTTTATTTTTGTGTTGTTGGTGTGTTTTATATGTTATTGATTATTATGGCTATTTTTGTGGTGTGATGACGTTGGCAAAACAAGCTTTGTGATTTTGTATCTCTTATATCTATGTCTTAGGATTTCATTACAAAATGAAACCGCTTACTTTTTTGTCGTGTGGCGTGAAGTCACTGCATTGGATAAAGGGAAAATCTATGAAAAAACGTATGTCAGTAATGTCGCTGGTTATTAGCGCGACATTAAGCAGTGGCTTGTATGCCGCCGATGTTGACCACTTAAAGCAAGGAGGGACAATCGCGGTTCCAATCATAAATACCGGTTTTCTCGATAATTACAACCCGTATACAACCAAAGATATTCTACATGGAACGATGTTTGAACCCTTGATGGTGTTTAACAATATGACGGGTGAGACACATTGGCGTTTAGCCGAGTCGGCGACTTATTCTGATGATCTCAAAGCGATTACGTTAAAGCTAAGAGAGGGCTTAAAGTGGTCTGACGGTAGTGCGTTAACGGCAAAAGATGTCGTGTTTAGTTTTGAGTTAACGAAAGAAAACCCAGCGTTTGATCAAAAAGGGATTTGGTCTGAGAATAGATTGACGGACATTGAAGTTCTTGATGACAGAACAATAGTCTTCCATATTGCCCAGCCTGACTCGACCTTTCTTTGGAATCTTGCTGCTTACCATATCGTGCCAAAGAAAGTTTGGTCGCAACAAAAAGATTTAACCACCTTTACTAACCCTGATCCGATTGGTAGCGGCCCGATGACAGAGGTGAGCTATCTTAAATCTCAACAAATGGAGTTGTGCCGTAATCCGCATTACTACCTAGAAAATAGACCTTATTTAGATTGCATCACATTCCGTTCTTACAATGACAACTCTCAAATTCAACCTGCACTGATCAAAGGGGAAATTGATTGGGGCTCTAACTTTATTGCCGATATAGAGAATACCTTTGTAGCTCGTGATCCTGACAGTAACCATTTTTGGTACCCCGCTAACGATGCCATCCACCTCTATCTCAACACGAAAGAAAAGCCGTTTGATGACATTAAAGTACGACAGGCACTCTCTATTGCTTTAGATAGAGAGCTGATCGTTGATATTGCAGCTTATGGCTATCCAACGGCCAACTTTAACCCTGGAGGGATTGGCGAACTTTATCAATCTGATATCGATGAGAAGGTGAATGAAAAATACGGGTATTTAACGCAGTACTCGCCAGAGCTAGCATCAGATTTGTTAGATCAAGCTGGGCTCATTGATCGCAATGGCGATGGTTTCCGAGACCTTGAAAATGGTGAAACATTTGAATTTGATATTGAAGTTGTGAACGGTTGGACTGATTGGATTCAAGTAGTTCAGATGGCAACAGAGTTCTATGAAGAGATTGGTGTTAAATCTAATGTTAAAACCGTGGATTGGGCGGTATATGACAAAAATCTGAAAGAGAGTAAGTACAAAGTTTCGATTAACTGGTCTATGGCAGCGGCTAGCCCAATAGTTGCCTACCAAGAATATTTCTCGTCGGACCGTATTGGTAAAACGTGGCACGCTGGACATGGTGTTAATAGTCCGGAAATTGACGCCTTAATTGATAGCTTTGGGAAAACAAACGATAGCACTGAGCAAGCTGAGATTTTATCGAAGTTACAAGAATTCACGGCCAAGAATTTACCATTTATTCCGTTGTATTCGAATCCAACTTGGTTTCAGTACAGCACATCTAAAATTACTGGTTGGCCAAGTAAAGAGAACCCGTATATTCAGCCGGTTTTTTATGATGGCGGAAAACGCGTGATCATTCTGAACAATCTCCACCTCAAATAAATTTATAGAGGAGGGGTTGCCCCTCCTAGCTTAAGGATGGCGCTATGTCGTTTCTTGTTCGTCGATTTGGTTTTTACTTTACCGCTTTTTTAATAGCGATCTCTTTTAATTTTATGTTACCCCGGCTCATGCCTGGTGACCCCGTTGATGCCCTTTTTGCTGCGGCTCAAGGACGCATGGACCCTGCCCAAATGGATGCTGTGCGCGAAATGTATGGTTTTGTCGATGGGAATATATTTGAGCAATATTTTGCGTATATGAAGAGCGTTTTTACTTTGGATCTCGGACCTTCGGTACTGATGTTCCCTGTGAGCGTTTCTGATGTATTAGCGATGGCTCTACCTTGGACTATGTTTCTCGCTCTGGGCTCATTGATTGTTGCGCTCATTATTGGTGTCAGTATTGGTACGTATGCATCTTATCGACGTGAAGGTCTTTTTGGACAGCTAGTTCCACCACTGTTGGCATTCATTAGTAATTTTCCATACATCGTTACCGCGTTGCTGCTTTTCTACTTTTTTGGTTTGAAGTTAGAACTGCTTCCATTGGCGTATACCTATGACCCTTCTCTCGAACCTGGATTAACTTGGGAGTTTATTTCCAGTGTTGCTAAACATGCAGTGTTACCTGTTGGCTCTATGGTTGTCGTTGGTATCTCGACGTGGGTATTTAACATGCGCAATGCGATGATCAACGTGTTAGGTGAAGATTACGTGACCATGGCAGAGGCAAAAGGTTTGAGTAGTTATCGAGTGATGTCTCGCTACGCTGGTCGAAATGCGATTTTGCCTGTTGCTACCGCGATTGCTATGGCGATTGGCTTTTCGTTTGCAGGCTCGATTATGACGGAAGTCGTCTTTAACTATCAGGGGCTGGGTAACATCCTTTTGAAAGGCATCGTTGCACGCGACTACCCACTCATTCAAGCCATTTTGTTGATTTTAGTTACCGCCGTTCTGACTGCCAACTTCATTGCAGACTTACTTTATGTTTGGCTCGACCCACGAATCTCTAATTAAGGCCTTCACATGGATAATTTCATCACAACTAAAACGATCTCACCGGGGCCTAACTTACCGGCACGTGAGTCAAAATATTCTTGGAATACGGTTAAGAAAGCGCTGGGTAAATTGTACGCGTTCTTTTATGGCAATCCCCCAGCCATCATTGGAACGTTTTTGCTAACAGTCGTCTTGGCTGGCGCACTACTAGCACCGGTGTTATCGACTCACAATCCAGAAAAACGAGTGGCTCGACCTCATATCGCCCCGAACGCTGAACATATTCTTGGTACAACTCGCAGCGGAAGAGACGTGTACAGTCAAGTGTTACACGGCGCGCGAAAGTCGTTAACTGTCGCGATATCAGCAGGCGTTATTGCTATGACCATCGCTGTGTTAGTCGGTGTTTCGTCTGGATACTTCGGTGGGAAAATTGATGATCGGTTGAACTTCCTAACTAACGTATTTCTCGTGTTCCCTCAGTTACCACTACTTATCGTGCTCGCTGCATTCCTAGGACAGGTCGGGTCATTGGTGATTACGGTCTTATTGGGCATCACCTCTTGGCCGTGGGGGGCTAGAGTCATCCGTGCTCAAACCATGGCGATAAGAAACAAAGAATTTATTATCTCTGCTGAGGTTATGGGTGAATCAAAAATACGCATTATTTTAGTTGAGATTCTTCCTAACCTAGTTTCGATCGTTTTCGGTGGATTTTTAGGCACCGTGATTTATGCCATGGGTTCAGAAGCAGGGCTCGGTATTTTAGGCCTTGGTGACGCAACGGAAGTGAGCTGGGGTTCGATGCTCTATTGGGCACAGACATCTTCATCACTTTACACTGGCGCTTGGTGGGAGATGCTGGTTCCTGCATTAGCACTGGCTATTACTGGTGGCGCTCTCGCCCTCATTAATATGTCGATTGATCAGGTGAGTAACCCGAAACTCAGAACGGGTCCACACATTAAGCTTTGGCACAAATTAAAGAAAGAAGCGGATAAACGCAGAGGTTTAAGATGAGTAACTTATTGGAAATTAATAACCTTTGTGTCGATTATGTATCGCCCAACGGGATCGCTCGCGCAGTGAATAACGTTAGCCTGTCCATTGCGCCTGGTGAAACTTTAGGGATCGCGGGTGAGTCTGGCTGCGGCAAGAGTACGTTAGCGTTTGCCATTTCTAGATTACACAAAGCACCTGCACTTATTTCCGAAGGGGAGATTCTCTATAAAGGGCAAGATGTGCTCAAAATGAACAATAATCAGTTACGAAAATTCCGTTGGAATGATGTGTCTGTTGTATTTCAGAGTGCAATGAACTCTTTAAATCCGGTGATCACTATTGGTGAACAATTAACGGACGTTATTCTTGCTCATCAGTCTGTGACTTACGCACAAGCCCACGAAAGAGGTGTTGAGTTACTCAATACGGTTGGTATCCATGCTGACCGAATGGCGAGTTTTCCTCACCAGTTAAGTGGAGGTATGCGTCAGCGCGTTGTTATAGCAATCGCATTGGCTCTAGAACCTAAACTGATCATTATGGATGAACCAACGACTGCATTGGATGTTGTTGTAGAGCGTGAAATCTTGAATGAGCTTTACGATTTGAAGGAAAAATTCGGTTTCTCTATTTTGTTTATCAGTCACGATTTGAGTTTGATGGGTGAGATTGCCGATCGAATTGGGGTGATGTATGCAGGTAACCTGATTGAGTTAGGTGATGCAAAAACAGTATTCACGCACCCGAAACACCCATACACCAAAGGTTTGATCTCATCTTTTCCAACGATTCATGGCCCGAAAGAGCGACTACATGGCATACCGGGTAACCCTGTCAATCTATTAAACATCCCTGATGGATGTAACTTTCAAGAGCGCTGTAGCGAATGTATCGCCACTTGTTCCGTTACAGAGCCGAACCTCATTTCAGTAGCAAATACTCATCGTGTCGCTTGTCACTTAGTTGAAGGAAACCAACATGGATACTGAACAAACAATCGTTAATCGCAATAAAGAAGTGATACTTGAGGTTAGAAATCTGGTCAAAGATTTCCCTGTAGGACAAGCGAGTAAGAACAATGTGATGCGTGCAGTGAATGACGTTTCTTTCGAACTGCGTCGAGGTGAAGCGCTCGCAATCGTTGGTGAATCCGGGTCTGGTAAGAGTACCGGTGCGCGAGTGTTGACTCGAATTTATGATAAAACTGCAGGTGACATCGAATTTAAAGGTGAGCCATTAGCGGATTATATCGACAAAAATGGCGAGCTTGAGTATGCCCGCCAAGTGCAAATGATCTTCCAAGACCCTTTTGGATCTCTAAACCCTGTTCACACTATCTATCATCACATTGCGCGTCCGCTGTTGATACATAAGCGAGCTGACAAAGAAGCTATCCCACAACTCGTCTATGAGCTGCTTGATATGGTCGGGCTATCGCCAGTGAAAGAGACCGCAGAAAAATACCCCCATGAGTTAAGTGGTGGGCAAAGACAACGTGTCGCGATAGCGAGAGCAATAGCTGTTAGTCCTGAAGTTATTCTTGCTGACGAGCCGATTTCAATGCTCGATGTGTCAGTTCGTCTGGGTATTTTAAACCTTATGGCTGACTTAAAAGACAAGCATGGTATTTCATTTATGTACATCACTCATGACATCGCGACGGCTCGCTATTTTGCGGAGAAAACCGCGGTGATGTATGTCGGGCATATGGTGGAGTGGGGGGATAGTGACAGTGTGACACAAAACCCGCAGCATCCGTATTCACAGCTTTTGTTGTCTGCGGTACCTGAAGTTGGAAATGCAGGGAAGCGAGAACTAGGTGCTAAAAAAGGGGAGATACCGCTTTGGAAACCAAGCAGTCAAGGCTGTCCTTTTACCTCTCGTTGCCTTCACGCTAGTGATAAATGCGGAAAAGTTATGCCGACGGTTACACAAGTAACAAGTGGTCATTTTGTTCGTTGTCATCATGTACCGAACAAATAATTCGATTTTATTTTTATTTGAGCGCAAAAGTAAGCGCTTACATTGATTGGTTTATTATTATGACAAATATTATAAATGGCGAAGCTCAAGAAGTTCGAGGTCAATTCGTTGATTTAGATGGTGAACGTTACTACAAAATCAGCAACGTAGACGCAATGGCACCATTCTTCATTAGTGTTGTGTCGGCAAGTAATCACTGGCTCTTTATCTCGTCTACCGGGTGTTTATCTGCGGGTCGAATTCGACCTGAGAATGCCCTTTTTCCTTACCGATCGGTTGATTACATTCACGAGAATGCAGAAAACACGGGTTCAAAAGCGATTTTAAAAGTCACACAAGCGCAAGGGGACATCGTTTCTTGGGAACCGTTTAATCCACATCACGATGGTAAATTCGATGTGGAACGCAATATTTATAAGAATATCACTGGAGACAAAATTGTTTTCCAAGAGGTGAACTACTCTCTTGGCTTGAGTTATCAATATAGTTGGCAGACCTCTGATCGATTTGGTTTTGTTCGAGAGACCGAAGTGACTAACTTGGATCCTCAATCAAAACGGGTTGAGGTCATTGATGGGGTTCAAAATATACTCCCTCCCGAGGTACCTAAAACAGTAATGCAAACCAGTAGTGCGCTGGTAGATGCATACAAATGGAACGAGCGCGTTGGTAGCTTACCGTTGGCGCTGTATAGCTTGTATGCCAAGTTGAGTGATCGTGCTGATCCCGCGGAGTCTTTACGTGCGACCTCGGTTTTCGCGCTTGTTGAGAACGATCATCAGGTATTACTGAGTTCGAAAGAGTTAACACGTTTTCGAAAGGGCGGTGAGGTGAATGCTCAACGCTTAGTGCGAGGTGAGCGTGGTGCGTATTTTGTGCATCAAGAGTTTGAATTAAAACCGAGTCAGAAACAGCATTGGTTGATTGTCGCTGACATAGACCAAACCCACAAAGACATAGAAGAGACAAAAGCGCTGCTTCTGGAAAATCGTTCGTTCTACACTCAAATAAAGGCGGATATCCAAGCCAATCAAAAGGACTTAGTCAATCTGATGTCGGGTGGAGATGCGTGGCAACTTACCTCGTCTGAAGAGACAGATGTTCACCATTATGCCAATGTTCTCTTCAATAGCATGCGCGGAGGTGTTTTTGTCGATGGTTACGAACTAGACAGTCGTGATGTTAGAGATACGTTCTCGCGTATTAACAAGAAAGTGGTCGCTAAGCACTATGATTTACTGAATGCCTTGCCTGCTAAATTGAGTCACCCTGAACTTGTTGCTTTGGCCCGAGAGACGGGTGATGAACAGTTGATTCGTCTCGCGTATGAGTATTTGCCATTAACGTTTGGTCGTCGACATGGCGATCCAAGCCGACCGTGGAATCACTATGAGATAAATGTAAGAGACGAAGAAGGAAACCGCCTCTTGGGTTACCAAGGAAATTGGCGTGACATTTTCCAAAACTGGGAAGCGCTAGCCTTGAGCTATCCGAAGTTCATTGGCTCCTTTATGACCAAGTTCGTCAATGCTTCGACTGTCGATGGCTATAACCCTTATCGAATCACAAAAGAAGGGATCGATTGGGAAATGTTAGAACCTGACAACCCATGGAGCAATATCGGCTATTGGGGCGATCATCAAATAATTTATCTGCTCAAGTTACTTGAACTTGCAGATAAGTATCAAAGCTCAGAGCTAATTGGATGGCTGAATGAAGAGCACTTCAGCTACGCCAACGTTCCTTACGAAATTGTTGGTGCAGCGCAGACGTTCAAAAATCCCAAAGACACGGTTACTTTCAACACTGAAAAGCAGAAGGTCATCGACCAACGTTGCGCTCAACTCGGGAGTGATGGGCGCCTTTTATTGGGCGACAATAACAGTGTCTATTTGGTCTCTTTGATGGAGAAGTTGCTGGTGCCGCTGTTGGCGAAATTGAGCAATTTTGTTCTCGACGGAGGCATCTGGCTAAACACGCAACGCCCTGAATGGAACGATGCAAACAATGCCATTGTGGGTAGTGGTTTATCCATGGTCACCCTTTACTACATGCGTCGTTATACCGCATTTATGACTCAGTTATTGGAGCGTGCGCCAAAAAGTCTTTCCGTCTCAAAAGAGGTCAGTGAGTGGTTAAATCGCAGCTTCTGCATTTTGGAGGCCGCATCCAATGTATTAAAACATGATGCAGTGACTCCGCAATTTCGTATGTCGTTGTTGACTGATTTAGCCAGCGAAGGTGAAAGGTATCGCAATAAGGTCTATCGCGATGGTTTATCGGAAAAAACATCGGTAGACAGCCATTATATCCAAGACTTCATGCGTACTGTGCAGTCACTGATCGATAAAACGATTGAGAACAATAAACGCAAAGATGGCCTATACAACGCCTATAACATACTGGATTTGAAAGGTGATGGTGCTTACGTCGATGAGCTTTATCCGATGTTAGAAGGGCAAGTCGCGGTATTAAGCTCAGGCGTGTTAGATGGAAAGCAGAGCGTTGATTTATTAGATAATCTGTTTAATAGCGATATGTATCGATCTGATCAACAAACCTTTATGTTGTATCCAGACCGCACACTAAAAGGCTTTATGGACAAGAACTGTATTGACCCGTTCTCTGTTCAATCGAGTACTTTGTTAGGACATATGCTACTTAGAAACGATACGCGCATCCTGTCTAAGGATCTTGAGCAGAAGTATCATTTTCATGCTGATCTTGAAAATGCTGGTGCTCTTTCTGAACGAATAGAGCAGGTTAAAGCGGACTATCCAAGCTTTACGGATAATGATTGGCAAGCCGTATTGGATCTATACGAAGATGTTTTTGAGCACAGCGCATTTACTGGTCGTTCAGGCACTATGTTTGGCTATGAGGGGCTTGGCTGTATTTACTGGCACATGGTGTCGAAGTTGCTTTTGGCGGTGCAAGAAACTTATCAGGCCTCATATCGTGATACTGGAATGAGCCCTTCTACGATAAAGCTTGATGATTATTATTACCGCATTCGTGAAGGCATTGGCTTTAACAAGTCTCCTCAAAGCTATGGTGCGTTTCCAACGGACCCATATTCACATACGCCAAAGCAAGCGGGAGCACAGCAACCAGGCATGACGGGGCAAGTGAAAGAAGAGATCATTACCCGTTTTGGTGAGTTAGGAATTGAGGTTGAACAATCGCAACTAACAATCTCACCTACGCTTTTGAAATCGTCGGATTTTATCACTAAGCGTGAGACGTTTAATTACGTTGATACTGAAGGCGAACCTCAAGAGTTGAAGTTAGAAGGGGACTGTATAGCGTTTACTTATTGTCAGGTACCTTTTGTGTATCAACTTGATAAAAGCGTTGCCGATATTGCCATTCGAGTGGAGTTAATGGACGGTAAAACAGTGGCGTGTGTAGGCAATCAACTTTCAGCTGAATTGACTCAGTGGCTATTTGAACGCTCTGCAGTGATACGGTCAGTATGCGTGTCTATACCCGCAAACCGGTTTGAAAGTTGATGATTTCATTGTTGGAATAAACAAAAAGCCATATTGAATATGGCTTTTATTGTTTTTATTAAAGGAATCGAGTTAGACGTTATTTTTCATTCATGTTTTTTACTGAGTTACGAATAACTATCTCAGGGATGAGTTTTCTACTCGTCATTTTCCCAACACCATTGATCTGATCTATGATCATATCTCCGGCTATTTTACCCATTTCATAGAGCGGGAACCCAACGGTAGTTAATTGTGGTCGCATGTGCTTGGATAGCAAATCGTTATCAAACCCAACAACAGAAATGTCTTCACCAATCAGCAGGTTACGCTGTACGCAAACATCGTATACTGCCAGAGCGATGTTGTCGTTTTGGCAGAATATTGCAGTGATATTACTGTCTCGGTCGAGAAGCTTCGAAGCGGTATCAAAGTTTCCATCATGATCAAAACGCGCTTCAATAGTTAGGTTTGGATCGTACGCCACACCATGTTCAGCAAGAGCGCGAATGTAGCCAAGTAAGCGGTCTCTAGCATCCTGCTTTGACATAGGTCCGGTGATACACGCAATGTTTTTGTGTCCATTATCGAGCAAGTGTTTGGTAGCAATATAGCCACCAAGCTCATTGTCGAGATAGAGGCATTGATCTTTCAGTTCGGTGATTTTTCGGTTCAGTACCACTAACGCTTTAAAGTCGCCGGCTAAGTCCTTCAGTGTATCGTCAGAAACTTTATCGGCATGAACAATGGCGCCATCTACCTGCTTAGAGCGTAAAAAGTTAAGTGCATCATGCTCTTTTTTTTCATCGTCTTGACCGCTCGTTACGATAAAGTGAAGACCATTTTTGTAAAGCGTGTCTTCTGCAGAGTGCATCAGGGGTCCATAAAATGGGCCATCCAAGCTTCCGACTAACATACCGATACTATTGGAGCGATTACTGGCTAAAGCTTTCGCGGCTGAGTTTGGTGTATATCCAAGTTCAGCGATGGCTTTTTTTACCTTCTCTAAGTTTTTCTCTTTCACAGAGTTCTGACCGTTTATCACACGAGAAACAGTAGCTTGTGAGACATTGGCGTATTCAGCGACTTCTTTAATGGTGATGACTTGTTTCTGCATAATTGGTCGAAAATTTCCGTGTTTAATGGGTGATGTATGTCAATGAGAAAGGTAAAGCTCGATGCTATCACAATGCCGACTGATGCAAGTTGTTGATTCTACTTTATCTTTTTACTTGTATATTCAATTTTATACTCCTTGTTAGTTGAGGTACAGAAGAAAGCGTTTCAAAATTGTACCCGTGTAACAAAAGCAACAATATCTCGTTCTGAAGCGTGTCAAATCCGTTTAAAAAAATGTGGTTCAAGAGAGTCATCCACCAATAACTGCGCGTTAATTGAGGGGGGAGGTCACGTTTTTTGATGACACTTTAATTTTTCGTAGACTTATCCGATTGAGTGAATGTATCTTACAAACATAAAAGAAAGCGCTTTCTTTTGGTGTGTCGAGTGGTTTACTGAATATTTCACCAAAGCCTGAACCAAAACATCAGGTAGCCATAGAAAGTACTTCATTGATTTTTTCTCGTGTCGGGATGCAAGAGTTTAGGTAGGTAGAGTGACCATGAATAAAGAGTATTATCTGGAAAATGAAGAGTTCGTGATTAACGACTATGACTTGAAGAAGACATTTTCTTCATTTTTGCCAGGTTTAGCAGGGAAGAAGGGCATTCCGCTGTGGGCGTTTTATGTCAACAGAGGGCAAGGCTTATGCTCGTTCGGTGTAGAGAATAAAGATAATCCTATTTTAGAGTTTTCACCTGCGGTCACTGCGTACCAGAATGTTAGTCGTGTAGGCTTTCGCACTTTTGTGAAAATCAGTGGTGAAGTGTATGAGTTTTTTGGTTCTGAGCGTTCAAAAAGCACTCAGAGAAAAATGT